>JANJSZ010000244.1 GCA_024711405.1 Acidovorax sp.
AGCCCGAAGGCTGCTGCGATCAGGTCGAAGTGGCCCAGCGAGGGTGTCGTCCACAAGGCCCCCAGATCGGAGCGCAGACCTGTCAGCGCGCCGAGCTGGGACGACAGAATCAGCAGCGCCGCCGCCTGGGTGAAGCCGCTGAGCACCGGCGAGGTCACGAGGTTGAGCAGCCAGCCAAAGCGCGCCAGTCCCATGACCAGCTGCAGCAGGCCCGACAGGATCGCCATCCAGGCGGCCATGGCCACCCACTGCGCGCTGCCGGGCTCGGCCAGACCCGAGAGCGATGCACCGATCAACAGGCTGGTGAGGGCCGTGGGCCCCACGCCCAGGCGCGTGGAGGCACTGAACAGCACGGCCACCAGCGCCGGCACGAGGGATGCATAGATGCCTGTCACCAGCGGCATGCCCGCCAGGGCGGCGTAGGCAACGCCCTGCGGCACCAGCATCAGGCCCACGGTCATGCCGGCCCAGAACTCCCCCCGGAGGAAGGCGCGGTCAGGGCGCGGCCAGGCCAGAAAAGGTAGCCAGCGGGACAAGGGGTGAAGCGACATCCCCACTATTGTCGCCGTTGCGCGGGCTCGGCGCCTTGCCTGCCGCGCTGCGGGAGGAAGGTGGCTGGCGGTGTTGTCCTACAGCCCATTCGGCGCTTTCCGACCCTGGCGGGTGTGTGGCTTGCCTACATTCACACCATCTTTACCTGGAAGGAGTCGCACATGAATATTCGCCATTTCCCGCACAGCAGCTCGCAACGCATCTGGACCATTCTCGGCGTCAGTGCCCTGGCGTTTGGGCTGGCTGCCTGCAGCAAGCAGGAGGAATCCACCGTGGGGCAAAAGCTCGATTCCGCAGTGCAAAAAACCGAACAGGCCGCCGCAGAGGCGCAGATCAAGGCAGAAAGCGCGCTCAAGACCGCGGAAACCAAGGTGGAGGAAGGCGCCGCCAAGGTGCAGTCGGACGCCCAGGAAATGGGCAGTGCCGCCATGGGCGCCGTGGATGACGCCACCATCACGGTGCAAGTGTCCGCCGGCCTGGCCAAGGACCCGGACCTGAGCGCGTTCAAGATCGATGTGGACACCCGTGCCGGTGCCGTCACGCTTACCGGCTCCGCACCCAATGCAAGCTCCCGCGAGCGTGCTGAAACCATCGCCAAAGGCGTCAAGGGTGTGATGTCGGTGACCAACAACCTCAAGGTCGCCAGCTGATACCCGGCATCCTGGGGGTGCCGCTGGGGATGCGCTTTGGCGCAGACGTGTGGCAGTCGGATGGTGCTGTCGCGCGCTACCATGCCAGGCATGAATGAAGACACCGCTTTCGGCCCCGCCACCCGCATCGTCCACCACGCCTACACACCTCCCGCCGGGTTTGTCGCACCCCAGCCTGGCGTTTTCAAGGCCTCCACCGTCATTTTTCCCAACGTGGCGGCGATGCGGTCGCGCGAATGGAAAGACAAGAGCGGCTACACCTATGGCCTGCACGGCACGCCCACCACCTTCATCCTGGAAGAGCGCCTGTGCGCGCTGGAGGGCGGGCGGCAGTGCGTGCTGGTTCCCAGCGGCCTGGCGGCGATTGCCAACGTGGCGCTGGCCTTGCTCCAGCCCGGGGATGAAGTCTTGATTCCAGACAATGCCTACGGCCCCAGCAAGGACCTGGCCAACGGGGAGCTGGTCCGTTTCGGCATTCGCCACGTACTGTATGACCCCCTTGATCCCGCGGATCTGGCTGCGCGCATCACTTCCGCAACCCGGCTGGTGTGGCTGGAAGCACCCGGGTCGGTGACCATGGAGTTTCCCGATCTTTGCGAACAGGTGCGTATCTGCCGTGCCCGGGGTGTGACGTCGGCACTGGACAATACCTGGGGTGCCGGCCTGGCATTTGCGCCCTTTGATCTGGACGGGGATGGCAGCGGCAGCCTAGCGGTCGATGTATCGGTCCACGCGCTCACCAAATATCCCAGCGGCGGTGGCGATGTGCTGATGGGCAGTGTCATCACGCGCGACCTGGCCCTGCACATGAAAATCAAGCTCACGCACATGCGACTGGGCCTGGGCATTGCCGCCAACGACGCCGAAGCCGTGCTGCGTGCCCTGCCCAGCATGGGCTTGCGCTACCGTGCGCACGATGCGGCGGCACGCCAGCTGGCGCTGTGGATGCAGCAGCAGAGCGCCGTGGCCCAGGTGCTGCACCCGGCACTGCCCGGCGCCCCGGGCCACGCCCACTGGCGGGCCCTGTGCGGTGCTGCCAACCATGGCGACGGCGCGGCGGCTGGCTTGTTCAGCGTGGTGATCGATGCGCGTTACAGCCAGGCCCAGGTCGATGCGTTCTGCGATGGCCTGCACCTGTTCAAGCTGGGTTACAGCTGGGGCGGCCCCATGAGCCTGGTGGTGCCCTACCAGCTGGCGTCCATGCGCAGCCGCCCTGTGCCGCACCTGCAGCCTGGCACGCTGGTGCGCTTTTCCGTGGGGCTGGAGGATGTTGATGACCTTCGCCAGGATGTGCAGCAGGCCATGGCCCGGGCTTTCGGCGCGGTCTGATTGCCTGATGGCACGGGGGCGCTGGGGTGGTAGTTTCCTCAGTGGCGCATGGCGGGCAGGTGGATTAGGGTATTGACCTATGTCAACGGGCGTTGCGCCCGTCGACCCAGTCCGCCCTCGCAACTTGTTGCCATTACCGCCATTACCGCCATGTCCGCACATCCCTCCGTCCAGGTTTCGCCTGCCACAGCCGTGGCGATCACGCTCAATCCCCTGCACCTGACCGATCCTTTTCGCTGGTTGCGCAAGGGCATGCAGGACGCCGCCGCCGCCCCGGGCATTGCCCTTTTTTATGGCGCATTTTTCTGGGGCATGGCGCTGGTGCTGGGCTGGGTGTTTCGCACGCGGCCCGAATACACCATGTCGCTGGCCAGCGGGTGCCTGCTGCTGGGACCGTTTCTGGCGATGGGCCTGTATGACACCAGCCGGCGCCGCGAGGCCGGCCAATCGCCCGATCTGGGGCAATCCATCACCTGCTGGGACAGTCACATGGGCAGCATGGGCATGCTGGTGCTGGTGCTGGTGATGCTGGAGTTGCTGTGGGGCAGGGCGTCGCTGGTGGTGTTTGCCGTGTTCTTCAACACCGGCATGCCGTCCACCACCGGGGTGATGGCGGCCATTTTCAACCCCCAGAACTGGGGCTTTGTCGGTGTCTATCTGGCGGTGGGCGGTGCCTTTGCCGTGCTCGTTTTTTCGACTTCGGTGGTTTCCATTCCGATGATCCTGGACCGTGACACCGATGCGCTGACCGCGGGCATCACCAGCATGCGGGTGGTGCTGGAGAATTCCGCCGTCATGCTGCTGTGGGGGCTGTTGATCACGCTGATCGTGGCCGTGTCGCTGTGGTGGTGGGGAGCAGGCCTGCTGCTCGCTGGCCCGGTGCTGGGCCATGCCAGCTGGCATGCCTACCGCGCGGCGGTGTCTTCTGTGCCACGCGTGGCGGGTTGAGGGCACCCTGAGGGCAAGCTGTTAAAGTGGACTCCTACTTCAGGAAGCAAATACCTTGGCAACACCCAACTACGGATACGAAAAGCGCCAGCGCGAGCTCGCCAAAAAGCAAAAAAAGGAAGAGAAGCTCAAAGCCAAAACCCAGCGCAGGCCCGATGAGCCGCAACACGACCAGCCGGTCGGCGGGCCTGCAGCGTTGGCCTCTCCCGCACCCGCCGAGCCTCCGGAGCCTGCCGGCCATTGATTTTGTCCAGGGCTCTTAACGCAAGAGCTTCTGGAGTTCCGGCCACACGTTGGCCAGCATCTGTGGATGCGCCTCGGCGCGCGGGTGGATGCGGTCTGGCTGGAACAGCCGGGTAGGGTCGGGCCCATCGGCCACATCCTTGAGGAAAAACGGCACCACACCCGCCTTGTGCGCCTTGGCTACCGCCGCAAAGGTGGACGCAAAACGGTTGGCGTAGTCGGTACCGTAGTTGGGCGGCACCTGCATTCCCACCAGCAGTACCTTGGCACCCGATTTCTGTGCTGTCTGCACCATCCACGACAGGTTTTCCTCGGTATTTTTCAGTGGCAGGCCCCGCAGGGCGTCATTGCCGCCGAGCTCAATCACCACCTGGCTGGGCTGGTGCTGTGCCAGCAATGCCGCCAGGCGCGAACGCCCGCCGGAGGTGGTTTCTCCGCTCACGCTGGCATTCACCACGGTGGCTGCGATCTTTTCCTGCGCCAGGCGCTTTTCCAGCAACGCCACCCAGCCGGTGTCGCGCGCCAGGCCGTACTCGGCGCTGAGCGAGTCACCGAGTACCAGGATGACCTTGGGCCGCGCCGAGGCTGCCGGTACCTTGCTGCCCGGTTGTGCCATGGCCACAGGGGTGCAAAGGCCCACCAGTGCGCCGCCTGCGGCGGTCAGGATAAAGTGGCGTCGATGCAGATCGCAAATCACAAAAAAAAAACTTTCATTTCCGAAACCACCCCCACGCCAGCCACACCCATTATTGCGGTCGAGCATGTATTCAAGTCGGTGACCGACTCCACCGGTACGCTGGACATTCTGCGTGATATCGATTTCCGCCTGGCGCCTGGGGAAACCGTGGCGATTGTCGGCGCGTCAGGCTCGGGCAAAAGCACCCTGCTGTCGATCATTGCGGGCCTTGACACCCCCACGCGCGGCACTGTGCGGCTCGATGGCCAGGATCTGTTTGCGCTGAGCGAAGACGGCCGCGCCGCGCTGCGCGCGCAAAAGGTGGGCTTCGTTTTCCAGAGCTTCCAGCTCATGGGCAACCTCACGGCGCTCGAAAACGTCATGCTGCCACTGGAGTTGGCCAATCGCAGCGATGCCCGCGCGGCCGCCACCGAGATGCTCAGGCATGTCGGGCTGGGCCAGCGCCTGGGGCATTACCCCAAGGTGCTCAGCGGGGGGGAGCAACAGCGCGTGGCGCTGGCGCGCGCTTTTGTGATGCGGCCGGCCGTGCTGCTGGCCGACGAGCCCACCGGAAGCCTCGATTTCGCCACCGGCGAGACCATCATGCAGCTGATGTTTGACCTCAACCGCGAGCAAGGCACCACGCTGGTGCTGGTCACGCACGATCGTGCCATTGCCCAGCGCTGCGACCGCCTCATCAGCATCGTGGCCGGCCAGGTCAGTCCCTGACCCCGCCGACGCTTCAGGGGGCCGGGTGTTTGCGCGCTGGATCTGCCCAGCGGCAGGCCACGGCCGTGAACAGCACATCGGTGGATGAATTGAGCGCCGTCTCGGCCGAATCCTGCAGGATGCCGATGATGAAACCGATGGCCACGACCTGCATGGCCACATCGTTGCTGATGCCGAACAGGCTGCATGCCAGCGGAATCAGCAGCAGCGAGCCGCCGGCCACGCCCGAGGCGCCACAGGCGCACACGGCCGCCACCACGCACAGCAGCAGGGCAGTCGGCGCGTCCACCGCAATGCCCAGGGTGTGCGCTGCCGCCAGCGACAGCACGCTGATGGTGATGGCCGCACCGGCCATGTTGATGGTTGCGCCCAGTGGAATGGCGATGCTGTAGGTGTCTTCGTTCAGGTTCAGGCGTTTGGCAAGCGCCAGGTTGATGGGGATGTTGGCCGCCGAGCTGCGCGTGAAGAACGCCGTCACGCCGCTCTCGCGCAGGCAGGTGAATACCAGCGGATAGGGATTGACGCGCAGCGCCAGAAAGACGATGAGCGGATTGACCACCA
>JANJSZ010000253.1 GCA_024711405.1 Acidovorax sp.
CAGCACGATGGCCTGAGGGCACAGCCGCGCGGCCTTCATCATGCCCATGGCCGAGCCCACGCCAAACTGCCGCGCGGCATAGGTGGCGGTGGTGATCACACCCCGGCCCACGTAATCCTTGAGCAACGGGAAATCGGCCACGGGAATAAAGCGCGGCTCACGCGGCCCCGTGCCATCGGGGCTTTGCAGCAGCCAATCGTCCACCTTGCGCCGCCCACCGCCAATCACCACCGGCAGGCCCTTGAGCTGCGGGTAGCGCAGCAACTCGACGGAGGCAAAGAACGCATCCATGTCGAGATGGGCGATGCGGCGCAGCTTGCCGCCTGAGGCAGGCTGTGCGGGCGGAAGTTCGGCAGGCAAATCGGTCTCGGCGGCGGTCACACCCGGTATTGTGCGCGGCGGCTTGCCATCCAGGGCCTTGCGATCACCCCGCCACTGCCTGGAGCACTACCGCCGGCCACGCGCCACACGCTCCCCCACCCCGATGAAGGCCAGCATCAGCAACACCCCACCAGTTGCAAGGTACCCAGGGATTGCTGAAAGCAGGCCCAATCGACCACGATGGCGACCACGGGGTAGGCAAACTGCAGCACCGCCACCCGGGCCGTGGACATCCGGGCCATGCCTGCATACATCAAGGTGTAGGCGAGCCCGGTGTGGATCAGCCCCAGCCCGGCCAGCCATGCCCATGCGGCGCCCCAGGCGGGCCAGCCTTGCTCCACGGGTGCGACCCACAGCACCACCGAGCCCAGCGCGCATTGCCACCAGGCCAGGGTGCCCACGGGCAAGGCCTGGAGGCGTTTGGCCACCACCGTCACCACAGCGGTGCACAGCGCGCCCACCAGGCACAGGGCCACCCCCTGCCAGTAGCCAGGTGCCTGCCCACCACCCGGCGCGGCCAGCCCCTCGGCCACACCTGTTGCCAGCACCAGGCCCGCCATGGCACCCAGCACCGACAGCACACGCTGGCCTGGCATGGTCTCCCTCAGCCACCACACCCCCAGCAGCAGCACCCACAACGGCTGCACATGGAACAGCACCACCGCCACCCCGGCAGGCACCTGCTGGATGGCCGTGAAAAACAGCCACCAGCTCGTCAGCAGGAGCCCGCCGAGCAGCAGCACCCAGGGCAATGCAGTCCAGCCCACCCAGAGCCCGCGCCATAGTCCACGCGAGGGCCTGCGCCAGGCCAGCCACAGCGTGAGCCCCAGCAGGCCAAAGGCGCACCGGAACCAGGTCAGGGTCGCCGGGTCTGCCTGGGCCTCATGCACGAACACGCCAATGCTGCCCAGCAGGGCATTGCCCAGGACAAAGGGCACGGTCCCCTGGTGCGCGGGAGTGGCACGGACAACGGCTGCGGGTGCGCCAGAAGCGGAAGAAGACGGCTTGTGCATGCCGCAGTGTGGCCGCCAGCATTCGCCATGAAAAGCGCATAATTAATGAAAATATCATTCGATAATCGAATTCATTCAAACCATGGGCTACCGCGACCTGCAACTCGATTGGCTCCAATGCCTGGTGGCCGTGGTGGATGCGGGCTCGCTCTCGGGTGCCACGCTGGAGGTGCACCGCTCCCAGTCCGCCGTGAGCATGCAGCTGAAAAAACTCGAAGACGCCGTGGGCCACCGCTTGCTGGAGCGCGACGCGCGCAAGCAGCACCTGACGCCCGAGGGGGAAACCCTGCTGGGCTACGCGCGCCGCATCCTGGCGCTGCATGCCGAAGCCCATGACGCACTGAGCGGTGATGCGCTCACAGGCCGCGTGCGGCTGGGCGTGCCCGATGACTACGCCGCCCGCTACCTCACGCCCGTGCTCAAGCGCTTTGCGCCCCGGCACAGCGGGGTGGAGATCGAGCTCGATTGCGAGCAATCGACCGCGCTCATTCCGCGCGTGGCCAGCGGCGACCTGGACCTGGCCCTGATCTCGCGCGACCACGCGCGCCGCGGCACGCTGCTGTTCCACGAGCCCATGGCATGGGTGGGCTCGGCGCAGTTCGAGTTATGGCGGCGCGACCCGCTGCCCATTGCGGTGTACGAATCGGCCAGCCTGGCGCGGCGCGTCGCCATCCACGCGCTGGCGCAGCAGGGCCGCCGCTACAAGGTCGTCTACCACAGCTCCAGCCTGGCCGGGCAGATCGCGGCGGTGGAAAGTGGCCTGGCCGTGGCCGCCCTCACCCACTGCAGCGTGCCTGCGCAGTTGCAGGTGCTGGGCACCGAGCACGGACTGGGCCCGCTGGCACCCATGGAGGTGGCCGTGTACCGCAGCCGTGCATCGCGCGGCTCGAAGGCGGTGGACAGCCTGCAGAGCCTGCTGGTGCAGACCCTGCGGCAATCGGGCGGCGCCCGCGCCACCCCGTAATTGCCCGACGTCCGCTACTGCTTGGCGAGCGCTGCGCTGCGAATGCCCTGCAGCGTACCGGTGGGCGTGATGGCCTCCGGGTCGATCAGGCAGTGCAGCACGCTGGGCAGGCCACTGGCACGCGCGCGGGCCAGGGCGGGGGCGAAATCTGCGGTGCGCTCCACACGCTCGCCGTGGCCGCCGAAGGCCTGGGCATAGGCCTTGAAGTCGGGGTTCTTGAGCTGTGTGGCGCTGATGCGGCCGGGGTACTCGCGCTCCTGGTGCATGCGAATGGTGCCGTACATGGCATTGTCCAGCAGCACCACGATGAGGGGCAGGCCGTATTGCACGGCGGTGGCGAACTCCTGGCCGTGCATGAGGAAGTCGCCATCACCCGCAAACACCAGCACCTCGCGCTGCGGCCACAGGCGCTTGCCGCCCACACCGGCGGGCAGGCCGTAGCCCATGGAACCGCTGGTGGGCGCCAGTTGGCTCGCATAGGTGGTGAACGGCCAGAAGCGGTGCACCCAGGTGGCGAAGTTGCCCGCGCCGTTGCAGAAGATGGCGTCGGCCGGTAGCACGTCCTTCAGATGCTGCATCACCTGGCCCATCTGCAAGTCACCGGGGATGCGGATGGGTGCCGGGTCGCTCCAGGCCAAATACTCCGCGTGAGCGGCTTCGGTGTGTGCCTTCCAGGGCACACCGGCCGTGGGGCGCACCGCATTCAGCGCCGCAGTGAATGCCTGCGGTGTGGCGTGGATGGCCTGTGTGGGGCGATAGAGCTTGCCCAGCTCATCGGCGTCAGCATGAATATGCACGAAGGACTGCGCAGGCGTGGGAATGCCGAACAGCTCATAGCCCTGCGAGGGCACTTCAGACAGGCGCCCGCCCACCACCAGCACCAGGTCCGACGCCTGGATGCGCGCCAGCAGCTTGGGGTTCACGCCCAGGCCCAGGTCGCCGCCGTAGCACGCGTGTGTGGCTGGAAACAACATCTGGCGGCGGAACGAGCAGTACACCGGCAACGACCACGCCTCAGCGAACGCGGTGAACTCGCGAACGGCCTGCTCGGACCAGCGGCTGCCGCCCAGAATCGCCACAGGGCTCTTCGCAGCTTGCAGGCGCTGAAAAAGCTCGGCCATCTGTGCGGCGCCGGGGTGCGTCTCCGTCACCTGGTAAGGCGATGCATCGGCCACCGCAGCGGCTTCGGTCAGCATGTCCTCCGGCAGTGCCACCACCACAGGGCCGGGGCGGCCGGAGGTGGCCACATGGAAGGCGCGCGAGACCAGCTCGGGCACGCGCGCCGGATCGTCGATCTGCACCACCCACTTGGCCATGGTGCCGAACACGGCGCTGTAGTCGAGCTCCTGAAACGCCTCGCGCCCCATGGCGCCGCGCGCCACCTGGCCCACGAACAAGATCATGGGGGTCGAGTCCTGGTGCGCAATGTGAATGCCTGCCGAAGCATTGGTGGCACCCGGCCCGCGCGTCACAAAGCAGATGCCGGGCTGGCCGGTGAGCTTGCCCTGCGCCTCGGCCATCATGGCCGCGCCGCCCTCCTGGCGGCACACGGTGACGGCAATCTGCGCATCGTGCAGGGCGTCGAGCACGGCCAGGTAGCTTTCGCCGGGCACGCAAAAGAGCTGCCTCACGCCGTGGGTGATGAGCTGCTGCACCAGTATCTGGCCGCCGGTGCGAGGGGTAAGGGAGGTCGTGTTCATATCAGCGGTATCGGATCAAAAATTCAGAACAGTGCCCGGCAGGCGCGCTGGATGCGCGCGCAGGCTTCTTGCAAGTCGGCGGTAGATGCAGCGTACGAGATGCGGAAGTATGGCGCCAGCCCCAGCACGCCGCCGGGCACCACGGCGACATGGTGCTCACGCAGCAGGTAGGCGCAGAAGTCGGCATCGGTGCGCAGCAGCATGCCGCCGGGCGTGGTGCGGCCCAGCACGCCTTCGCAACTGGCAAAGGTGTAGAAAGCGCCCTCGGGCACGCGGCAGCGCAGTCCTGGCGATGTATTGAGCGACGCCACCACCAGATCGCGCCGCGCCTGAAACGTGCGGCAGCGCGCGGCCACCACGTCCTGCGGGCCGGTCAGCGCCGCCACGGCCGCCGCCTGGCTGATGGACGAGGGGCACGACGTGGCCTGGCTCTGCACCACGGCCATGGCCGCGATGAGTGCCTTGGGGCCTGCGCCATAGCCCAGGCGCCAGCCCGTCATGGCATAGGCCTTGGAGATGCCGTTCACCGTCAGCGTGCGCTCGCGCAGCGCAGGCCGCACGGCGGCCGGCGTGGCAAACGCGCGGCCGTCGTACAGGATGTGTTCGTAGATATCGTCCGCCAGCAGCCACACCCGCGGGTGGCGCTCCACCACCTCCAGCACGGGGCGCAATTGCTCGGCGCTGTAGGCCGCGCCGCTGGGGTTGGACGGCGAGTTGATGAACACCCAGCGCGTGCGCGGCGTGATGGCAGCCTCCAGCTGCTCGGGCGTGACGCGAAAGCCATTGGCCTCGGTACAGGGCACGACAACGGGCACGCCCCCCGCAATCAACACCATGTCGGCGTACGAGGTCCAGTACGGCGCGGGCAGGATCACCTCGTCACCGGGGTTCACCGTGGCCATCAGCGCGTTGTAGAGGATCTGCTTGGCACCGGCACCGGCGGTGATCTCATTGAGCGCAAAGCTGAGCCCGTTGTCATGCTGGAACTTGTGCTGGATGGCGGCCTTGAGTTCGGCCGTGCCATCCAGCACCGTGTAGTGCGTCTCCCCCCGCGCCATGGCCTGCTGCGCGGCCTCCAGGATGTAGTCCGGCGTGTCGAAGTCCGGCTCGCCCAGGCCCAGCACGATCACGGGCTGGCCCTGGCGCTTGAGCTGGTTGGCTTCTTGCGTCAGGCGCACGATTTCCGAGACGCCGATGGCGCCCAGGCGGTCGGCTGCGCGGAAGGCCGTGGCGGGGATGGACGCGTTCATTGCTGGTAAGTCTCCAGGGGTTTGTCGTTGGGGGCGGCAAACAGCTGGCGCAGCATGGTGCCCAGCGGCAGGTTCAGGCTCACTTTCTTGGGCGGAATGGGGGCCACGAACCACTTGGTGTAGATCTTTTCCATCTCGCCGCTTTGCATGAACTTGGTGAGCACGCCGTCTACCGCCGCCTTGAAAGTGGGGTCGTCCTTGCGGAACAGCAGGGCAATGGGCTCGGCGCCCAGGGGCTCGCCCACGATGCGGTAGGCCGATGGGTCCTTGGAGTTGGCAATCATCCCGGCCAGCAGGTTGTCGTCCAACACAAAGGCGTCGGCGCGGCCGGATTCCAGCAGCATGAAGCTCTCGTGGTGGTCCTTGCCCAGCACCGTCTTGATGGGGGCGCCCAGCGTGCGCTCTTGCCTGCGCAGCAGCTGCACGGCGGTTGTACCCGTGGAGGCCGCAATGGTGCGGTTGCCCAATTGGCTGATGGATTTGAGGTCCGAATCCTTGCGCACGGCCATGCGCACTTCACTCACGTAGGTGGTCACGGCAAAGGCCACCTGCTGCTGGCGCGCGGTGTTGTTGGTGGTGGGGCCGCAGCCAATGTCCAGCGTGCCGTTTTGCACCAGGGGCAAGGTGTTCTGCGCGGTCACGGCAATGTATTCGAGCTTGGCCTGGGGCACGATTTCCTTGAGCACGCGCTCGCACAACTCGACGTGGTAGCCCACGTACTTCTCGTTGGCGCCCAGCGCATAGGCCATGGGCGGCGAAGTCTCGCGCACGCCCAGCACCACCTTGCCCGATGCCTTGATCTTGTCGAGCGTGCTGGTGCCAGGGGCCTGGGCATGCGCGGGGGCCAATGCCGTGCACGCGAATGCCAGACCTGCGGCAAGCGCAGTGAGCGTTGCCTTGCGGAAAGATGCCATGTCGTTGTCTCCTTGTGTGTTGTGGATGGCAGGTTGAGAAAAGCGGAACTCAGATCACGTTCTTTTCGCGCAGCGGCTGGTGGCGCGCAATGCGCTCGATGGACAGCGGCGACAAGTCCAGGCTCTGGTAGCGGCCGGTCAGAATCCATTCGGCCAGGCCGCGCCCCACAGCCGGGCACTGCTGCAGGCCATGGCCCGAGAAGCCGTTGGCAAACACCAGGTTGTCGCAAGCGGTGTGCGGGCCCAGCAACGCGTTGTGGTCAAAGGTGTTCATCTCGTAGTAGCCCGCCCAGGCGCCCTGCATGCGCAGTGCCTCAAAGCCGGGAATGCGCTCGGCCAGCGTGGGCCAGATGTGGTCCTCGAACGCGGCGTACTCGGGCTCCAGCGGGGCAAAGTCGGCATCGTTTTCTGGCGCGGGGGTAAAGCCGCAGATAAAGCCCTTGCCCTCCGGTCGCAGCCAGATGCCGCTGGTGTCGATCAGCAGTGGGCAGCCCGGCAGCGCGGCAGGGCTGGCGAGGTTGAACACCGTGCGGCGCTTGCCGACCACGGGCAGGTCAATGCCCGCCCAGCCGGCAATAGCAGCTGCCCAGGGACCTCCGGCGTTCACGGCGCAGCGACAGGGCAGCACGGCACCGCTGTGCAGGCGCACCGCGTTCACATGCAACACGCCGTCACTGGCCGCCGTGTCCAGCCCCACGGCCTCATCGGCCACGTAGCGCACGCCCTGGCTCTGCGCCTTCTTGCGCAGGGCCGTGAGCAGCAGATACCCATCGAACCAGCCCTCGCCCGACAGGCCCAGCGAGCCCAGCACCACATCCTGCAGCGCCAGCCATGGAAAACGCTCGGCCAGTTGCTGCGGGCCCAGCAGCGCCACATCGGCACCGTGCTGCTTTTGCAGTGCATGGTTCTCGCGCAGCGTGGCCTCGCCCGCCTGGGTGGCCAGGTACAGGTAGCCACCTTCGTGCAGACCAATGTCGGGCACGTCGCCATGGCACGCCAGCAGCTGGCCCACGTTGCGCAGAAAGCCGATGCCAAACGCCGATATCTGGATGTTGATGTCGGTGGAAAACTGCTGGCGGATGGAACTGGCCGATAGCGCCGACGATGCGCGGGCATAGGTCGGATCGCGCTCGATGACCACGACGGCACAGCCGGGCCGCCGCAGCGTGAGGAAGTACGCAATCGCGCTGCCGATGACGCCACCGCCAATGATGACGATGGGCATCACACGTCGAACTTCACGCCCTGCGCCAGCGGCAGCGCAGCGGAGTAATTCACCGTGTTGGTCGCGCGGCGCATGTAGGCCTTCCAGCTGTCGGAGCCCGCTTCGCGGCCGCCACCGGTTTCCTTCTCGCCGCCAAATGCGCCGCCAATCTCGGCTCCGCTGGGGCCAATGTTCACGTTGGCGATGCCGCAATCCGAACCGGCGGCCGACATGAACAACTCGGCCTCGCGCACATTGAGCGTGAAGATCGACGACGACAGGCCCGCGCCCACCGCATTGTTCATGGCAATGGCTTCGTCAATGGTGCGGTAGCGCACCACGTACAGGATGGGGGCAAAGGTCTCGTGCAGCGCGGGGCCTTCGTGTTTTTGCAGCTCCACCAGCGCGGGGCGCACGTAGTAGGCATCCGCACCACCCACACCTTCCACGCGGCCACCGCCGTGCACCGTGGCGCCCAGCGCGCGGCTTTGCTCCAGCGCCTTGTGCATGCCGTCAAATGCAGCGCGGTCGATCAGCGGGCCCACCAGCGTGCCGGGCGCGCGCGGGTCACCCACCTGCACGTTGGCATACACCTTGGCCAGCTGAGGTACCAGCTGGTCGTACACGCTCTCGTGCACAAACAGGCGGCGCAGCGTGGTGCAGCGCTGGCCCGCCGTGCCCATGGCGGCGAACGCAATGCCGCGCAGGGCCAGGTCCAGATCCGCCGTGGGTGCCACGATGGCCGCATTGTTGCCCCCCAGTTCCAGAATGCCGCGTGCAAAACGCGCTGCCAGGCGCGGCCCGACCGCGCGGCCCATGGCGGTGGAGCCCGTGGCCGACAGCACGGGCACGCGGGCGTCATCCACCAGCACTTCGCCAATGTCGCGCTGGCCCACGATCAGCTCCAGCAGGCCCGCGGGCGCATCGCTTCCAAACCGCGCCATCGCACGCTGCGCAATGGCGTGCGTGGCCAGGGCGGTGAGCGGGGTGTTCTCGGACGGTTTCCACACCACCGAATCACCGCACACCAACGCCAGCGCCGCGTTCCACGACCACACAGCCACCGGGAAGTTGAAGGCCGAAATCACGCCGCACACGCCCAGCGGGTGCCAAGTTTCCATCATGCGGTGGCCCGGGCGCTCGGTGGCCATCGTCAGGCCGTACAGCTGGCGCGACAGGCCCACGGCAAAGTCGCAGATGTCGATCATCTCCTGCACCTCGCCCAGGCCTTCGGACGGAATCTTGCCCGCCTCGATGCTCACCAGCAGGCCCAGGTCCGCCTTGGCGGCGCGCAGCTCTTCGCCCAGCAGGCGCACCAGCTCGCCCCGGCGCGGTGCGGGCACATTGCGCCACGCCTGGAAGGCCGCATGTGCGCGGCCGATGGCGGCGGTGGCGTCGGCAGGGCTGTGCTGCAGCACCTGGGCCAGCACCTCGCCCGTGATGGGTGAGCGCGCCGCCAGCGTGCCTCCCGTGTAGGCCGCACGGGGCACGCCCAGGCGCTGCAGCAGTTGATCGGCTTCGGACACCAGGGAAGCGGCGGTAAGGGTTGCAGGCATGGCGGCTCGCAAAAGTGAAAAGGGTGTGGAGAAACACAACAGCGCAAGAGAACCCACGCCATGAATGCACCAATATCCGCCAATACCGCCCCAATGGATAGCAAAAAAATGGAACTACTTCATCACAATGGAGAATGAAGTGCCTGAAATTGCAGCGCTGCTCGCGCATACCCTGTATGCGCTGTAACTCAAACCAGTGCACAGACTGCCAACACCCATCATTCCCCCAACGCATGATCCACGCATGACCCTGCTGCGCCGCACCTTCCTGCCCTCCACCGCCGATCTGCTGGCCTTTGAGGCCGCGGCGCGCCACCAGAGCGTGTCCCGCGCGGCCGAGGAACTGCACCTCACGCAAAGCGCCGTGTCGCGCCAGATCCGCCAGCTCGAAGAGCAGATCGGCACCGCCCTCTTCCACCGCGTGCGCCAACGCATGGTGCTGACGGACGCGGGCCGCGTCTATGCCGCCGACGTGCAAAACGTGCTGCAGCAACTGTCGGCCAGCACGCAAAAAGCCATGGCTTTCTCCAGCGCCGACGGCCTGCTCAACCTGGCCGTGCTGCCCACGCTGGGTACGCGCTGGCTCATCCCGCGGCTGGGTGGGTTCATGGCGCTGCACCCCGAGGCCATGGTCAACTTCTCGGCCCGCACCGAGCCCTTTGACTTTGCGGGCACGCCGTTTGACGCGGCCATCCACTTCGGCGCACCGCACTGGGCCGGCGCCGTGTGCGAATACCTGATGCACGAAGAAACCGTGCCCGTGTGCAGCCCCAGCTACCGCGACCGCCACGACATCCGCACTCCGCAGGACTTGACCCGCGTGGTGCTGCTGCAGCAAAGCACCCGCCCCACGCAATGGGCCGAATGGTTCGCGCTGGTGGGCGCCCCCACCGCCTTGGCCCTGCGCGGCCCCCAGTCCGAACACTTCTCCATGATCGCCCAGGCCGCGGTCTCCCACCTGGGCGCGGCGCTGTTGCCGCGCTTTCTGATCGAGCAGGAACTGGCGGCGGGGAGTCTGGTGGAGCTGTCGGACCAGGTGCTGACGAGCACCGATGCGTATTACCTGGTCTACCCCGAGGCGCGGGCGCAGACGCCGTTGGTGAAGGCGTTCAGGGATTGGGCGGTAGGCGAGTGTGCGGGGCAGCGACAGGGGTGAGGGCAATAGATGCCAGCAAGGAACAACCATTGCCATGGCGTCGAGGAACTCGCGCTTGCGGGTGCGCTTGATGGTGTCGCTCAGGCCAGGCTACCTTGCTTCATGCGCTTATTGTCTTGGCTTCAGGCCTGTTCAATCACATCGCACAGAGATCCGAGGCGTGGTGGGGCGCCGCACGGGGGCACTGAAGGACTCTGCCTACTCGCCCGCGCTGCGCGCGAGCAAGATCCTGTGGACGCGTGCCACGCTCAAGGCCTGGTTGCGTGGTGGCGGCCACCCGATGATGCGCCGGCCTCGACTCAGGCGATGGGATAGGTGCCCGGCAGCAGGATGCCACGGTCCACCGTATCGATGTCCGTATGGCCGCAGAACGCCATGGTGATATCGAGCTCTTTTTGAATGATCTCCAGCGCCCGGGTTACGCCCGCCTCGCCGTAGGCGCCCAGGCCATACAGAAAGCTGCGGCCGATCAGCGTGCCGCGCGCGCCCAGAGCGCGGGCCTTGAGCACGTCCTGGCCACTGCGGATACCGCCGTCCATCCACACCTCGATGTCCTTGCCCACCGCCTCGGCAATGGCCGGCAGCGCGGCAATCGACGAGGGCGCACCGTCGAGCTGGCGGCCACCGTGGTTGCTGACGATGAGCGCGTCGGCCCCGCTGTTGGCCGCCAGGCGCGCGTCTTCGGCGTCCATGATGCCCTTGAGGATCAGCTTGCCGCCCCAGCGCTTCTTGATCCACTCCACGTCGCCCCAGTTGAGCTGCGGATCGAACTGCTCGGCCGTCCAGGACGACAGGGAAGACAGGTCGCCCACGCCCTTGGCATGGCCCACGATGTTGCCGAAACTGCGCCGCTTCGTGCCCAGCATGCCCAGGCACCAGTGCGGCTTGGTGGCCAGGTTGATGAGGTTCGTGAGCGTGGGCTTCGGCGGCGACGAGAGGCCGTTCTTGATGTCCTTGTGGCGCTGGCCGAGGATCTGCAGATCGAGCGTGAGCTGCAGCGCCGAGCAGCCGGCGGCCTTGGCGCGGTCGATCAGGCGTTCAATGAAATCGCGGTCGCGCATGACATACAGCTGGAACCAGAAACCGGGGCCGACATGCTGGGCCACGTCTTCGATGGAGCAGATGCTCATGGTCGAGAGCGTGAACGGTATGCCGAACGCCCTGGCCGCGCGGGCGCCCAGAATTTCGCCATCGGCATGCTGCATGCCGGTGAGGCCCGTGGGCGCAATCGCCACCGGCATGGCCACGTCCTGGCCGATCATGGTGGTGCGGGTGCTGCGCCCTTCCATGTTCACGGCCACGCGCTGGCGCAGCTTGATGCCCTGGAAATCGGCGGTATTGGAGCGGTAGGTGCCCTCGGTGTACGAGCCTGAATCGGCATAGTCATAGAACATGCGCGGCACACGGCGCTGGGCAATGACACGCAGGTCTTCGATGCAGGTGATTTTGGACAGATTGGGCACGCGGACACTCCAGGTAACAGATGGGTTGGTGTCGAATGGTAGGCCGCGGCGCATGCCAGGGCCATCAAATTTATTTGCGCGGCCTTGCAACAAATTTCGCGCCAGCAAGCCAGCGGCGCGGCACCTCAGCACAAAATTTCCTAAAAACGACCTCCAGCGCTTGTACAGCAAGCGCTAAAGGCGCTTACTGAAGGAGCAAACTGGCGCAGTCCCGCTTTCTTGCGCCACCCGCACGGACTCGGCATCCGCGCCCGCATGCAGGCGAAACTGCCGCCGGCCTCCGTGAGGCGCTGCGCGATCTGCACCAGCAATTCGTCGCTCCCGTCGTGGCCCAGCGTATCGTTGACCTGCTTGAAGCCATCGAGATCGATGCACATCACGGCATTGCCAATGGCCTTGAGCGTCAGGTGCATGCGCTCTTTTTCTTCGAACAGCGCGTCTTCCATGCGCTTTTTCTCGGCGATGTCGGTCACCCGCACAAAGATGCCGCGCACCTGATCGGACGCCTGGCCAAACCACTCCACATAGGCATGGCCGGCAAAGCGGTTGTGCAGGTTGCGGTCCCAGTGGGAAGAGACAGACAGGCGCACAAGGGGTCTGCGCACCGTGCGCCCGCCCGGGCCCTGGCGCCAGTCACCATCGAGCAGGCCCGCCAGCTGCATGGCGAGGGTGCTGGCGCCGTGCGTGCACTGGTTCCACAGGTTGCCCCAGGCAGCGGCCGATGCGGCACGCCAATCGCCGCATTGCAGGCGCTTACGAGAACCGCGGCACCTGCCTGCATCGCACGCCCAGGGCTTCTGGCGCCTTGCGCGGGCCGACGAGGGCGTGAAGGGCCGCGTTCGCGCCGCCTATTGCGGCACAAACCCGCTGGCCTTGATGATCTGGCGCCAGGTGTCGGTGTAGGCGTGTTCGCGCGCGGCCAGTTGCTGCGGCGTCATGAAGCCCACCGTGAGGCCCATGGCGGTGAGGCGCTCGCGCACCTCGGGTTCGCCCACCACCTTGGCCAGCGCCACGGCGAACTGGTTGAGGAATTTCTGCGACGTCCCGACCGGGGCATAGAAGCCGTAATACGGCAGGTCGGCAAAGCCCTTGAGGCCCAGTTCGTCCAACGTGGGCACCTGCGGCATGGCCGCCTGGCGCTTGGTGCCCAGCACCGCCACCACCCGCAGCTTGCCGGCCTTGTGGTTTTCCATGAAGTCCTGCACCGAGCCCACGCCCGCGCCAATCTGGTTGCCCAGCATGTCGGCCATCATGGGTGCCGCACCCCGGTAGGCTGCCGACACCAGATCGAGCCGGAATTTCTCGCCCACCAGCTTC
This sequence comes from Acidovorax sp., assembly GCA_024711405.1. Taxonomy (GTDB): domain Bacteria; phylum Pseudomonadota; class Gammaproteobacteria; order Burkholderiales; family Burkholderiaceae_C; genus Acidovorax. The sequence goes on from JANJSZ010000253.1 coordinate 12,919, forward strand.
ACCAGAAATTCTGGCGTGGAGGCCGGCGCCGGAATGCCCACGGTGCCCTTGCCGCCACCCTGCGTACGCACCCATTGCACGTATTCGTCAAAGTTTTTGGCCGGGGTGCCGCCCGACACGGCAAAGGCATTCACAAAGGTGGCAAAGCCGGCCACGGGCACGAAGTCATGGTCGGGCTGGTAGCCGGGGTTTTTCACCACCAGCGGCAGGATGGAGATGGTGTGGTCGTGCGTCAGAAACACCGTGCTGCCGTCGGGCGGCGAAGCCTTGAGCACCTGCGCGGCAATCTGCCCGCCGGCGCCGGGCCGGTTTTCCACCACCACCGGCACGCCCAGCGCGTCCTTGAGCCGTTCGGACAGCGTGCGCGCAATGGCATCGGTGCCGCCGCCCGGCGGGAAGCCCACCAAAATGCGCACCGGCTTGGCCGGCTGGGCCAGGGCGGTGGACAGGGCCAGCGCCGCCGCCAGGGCGGCCAGGCCGCGCAGGGCAAGCGGCATCAGGGTGCGACGCAAAGTCATATCCAACTCCTCAGGAAAATACCGGGCGGAGAACGCGGCAAGACGGGATGGAGCGCAGGATGCACCTGGCTTCACGCGCGCTCAAATGCTATTGAATAAAGAGCATATTGCGCAATACCCCAGAGCGCCAGCGCCACATGTCATTCAAAAACCGGTCATGCAGCCAGGCGTGCCTGGTGGCGGGCGATCTGCGCACGCACCTGCGCAGGCGCAGTGCCACCCAGCGTGTTGCGCGCATTGAGCGAACCGCGCAGGCTCAAGCACTCGTACACATCCTTTTCGATCTGCGGGTGAAAGCCCTGCAGCACGGCCAGGGGCAGCTCCGACAGGTCGCAGGCGTGGGTGGTGGCGGCCTTCACGGCATGGGCCACGGTTTCGTGCGCATCGCGGAACGGCAGGCCCTTCTTCACCAGGTAGTCGGCCAGGTCGGTGGCGGTGGCGTAGCCCTTGAGCGCGGCCTGTTCCATGGCGGTCGCGTTGACGGTGATGCCGCCCTCTTTCTTGCCCGTGGCGGGGTTGGGTTGGCCGCCCACCATTTCGGCAAAGATGCGCAACGTGTCCTTGAGCGTATCCACGGTGTCGAACAGCGGCTCCTTGTCTTCCTGGTTGTCCTTGTTGTAGGCCAGGGGCTGGCCCTTCATCAGGGTGATCAGTCCCATGAGGTGGCCGACCACGCGGCCGGTCTTGCCACGTGCGAGCTCGGGCACGTCGGGGTTCTTCTTCTGCGGCATGATCGAACTGCCGGTCGTGAAGCGGTCGGCGATCTTGATGAAGCCGAAGTTCTGGCTCATCCAGATGATGAGTTCCTCGGACAGGCGGCTCACATGCACCATGCACAGGCTGGCGGCGGCGGTGAACTCGATGGCGAAGTCGCGGTCGCTCACGGCGTCCAGGCTGTTCTGGCACACGCCGTCCATGCCCAGGGTACGCGCCACGCGCTCCCGGTCCAGCGGGTAGGTGGTGCCGGCCAGGGCCGCGCTGCCCAGGGGCAGCACGTTGGTACGGCGGCGCACATCGGCCATGCGCTCGGCGTCGCGCTGGAACATTTCCACATAGGCCAGCATGTGGTGGCCAAAGCTCACGGGCTGCGCCACCTGCAGGTGGGTGAAGCCGGGCAGGATCACCTCGACGTTCTGCGCGGCCACATCGACCAGCGCCACCTGCAGCGCTTTCAGCAGATCGCCAATCAGGTCGATCTCGCCGCGCAGCCACAGGCGCACGTCGGTGGCCACCTGGTCGTTGCGGCTGCGGCCGGTGTGCAGGCGCTTGCCGGCATCGCCCACCAGCTGCGTCAGGCGCGCCT
>JANJSZ010000257.1 GCA_024711405.1 Acidovorax sp.
TGGTGGGCGGCGCTGGCCTGGCCACCCTGCTGGTGGGCGGCTATGCCGCGATGTTCCAGAACGACCTCAAGGGCCTGCTCGCCTATTCGACCATTTCGCACCTGGGCCTCATCACCCTGCTGCTGGGCCTGAACAGCCCGCTGGCCGCCGTGGCCGCCATCTTTCACACCATGAACCACGCCACCTTCAAGGCGTCGCTGTTCATGGCCGCCGGCATCGTGGACCATGAGAGCGGCACGCGCGACATCCGGCGCCTGTCGGGCCTGCGTTCGATGATGCCGGTCACCGCCACGCTGGCCATGGTGGCCAGCGCCGCGATGGCGGGTGTGCCACTGCTCAATGGCTTCCTGTCCAAGGAGATGTTCTTCGCCGAAACGGTGTTCCTGGACACGACGCCGGCGCTTGGCTTCGTCCTGCCCATTACCGCCACCGTGGCGGGCATGTTCAGCGTGGCCTATTCGCTGCGCTTCACCGTGGATGTTTTCTTTGGCCCGCCGGCCACCGATCTGCCCCACCAGCCGCACGAGCCGCCGCACTGGATGCGCGTTCCGGTCGAGTTGCTGGTGCTGGCGTGCCTCGTGGTGGGCATGCTGCCCGCATGGGCGGTAGGCCGTTTTCTGGATGCGGCGGCCCGGCCGGTGGTGGGCGGCGAGCTGCCCGCCTTCAGCCTGGCGGTGTGGCATGGCTTGAACACACCCTTCCTCATGAGCCTGCTGGCACTCGGGGGTGGGATCGCGCTGTACCTGGCGCTGCGGGCGCTGCGCGCAGCCGACCGGATCGATGCCCCGCCCTTCATGCACCATCTCCAGGGACGGCGCCTGTTTGACGGGGCACTGGCCCTCACCACACAGATGGGTCGAAGCGGCCGGCGCATTTTATCCACCCAGCGCCTGCAGTGGCAGATGCTGTGGCTGGTCTGCGCGGCGCTGGCCGCCGGCGCCATGCCGCTGTGGGGCCAGGGCTTGCAGCTGGGCCAGCGCAGCATGCTGCCGCTGTCGCCCGCGTTCGCGCTGCTCTGGGCCGTGGGCATGGTCTGCGCTTTGGCGGCCGCCTGGCAGGCCAAATACCACCGCCTGGCAGCGCTGACCCTGGCGGGTGGGGCGGGCCTTTGCACCTGCATCACCTTCCTGTGGTTCTCGGCACCCGACCTGGCACTGACGCAGATCGTGGTCGAGATCGTGACCACGGTGCTGATCCTGCTGGGCCTGCGCTGGCTGCCCAAACGCGACGAGACCCTGCGCGTCGCCACCTTTGCCGAGCAGGCGATCACCCGGTGGCGCCGCCTGCGCGACATGGCACTGGCACTGGCCGCCGGCGGTGGCATGGCCTGGCTGGCCTTTGCCATGATAAGTCGGCCGTTTCCCGACAGCACTTCCACCTTCTTCCTGGAAAATGCCCTGACCCAGGGCGGTGGCACCAACGTGGTCAACGTGATGCTGGTGGATTTCCGCGGCTTCGACACCTTCGGAGAAATCGTGGTGCTAGGGGTGGTGGCCCTGACCGTGTATGCCCTGCTGCGGCGCTTTCGCCCCGCGCGCGAAACCATGGACCTGCCCGAACAGCAGCGCAACATGCCGGCCGACCTGCAGACCGACCTGCTCAACCCGCGCCACGCCACCGACACTGCCGTGGGCTACCTGATGGTGCCCGCCGTGCTGGTGCGCCTCTTGCTGCCCTTTGCCACCGTGGTGGCGTTCTACCTGTTCATGCGCGGGCACAACGAGCCCGGCGGCGGATTCGTGGCGGGGCTGGTTTTCTCGGTCGCCCTGCTGCTGCAATACATCGTCTCGGGCACGCACTGGGTGGAGGCCCATCTGCCGCTGTTCCCCCGGCGCTGGATCGGCACCGGCCTGCTGTTCGCCCTGGGCACGGGGCTCGGGGCGATCGTGGTGGGTTATCCGTTTCTCACCAGCCACACCGTCCACCTGAACCTGCCACTGCTGGGCGACATCCATGTGGCCAGCGCCATGTTCTTTGACATGGGCGTGTTCACGCTCGTGGTGGGATCCACCCTGCTGATCCTCACGGCCATTGCCCACCAGTCGGTGCGTGGCCACCGCTACCACGCGCGCCTGGCCGAAGAAGCAGCGCAGCAGGAGGCCGCCCAGGAAACCCCACAGGAGACCACCCGCTGATGGAAATCGTTCTGGTCATCGCCATCGGCGTGCTCACGGGCTCGGGCGTCTGGCTGCTGCTGCGCCCGCGCACCTTCCAGGTCATCATGGGGCTGTCGCTGCTGTCCTATGCCGTCAACCTGTTCATTTTCAGCATGGGCCGCCTGGGCCTGGCGATCGACAAGGAGCCCGTGCTGCGCGCTGGCGTGCCGCAGGACCTGGCCCACTACGCCGACCCCATGCCGCAGGCGCTGGTGCTCACCGCCATCGTCATCGGCTTTGCCATGACGGCCCTGTTCCTGGTGGTGCTGCTGGCATCGCGCGGCATGTCGGGCACCGACCATGTGGACGGCAGCAGCGCGCGCGACCTGCAGGAGATGCCATGAGCACTGCGCCGCGCACCGGGGCATCCAATGACTGAAAGCCTGATGGCACTGATGGAGCAGGCAACCTCGGCATTGATGCCGCACCTGATACTCGCGCCCATCGCCCTGCCCCTGCTCACGGCCGCGCTCATGCTGCTGCTGCCCGAGGAGCGGCAGCGCCTGAAACTCGTTCTCAACATGCTGTCCACCGCGTTCGGACTGCTGGTGGCGCTGGCCCTGCTGCTGTGGTCGAACCAGCCCGGAGCCACCAGCAGCATGGGCGTGTACCTGGCGGCCAACTGGCAGGCACCGTTTGGCATCGTCCTGGCCCTGGACCGCCTCTCGGCCATGATGCTGGTGCTGACCAGCCTGGTCGCGCTGGCCGCCATCGTGTTTGCGGGGGCCCGCTGGCACCGCGCGGGGGTGCATTTTCATCCGTTGTTCCAGTTCCAGCTCATGGGACTGACGGGCGCCTTTCTCACGGCCGACCTGTTCAACCTGTTCGTGTTCTTCGAGATCATGCTGGCCGCGTCCTACGGTCTGCTGCTGCACGGCTCGGGCCGCCCGCGCGTGCAGGCGGGGCTGCACTACATCGCCATCAACCTGGCTGCGTCCTCGCTGTTCCTGGTGGGCGTGTCGATGCTGTATGGCATCACCGGCACCCTGAACATGGCCGACCTGGCGCAGACCATTCCGCTGGTGGCCGCCGCCGAACGCGGCCTGCTGCACGCGGCGGCGGCCATCCTGGCCACGGCCTTTCTCATCAAGGCGGCGGTGTGGCCGCTCAACTTCTGGCTGGTGCCGGCCTACAGCGCTGCCACGGCCCCCGTGGGCGCCCTGTTTGCGCTGATGACCAAGGTG
>JANJSZ010000294.1 GCA_024711405.1 Acidovorax sp.
TCAGCTTGTTGTCGATGCCGATGATTTCAAACTTGACGCCGGCTGCATTCTTCTTGTTGAACTCTTCCGCCAGAAATTGAAAGCTCTTGAGCTGGTTCGTTCCTACTGCGGCCATGAGGCCCGAGAGCGGATCCAGCCAGGCGATCTTGACCGTTTCACCCTTTTGGGCGAACGCGCCGCCAGTGCTTACCAGAATGACGGATGCAGCTACTGCTTTGATAGCAAATTTCATGGTCTTGTCTCCTGTTGAATCAACCGAATGCAGCGTACCGCGTTGCACCAAACCACCCCTCAGGGATTGCCCCTAGCAGCTATCGCGCAGGCGACTGGCCCACCGAAAAAGCCAACGACATGCCGCCGGCGGCCGGCATGTCAGCGGGCGCAGCGCTTCCCCGAGCGCCACGCCCACTGCGCTTCACAAGCCGGGCAAACGATAGTCCTTGAGCTGTTCGCGCAGCTTGGCCTTGAGCATCTTGCCCGTGGCACCGATCGGAATGGCGTCCACAAACACCACGTCATCGGGCACCTGCCACTTGGCGGCCTTGCCCTCGTAGAAGGCCAGCAGTTCCTCGCGACTCGCTTCGGCACCGGGCTTCAGGGCCACGGCGATGATCGGGCGCTCATCCCACTTGGGGTGCGCCATACCGATGCACGCCGCCATGGCGATGGCCGGGTGCGCCATGGCGATGTTCTCGATGTCGATGGAGCTGATCCACTCGCCGCCGGACTTGATCACATCCTTGCTGCGGTCGGTGATCTGCATGAAGCCATCGGCGTCGATGGTGGCCACATCGCCTGTGGGGAACCAACCGCGCCCCTGTGCGTCGGGCACCAGCGGGCTGCCGCCTTCGCTGCGGTAATAGTCGGCCACGATCCACGGCCCCTTCACCAGCAGATCGCCGTAGCTCTTGCCGTCCCAGGGCAGTTCATTGCCAGCGCTGTCGACGATCTTCATGTCCACGCCGTAGATGGCGCGCCCCTGCTTTTGCAGGATCTTCATCTGCCCGTCGCGCGGCAAGGCGAGGTGCTTGTTCTTGAGCGTGCACAGCGTGCCCAGCGGGCTCATTTCGGTCATGCCCCAGGCGTGCAGTACCGACACCCCGAATTCGTCCTGGAAGGCATGGATCATGGCGGGCGGGCAGGCCGATCCACCTATCACCGTGCGGTTGAGCGTGCTGAACTTCAGGCCGCCGGCCTTGACGTGGTTCAGCAGCATCTGCCAGACCGTGGGCACGCCGGCGGCAAAGGTCACCCCTTCCGCCTCGATCAGCTCATACACCGATTTGCCGTCGAGCGCAGGCCCCGGAAACACCAGCTTGCAGCCAGTGAGCGGCGCCGAGTAGGGAATGCCCCAGGCATTGACGTGGAACATGGGCACCACGGGCAATACAGAGTCGCGCGCCGAGAGGCCCATCACATCGGGCAGTGCCGCCGCATAGGCATGCAATGTGGTGGAGCGATGGCTGTAGAGCGCGGCCTTGGGGTTGCCGGTGGTGCCGCTCGTGTAGCACATGCTCGAAGCCGAGTTCTCGTCGAACACCGGCCAGGCGTAGTCGCTGGATGCGCCGCCGATCCACGCCTCGTAGCTCACGAGACCGGGGATACCCGAATCGGCGGGCAGCTTGTCGGCATCGCACAGCGCCACCCACTTCTTCACCGAAGGGCAGCGCGCATGCACGGCCTGCACCAGCGGCAGGAAGGAGGTGTCAAAGCACAGCACCTGGTCTTGCGCATGGTTGACGATCCAGGCGATCTGGTCGGGGTGCAGGCGCGGGTTGATGGTGTGCAGCACACGGCCCGAGCCGCTGACCCCAAAGTACATCTCCATGTGGCGATAGCCATTCCATGCCAGCGAAGCCACGCGGTCGCTGAACTGCAGGCCTATGCCATCCAGCACGTTTGCCAGCTGCTTGGAGCGCAATGCGAGGTCGCGGTAGGTGTAGCGATGGATGTCACCCTCGACCCGGCGTGAAACGATTTCCGCATCGCCGTGGTGCCGTTCGGCAAACTCGATCAGCGACGAAATCAGCAGTGGTTGGTTCTGCATCAGGCCCAGCATGTGCGCTCCTTGAAAGTCATGTTGTTTGGAATCCTTATCCTACCGTGGCAAAGTCGCGCAAAGGCTTACGCCGCGTGCCCTGCAAACCGACGCCGCTGCTGCTCGGCCACCGTTGCAGACGCACGTGGATGCAAGGCGCCAAGCCGCTCTCGGCCCGTGCGACAGTCTGCAGCGTTTCACGTCTGGCGCCAACACATGTCGCACGGCTGACAGGTGGCGCGGGTTTTCCCGCCCCTGCGGCCGGCAGGTTCCCATCCATCTGTTCACGCCCCTTTTTCAGCGGCGGCGCCGTCCGTGGCAGCCCCTTTCCCCGCCGACCCCGCAGAAGTCCACCACGATCAGTCAGCCCCGTGGCAGATCCAGCCACCAGCACCGCGCGGCACAATGCACGCAATGTTTTCCGCTCCCTCTGCCCAGCGATTCATCGCCACCCAGCCGTGGTTCCACAGCCTGTCGCCGGGACGGCAGGAAGAAGTGCGCGATGCCGTGCAGACACTGCAGGGCGGCAAGGGTGAAACCATGCTGGCGGCGGGCACCACGGTTCAGGGCTGGTATGCCGTGCTCAGCGGCCTGGTGATGCTGCACAGCCCCGAAGCGCGCGGGCGGCACTCTGCATTTCTGGGCGTGCCTGATGGCGAGTGGTTCGGAGAGGGTTCGGCCATGAAGCCAGAATCCCGCCGCTACCACGTTGTCGCGCTGCGCGAGACACGGCTGCTGTGCCTGCCGCTGCCGCTGTTCTCGGCACTGCGCGACACCAGCCTTGCTTTCAACCAATACCTGGCCAACCACCTCAACATGCGGCTCGGCCAGGCCATGGCGATCATCGAAGCCGGCCGCATGCGCTCGCCCGAGCATCGCGTGGCGCTGTACCTGAGCCCCTTGTTCTGGCGCAGCACGCGGCGCATCCTGCTCACACAGGAAGAACTGGGGCATCTGGCAGGGCTGTCGCGCCAAACGGTCAACCGCGTGCTGCGCACATTGGAGGCCCTGCGCATCGTCAGGCTGGACCTGGGGCGCGTGGCCGTGGTGGACGACGACGCATTGCGCGCCTACCTGGCCGCCACCATCGACAACTGAACAGCCGCGCGCAGCGGGCCAACGCACGCAAGGCCCTGCGGGCGCCGGGGCATCCCGACTACGAGACAATGCCCCCATGAACCCCCATGCCGACCGCCCCCCCGCCCCGCCGTTGGACCTGACGGACGACCGCGGCGGTTTTGCGAGCCTGGGGCCGGCATTCTTTACCCACTTGAATCCCACGCCCTTGCCCCAGCCGTACTGGGTGGGCACCAGCAGCGGCGTGGCGGATCTACTGGGCCTGGACGCCACCTGGATGGCGTCCGACGAAGCCCTGCGGGTGTTCACGGGCAATGCCTGCCCTCCCGCTAGCCGCCCGCTGGCCAGTGTCTACAGCGGCCACCAATTTGGCGTCTGGGCAGGACAACTGGGCGACGGGCGCGCGATCCTGCTGGGTGAAACCCCCGAAGGGCTGGAAGTGCAGCTCAAGGGCAGCGGCCGCACTCCGTACTCGCGCATGGGCGATGGACGCGCCGTGCTGCGCTCAAGCATCCGCGAATTTCTGTGCAGCGAAGCCATGCATGCGCTGGGCATCCCCACGTCGCGCGCCCTGTGCGTGACGGGCTCACCGGCCCCCGTACGCCGTGAAGAGACGGAAACCGCCGCCGTCGTGACCCGCGTGGCCCCCAGCTTCGTCCGTTTTGGCCACTTCGAGCACTTCGCCGCGCGCGACATGCAAAAGGAATTGCGCGCACTGGCCGACTATGTGATCGACCGCTATTACCCGGCCTGCCGCACCACACCGCAGCCGGGGGCCAACGCCTATGCAGCCTTGCTGCAGGCCGTGAGCGAACGCACAGCAACGATGGTGGCACACTGGCAGGCCGTGGGTTTTTGCCACGGCGTGATGAACACCGACAACATGAGCATCCTGGGCCTGACGATCGACTACGGCCCCTTCCAGTTCCTGGATGCGTTTGTGCCCGGCCATGTCTGCAACCACAGCGATACCCAGGGCCGATATGCCTACAACCGCCAGCCCAATGTGGCTTACTGGAACCTGTTTTGCCTGGCCCAGGCGCTGCTGCCGCTGATTGGCGACCAAGAACTGGCCCAGGCGGCCCTGGCATCGTACAAAACCGTTTTCTCCACCGACTTCATGGCCCGCATGCGCGCCAAGCTGGGCCTTGTACAGGAGCGTGCCGGCGATGCCGATCTGATCGACAGCATCTTGCTGCTGCTGGCCCAAAACGGCGTGGACTACACCATCTTCTGGCGCCGCCTGTCGCAGGCCGTGGCGCACAACAACTTCGAACCCGTGCGTGACCTGTTTGCAGACCGTGCGGGCTGGGACCGGTGGGCGCTATCTTATTCAGAGCTTCTAGCGCCTATGAATAAAGAGCTATCTGCCGATTTGATGCTAAAAACCAATCCCAAGTTCGTGCTGCGCAACCACCTGGGTGAGCAGGCCATCCGCGCGGCGAAACTTGGCGATTTTTCCGAGCTGCGCACCTTGCAGCGCCTGCTGGAGCGTCCGTTCGACGAACACCCCGGCCACGATGCCTGGGCCGACTTCCCGCCCGACTGGGCTTCCTCCATCGAGATCAGCTGTTCATCATGAACTTTCCTGTCCAGAAAACCGACGCCGAATGGCAAGCCATCCTGCGCGAAAAAGGCGCCGAACCTACAGCCCTGCAGGTCACGCGCCATGCGGCCACCGAACGCCCCTTCACCGGCAAATACGAGGCCCACTGGGCCGATGGCAGCTACCACTGCATCTGCTGCGGGGCCAAGTTGTTTGATGCCGCCACCAAGTTCGATGCCGGCTGCGGCTGGCCAAGCTTCTCGCAGGCAGTGCCGGGCGCCATTGCCGAAATCATGGATCACAGCCACGGCATGGTCCGCACCGAAACCGTGTGTGCACAATGCGGAGCGCATCTGGGCCATGTCTTCGAAGATGGCCCCGCCCCCACCGGCCTGCGCTACTGCATGAATTCGGCCTCGCTCGATTTCGAGCCCGACGCCCCCTGAAACGCGCCAGACCATCACCCCTACCCTCAGGCGACATGAAACTACTGATCGATTTCTTTCCCATCTTCCTGTTCTTTGCGGCGTTCAAGATCTGGGGTATCTACATCGCCACGGCGGTGGCGATTGCTGCCACGGTGGTGCAGATCGGCTACCTGCATTACAAGCACGGCAAGGTCGAACCCATGCAATGGCTCAGCCTGGGGGTGATCGTGCTGTTCGGCGGTGCCACCCTGCTCTCGCACAGCGACACCTTCATCAAATGGAAGCCCACGGTGCTGTACTGGCTGATGGGTGGCGCGCTGCTGGGCGGCCAGCTGTTCTTCCGCAAGAATTTGCTCAGGTCCCTGATGGGTGCCCAGATGGATCTGCCAGAGTCCGCCTGGCGCACGATGAACTGGAGCTGGACGGGCTTCTTTGCCGTCATGGGCGTGCTCAACCTTTGGGTGGCCTATCACTTTGATACCGACACCTGGGTCACCTTCAAGCTGTTTGGCGGCATGGGCCTGATGTTCGTGTTTGTGCTGGCGCAGGCGCTGTATCTGAGCCGCTACATGAAGGACACCGACGACACCAAAGGGCCACAGGCATGACGGCAAACCAACTTCCCCCCCTGGCCCAGGCCATGCAGCAGCGCCTGGTTGAAAAACTCACCCCCACCCATGTGCAAGTGGTGGACGAAAGTGGCGCCCACGCGGGCCATGCAGGCGCCAATGGCACGGGTTTCGGAACCCATTTCAGGGTGCGCATTGCGTCACCCCTGCTTACAGGAAAAGGCCGCGTGGCACAGCATCGCCTTGTGTATGATGCGCTGCAAGAATTTATTGACCAGGGCGTTCACGCCATCGCCATTGAAGTTCTCTGAACCGGCACCCATCTACGCAGCTGCCGGCCTTCAGCCTGCAATCACCCTCTCATTTTTTGGATTCCGCATGAAGAAACAGATCCTGTCCGGCCTCGTGGCCGCTGCCGTGCTGGGTACGATGGCCCTGCCCGTTTCCGCCCAGAACATTGCCATCGTGAACGGCAAGGCCGTGCCCAAAGAGCGCGCCGAAGTTCTGCGCCAGCAGGTGGAGCGGTCCGGTCGCCCTGTGACCCCTGAAATGGAAGGCCAGATCAAGGAAGAAGTGATCGCCCGCGAAATCTTCCTGCAGGAAGCGCAAAAACGTGGCCTGGAAACATCAGCCGACTACAAGGCACAGATGGAACTGGCCCGCCAGACCATCCTGATCCGCGAACTGTTCGCCGATTTCCAGAAAAACAACCCCGTCACTGACGCTGAAGTCCAGGCCGAGTACGACAAGTTCACGGCAGCCAACAGCGGCAAGGAATACAAGGCCAGCCACATCCTGGTGGACAAGGAAGCCGATGCCAAGGCCATCATTGCCTCCATCAAGAAAGGCGCCAAGTTTGAAGACATCGCCAAGAAGCAATCCAAGGATCCAGGCTCTGGCGCCAAGGGCGGCGATCTGGACTGGGCCAACCCCGCCAGCTATGTGAGCGAATTCACCGAAGCCCTGATCAAGCTCAGCAAGGGCAAGATGACCGAGACCCCCGTCAAGAGCCAGTTTGGCTGGCACGTGATCCGCCTGGACGATATGCGCCAGGCCCAGTTGCCCAAGCTGGACGAGGTCAAACCCCAGGTGGCGCAGCAACTGCAGCAGCAAAAACTGGCAAAGTTCCAGGAAGAACTGCGCGCCAAGGCCAAGGTGGAATAAAAAGGGAAGTCGCCGCGTTCACCCGGAACGCCCACTCACCCACAGGAAACGCGGCCCAGGCCGCGTTTTTTTATGGTGACGGTGTCGTTCTCATCGCGAATGGGCTGGCGGTTGGCAAAGCACCACACCCTCATTACCCAGCGCCGTCAGGCCACCGACCGTGATCGGACCATGGAGCAGCTCGGGCTCCACCGCGCGGACAAGACATGGGTATCGCCATGCAGCCAACAGCACAACATGCAAAGCAGCGTCCACACAATCAGTCTGCCGGTGCAAAACCGGCAGAAAGTAAAAAAGGACTTGCAGCTTGTGCTGCAAGTCCTTTGAACATTGGTCGGAGCGGCGGGATTCGAACTCGCGACCCTCTGCTCCCAAAGCAGATGCGCTACCAGGCTGCGCTACGCTCCGACAGCTCGTATTCTAACTCGAAAATCTGGCCTATTTTGGGTTTGACGCATTTCATTTTTACGTCTCTCCTGCGACAGGAGTCGCCATGGAGAAAATCAACGGCTGGAGGGCCCTGGACCACGACCCGCAAGATGGCGGAAAGTGATGCGTCCCTTGGTCAAATCGTAGGGCGACAATTCCAGCGACACCTTGTCGCCCGCCAAAATGCGGATATGGTGCTTGCGCATCTTTCCACCGGTGTAGGCAATCAGCTGGTGACCATTTTCCAAGGTCACGCGAAAACGCGAATCCGGCAAAACTTCCGTCACGGAGCCTTGCATTTCAATGAGTTCTTCTTTGGCCATGGTTATCTCTTAAAAACAAATATTCTGTGGTTGGCACTCCAGCACATCGTGCATCCACGACCGCCGTTACCGTGCCTTCAGGGGGCTCGGGGCACGGTGCTTTGCGGGCGGGGGAGTCGCTGCACCCGGGGCGCAGATCAGAAAAGAGGCCGGGGAGACGGCTTCAATGGACAGGCGAGGCGCTGTGCATGAGCCTGCTGATTGTAGCGCGATGTCCCCGGTCTGCCTATGCTGGCGCGCCAAACTACCCAGCAGGGGTGGAATCCATCACTTGCGGAATCTGCAAGGCGCCAGCCAGCGTGCGCACCAGATCTGTCTGGGTGATGATGCCCACCAACTGCTGACGGGTGTCCACTACCGGAATGTGATGATGCCCACCCTGCGAAAAAAGAGGCACGAGATCCATGGCGTGCTGCTGCTCTTCAATCACTTGTACAGGGTGCGACATGATCTCGCCCACCGATGCCGGCTGGCCGCTGCGGCCCATCACCAGTGTCCGCAGTCGCTGCCCCAGACCTTCGTGCATATCCAGGTTGGCAAGCCGCATGAAGTCCGCCACGGTGACAATACCCACCACCAGGCGATGTGCATCCACCACGGGAAGCGCCTTGACCTGCTGGCTGCGCATCAGTGCCCAGGCGTCCTTCAGCGACACTCCCGCCTCCACGGCCAACGGCGGCTTGGACATGACGTCCGAACAGCGCAGATCCCCCAGCGTGCGCTGAAAGGCCGCTCGACCGGCCAGATGCAACAACCCTTCAAGGTCCTCGCGGCTCACATCGAGAAGCTGGTTGTAGTGAGACAACGCGGCATCCACATCCGATGCGACAAAGGGTCCCGATTGTGGCAGGTCCACTGGTTCGCGCCAGCGTTGCGAATGGGGATATTGGCGCCCCGTCAGGGTGTTGTAGGCCACCCCTAAAACCACCAGCGCCAAGGCGTTGAAGCAAATAGGAAAAGCCGCCAGTTGTAATCCGTTGCCCTGGGCTATCACAACATACAGTGCCATGGCACCGCCTGGCGGATGCAGGCAACGCAGGGGCACCATGAGCGCCATGGCCAGCCCCACCGCCAGCGCTCCTGCCACGGCAGGGTCGGGCACCAGCGCCGCGCAAACGCCCCCCACCAGTGCCGACAAAGTGCTGCCACCCAGCACCGGCCAGGGTTGGGCCAATGGGCTGGACGGCATGCCAAAGACCAGAATGGCGCTCGCACCCAGCGAGCCCACCATCCAAGGGCCAGCGTGGTCCATCGCCCACCAGCGACTCAGCAGGGCTGCAATCAAGACACCGAGAGAGACACCCACAATCACCCGAAGTCTTTCACGGCCATCAATGCCCACCGGTGCGGGCGAGAAACGACGAAGCCAGCGCATCCACCGCGCGCCAGGCGATGTCAGAAATGTGGCAGGAGGGGTGGGAGGAAGGCCCGAATGTGGAGAGGACATGAAGCAATCGCAAACGCCAGGGCACCGTCGCACCTCAGCTTATCGTGTTCGTGGTCCAGATTTATTCACGAAAAAATCGCACTGGGCCAGCACCTGGCCTAATATTTTGCCGAAGTCCGCCGAAATGCGATGGAAGCCCGACCAATACCCGGCAGCCAAACTTCCGCCAGCATTTCTTGCACCCACCGTCACGCGCGCCGAGCCGCCTCGGCAAAACGGGTTTTGGCTTCCAGGGCTGTCGCACGGTGATTTCGCTGCGCACCGGACACGCGGAACCCACCCTTGTCACGGCAAAGACTGCGGAGATGCATGGCACCAACCCCAAGGGATGCGGCCGATAGAATCAGCCGCTTTCGTCCTTGAGAGGCTTGCCCGTGTCCGATCATCTGGCAGTTCTGCCGCAGTACCTCATGCCCAAGCGGGCACTCACCATGCTAGCCGGCAGATTTGCGTCGGCACGGCTGGGGGGTTTGACCACCGCGGTGATACGCCGCTTTGTGGCCCGCTACAACGTGAACATGGCAGAGGCGGCCAATCCCGATATCGCCAGCTATCCATCATTCAACGACTTTTTCACGCGCGCGCTGAAACCGGGCTTGCGCCCGCTGGCATCGGCCGATCTGATTTGCCCAGTGGACGGAACCATCAGCCAGTTTGGCCGCATGGAAAACGACCTGATCTTTCAGGCCAAGGGCCACCACTACTCCACCACCGCGCTGGTGGGTGGTGATGCCGCACTGGCAGCGCGCTTTGACCACGGCCATTTCGCCACCTTGTACTTGAGTCCACGCGACTACCACCGCATCCACATGCCCTGCGCGGGCCAACTCACGCGAATGGTGCATGTGCCGGGTGACCTTTTTTCCGTGAACCCCACCACGGCGCGTGGCGTTCCGGGCCTTTTTGCACGCAATGAGCGCGTGGTGTGCGTCTTCGAATCAGACCACGGGCCTTTTGTGCTGGTACTGGTGGGGGCCACCATCGTGGGCAGCATGGCCACCGTATGGCATGGTCAGGTGAACCCGCCCCGCACGGGCCAGCTGCGACAATGGAACTATGCTGCAGGCCAGGTACGCCTGCAGCAAGGCGAAGAAATGGGACGTTTCCTGCTGGGTTCTACCGTGGTCATGCTGTTTCCACAGGGACCGCTCCAGTTCAACCCTGACTGGAGGATCACGCGGCCAATCCAAGTGGGCGAAGCCATGGCCGCATACAGGTAACCATCCCACGGCCAAACCAGGGGCGGATCAGCCTCAGATAGGCGCACAGGGACCCACTGGGCGGGATCTGTTCGTTTCCATGACCGGCGTTGCCCCACCAGGTAGGCAACGACGCAATCCAACCGCGTGAATGGTGCGCGCGTAATCCATTCACACCCATTCCAGGACGCCGTGATCACCCGCCCGATCTGGACGCCACTTGCCGAAGTCCCATTTTGGGACTAAACTTCGACCCATGCGAGTGATTGCCGTGTCTACCCTTCGGGCCTTCTGGGGGCGCTATCCCGACGCCGAGCAGCCGCTGAAGGCTTGGTACGAGGAAGCCACGAGTGCGAGCTGGACCCAGCCCGCTGACATCAAGGCGCAGTACCGCAGCGCCAGCGTACGGAAGAACCGTCGTGTGGTCTTCAACATCAAAGGCAATGACTATCGGCTGATCGTGGCCGTTGCGTACAAGTTGCAGATCGTCTACGTGAAGTTTGTCGGCACCCATAAGGAGTACGACGCAGTGGACGCAGAAACCGTTGAAATGGCCTGACCGGCCACGGAGGAAACATGGACATCCGCCCTATCCACACCGAAGCAGACTACAAGGCTACTCTCAAAGAGATTTCGGCCTTGATGGACTCCGACCCCGATCTGGGCACGCCGGAGGGTGATCGCCTGGACATTCTGGCCACGCTGGTGCAAGCCTACGAGGCCAAACACATACCCATCACTGCACCCGATCCGGTGGAAGCCATCAAATTCCGGATGGATCAGAGCGGTCTGTCCGTCAAAGATCTTGAGCCCATCATTGGCAAGAGCAACCGCGTCTACGAAGTCCTGAACCGCAAGCGTCCGCTGACGCTGGCCATGATCCGCAGACTGCATCAGAGCCTGGGCATCCCGGCCGATGTGCTGATTGCGGAGACGGCTGCAGGGTGAGCAGCGAACACTGAGCTTGGCTTCTACGGTGAACTGACCTTGCCCCTGAACAGTGGAGTTCTTGGCCTTGTTGAAAATACCGACAAGGAGTCAAGAGATGACGGCAAAGCAGGTGCGTGCGCAGTACACGCAAGAATTCAAGTTGGAGGC
>JANJSZ010000302.1 GCA_024711405.1 Acidovorax sp.
GCCACCAGCAGGTTGGGCACATTGGCCACGCGGGTCAGGGGTGCAAAGTCCTTGACCGGGTCGAACGGCATCTTCTTGTACAGGCTGGCGTTGATGGCGTGCGTGCCCACCGTGCCCATGAACAGGGTGTAGCCATCGGCCTGCGCCCGGGCGGCGGCCTGGCCGCCGATGTTGCCGCCGGCGCCCGCGCGGTTGTCCACCACCACGGACTGGCCCAGCTCGGTGGTCAATGCCTGGCCAATGATGCGCGCCAGGATGTCGGTAGTGCCACCGGCCGCAAACGGCACGATGATGGTGACGGGCTTGGCGGGGTAGGCCTGTGCCAGGGCGGCGCCCGGCAGGGCGGCCGTGCCGGCGGCCAGGCTGGCCAGGACAGCCAGGGCCTGGCGGCGGCCGGCCAGGAAGGTGCGGTGGGTGGAATGGGTCATGGTGGGTTCCTCTGTCTTGCTCGGGAGAATGGGGCCTGCTGCACGGGGCGTGTGTGCGCCCCGGCGCAACAGGCAGGGTCAAGGCCTCACAGATGGGGCCGGATCAGGATGGCCGCGATGCAGATCGCGTCCACCAGGAAAGGGTTCACCAGGGTGCAGCCCATGGTGTTCTTCGACAGCAGGCGCTGCCATGCGGTCAGACCCCGGCCACGCCGACGGTCATGCCACCGCAGACGTACAGAACCTGCCCCGTGACAAAGCCGCTGCGCGCGTCCAGCAGGTAGCTGGCGGCGTGGGCCACATCCTCGGGCGTGCCGATGCGCCTGACGGGCACGGACTCGACGATGGCGCGGGTGCGCGGTGCATCGGGCGGATTGGCGCGGTCGAACAGTTCAGTGCGGATGGGGCCGGGACCGATGGCGTTGGTCGTGATGCCATGCTGGCCCAGCTCCAGCGCCCACACCCGCGTCATGCCGATCAGGCCGGCCTTGGTGGCGGCGTAGGCGGTGCGCAACTCCTTGCCCAGCGCAGCGCGCGAGGACATGTTGACGATGCGCCCGAAGCCGGCCGCTTTCATGCCCGGCAGCAGCGCCTGCATGCACTGGAAGGCGCAGCGCAGGTTCAGCGACACGGCCAGGTCGAACTCGGCCAGGGTCTGGTGCTCGGCATCGGCTGGCACCACCACGCCCACGTTGTTGACCAGGCGGGTGATGGGGCCACCGGCCAGCGCCTCCTGCAAGGCCCGCGCGGTGTCCGCCGCATCCGACAGGTCGGCGCGCAAGCCGCCGTGCACGCCATCCACCATGCGGTCGATGACAACCGGCAGGTAGCCTTCGGCGCGGCAGCGCTCGGCAATGGCGGCGCCGATGCCGGCGGCGCCACCGGTGATCAGCACGCGCTCGGGCGCGCCTGCGGGGCTGGTGTGGGGGTAGCTCATGCGGGTTCCGGTACGTTGCGGGTTCGCGGGTGGCTCAGAGCCTGAGAGTTTTTTGGCGTGTTGAGCGGGCATGGACGAAAGACTCTCAGGCTCTCAGGCCCCCGTGGCAAGAAAGGCCGCCAGCGCATCGTCGAACGCGGCGGGAGCTTCCAGGTTGGACAGGTGCGATGCAGGCAGCTCGGCCAGGTGCGCGCCGGCGATGGCGCGCTGCATGGCCTGGGCGTCGGCCACGGTGGTGACCGGGTCGCTGGCGCCGGCAATCAGCAGGGTGGGCACGCGGATGGCGCTGATGGCGCTTCGCAGATCGGCCTGCGCCAGGGCGTCGCAGCAGGCGGCGTAGCCTTCGGGCGCGATGCCGGCAATCCAGCCTTGTGCACGGGCCACCAGCGCGGGTTCGGCCGCGATGAAGGGCTCGGTGAACCAGCGGCCGGGCGACGAAGCGGCCAGCTCGGCCATGGCCGCCGTACCCTGGTCGCGCACCAGCGCGGCGCGGGTTTGCCAGCCTTCGGCCGTGCCAATCTTGGCGGCGCTGTTGCACACCACCAGGTGGTTCAGGCGCTCGCCGGCATGCACGCCCAGCCACAGGCCGGTGAGGCCACCCATGGAGATGCCGCAAAAGCTGGCCTTGGCAATGCCCAGCGCATCCAGCAGCGCCACCACATCGCCGCCGAGCTGGTCAAAGCTGTAGGGGCCGGGCGATACCACGCTGCCACCGTGGCCGCGCGTGTCGTAGCGCAGCACGCGGTGCGTCTGGGCAAAGCGCTGTGCCTGTGCATCCCACATCTCCAGCGTGGTGCCCAGCGAGTTGGCAAACACCAGCACGGGTGCATGGGTGGGCCCGTCCAGGCGCACGCGGAAGGATCCGCCGGGGGTTTCGATGGTTTGTGTCTGCATGGTGTGTGCTGGCCCGGTCAGACGCGTTCGATGATCACGGCAATGCCCTGCCCCACGCCGATGCACATGGTGCACAGCGCGTATTTGCCCCCCGTGGCGTGCAGGCGGTTCACGGCGGTGGTCACCAGGCGGGCGCCGCTGGCACCCAGCGGGTGGCCCAGCGCAATGGCGCCGCCCCAGGCGTTCACGCGGGCGTCGTCGTCCTTCAGGCCCAGGGCGCGCAACACGGCCAGGCCCTGGGCGGCAAAGGCTTCGTTGAGCTCGATCACGTCCATGTGGTCGATGGTCAGGCCGGTATGGGCCAGCACCTTCAGCGTGGCGGGCGTGGGGCCGAAGCCCATGATGCGCGGCGCCACGCCGGCCGTCGCCATGCCCACCACGCGGGCGCGGGGCTTGAGGCCGTACTTGGCGGCGCTGGCTTCATCGGCCAGCAGCAGGGCGCAGGCACCGTCGTTCACGCCCGAGGCGTTGCCGGTGGTGACGGTGCCATCAGGCCGCACCACGCCCTTGAGCCGGGCCAGCGCTTCCAGGCTGGTTTCGCGCGGGTGCTCGTCCTGGCGGACGACGATGGCGTCGCCCTTTTTCTGGGGAATGGTCACGGACACGATCTCGCGCGCCAGGTGGCCGGCCTGGATCGCGGCCACGGCGTTGAGCTGGCTGCGCAGCGCCATGCGGTCCTGCGCTTCGCGTTCGATGCCGAAATCGGTGGCCACGTTCTCTGCGGTTTCGGGCATCGAATCCACGCCGTACTGCGCCTTCATCAGCTTGTTGACGAAGCGCCAGCCGATCGTGGTGTCATACACCGCGTTGTTGCGGCTGAAGGCGGTCTCGGCCTTGGGCATCACGAAGGGCGCGCGGCTCATGCTTTCCACGCCGCCGGCGATCATGAGCCCGGCTTCGCCCGATTTGATGGCGCGCGCGGCCGTGCCCACGGCGTCCAGGCCCGAACCGCACAGGCGGTTGATGGTGGCGCCCGGCACCTCAAGCGGCAGGCCCGCCAGCAGGCTGGACATGCGCGCCACGTTGCGGTTGTCTTCACCGGCCTGATTGGCGCAGCCATAGAGCACATCGGTCACGGCGGCCCAGTCCACGCCGGGGTTGCGCTCCATCAGCGCCTTGAGCGGGATGGCGCCGAGGTCGTCGGTGCGCACGTTCGACAGCGCGCCGCCGTAGCGGCCAAAGGGGGTGCGGATGGCGTCACAGATGAAGGCTTGGGTCATGGGTGTGTTCGGTGGTGTGGAGGGAAGATTCAGGCCTGGATGGGCAGGCCGACCAGGCGTTCGAGTTCGGCGTGTTCCAGCCCCTCGACCTTGTCGATGAGCTGGAGCCCCTGCGGCGTGCAGGCCAGCGTGGCCAGGTCGGAATAGATGCGCTTGACGCAGCCGATGCCGGTGAGCGGATAGGTGCACTGGGCCACGACCTTGCTGGCGCCCTGCTTGGTGAGCAGGTCCATCATGACCCAGGTCTGCTTGGCGCCGATGGCCAGGTCCATGGCGCCGCCCACGGCCGGGATGGCACCGGGCTCGCCCGTGCTCCAGTTGGCCAGGTCGCCCGTGGCCGACACCTGGAAGGCGCCCAGCACACAGATGTCGAGGTGGCCGCCACGCATCATGGCGAAGCTGTCGGCATGGTGGAAGAACGCGCCACCCGACAGCAGGGTGACGGGCTGCTTGCCGGCGTTGATGAGGTCGTAGTCTTCGCTGCCCGCGGCCGGCGCCGGGCCCATGCCCAGGATGCCGTTCTCGCTTTGCAGGATGACCTCGCGGCCCGCCGGGATGTGGTTGGCCACCAGGGTCGGCTGGCCGATGCCCAGGTTGACATAGGCGCCGTCGTGGATGTCTTGCGCCACCCGCTTGGCCAACTCTTCTTTACTACGTTTTTGATAGCTGCTCACGCTCGCTCCTTTTGCGCCAGAGGCCAATTTCATGCAGATTTCTTGAAACCACCGGCCTGCGTGGCAACGCGGGCGATCTTCAGGACGTGGCTCACATAGATGCCCGGCGTGACGATGGCTTCGGGATCGAGCGCGCCCAGTTCCACCACCTCGTGCACCGTGGCGATCGTGGTCTTGGCGGCGGTGGCCATCACCGGGCCGAAGTTGCGCGCCGACATGCGGTAGGTGAGGTTGCCCCAGCGGTCTCCCTTGTCGGCCTTGATCAGCGCCACGTCGCCATGAATGGGGTACTCCAGCACGTAGTGCTTGCCGTTGATTTCGCGGGTTTCCTTGCCTTTGGCCAGTTCCGTGCCATAGGCCGTGGGGCAGAAGAAAGCGCCAATGCCGGCACCGGCGGCGCGGATGCGCTCAGCCAGGTTGCCCTGCGGCACCAGCTCCAGTTCGAGCTTGCCGCTGCGGTAGAGGCCATCGAACACATAGCTGTCGGCCTGGCGTGGAAAGCTGCAGATGACCTTGCGCACCTGGCCCGCCTTGAGCAGCGCCGCCACGCCCTGCTCGGCGTTGCTGGCGTTGTTGTTGACGATGGTGAGATCGCGCGCGCCGTGGGCGATCAGGCCGTCGATCAGCTCGTCCGGGATGCCCGCCGTGCCAAAGCCGCCAATCAGCACGGTGGCCCCGTCCTTCACACCCGAGAGGGCCTGCGCCACCGAGTCCGCTATCTTGTTGATCATGGAAAGTCTTCCGGGAAGTAGCAAAAAAATCGCCTGCATTTGTTCTTATAATGAACAAATGTTCGCATAAAGAATTATAAGCCGAGCACTCCATGAACACCAATACCCCTCCTGCCAGCCCCAGACCAGGCGACAGCTACGTGCAGTCCTTCGCGCGCGGCCTGGAAGTGATCCGCTCGTTCAGCGCCAGCGCGCCGCAGCAGACCCTGAGCGAGGTGGCCGCGCAGACCGGGCTGACCCGCGCCGGCGCCCGGCGCATCCTGCTCACGCTGCAGACGCTGGGTTATGTGGAAAGTGATGGCCGGCTGTTTCGCCTCACCCCGCGCATCCTGGACCTCGGGTTTGCCTACCTGTCGTCCATGCCCATCTGGGATCTGGCCGAGCCGGTGATGGAAGCGCTGGTGGAGCAGGTGCGCGAGTCGTGCTCGGCGGCCGTGCTCGACGGCCTCGACATCGTCTACGTGCTGCGGCTGCCCACCCACAAGATCATGCGCACCAACCTGGGCGTGGGTTCGCGCCTGCCTGCCGCCTGGACATCGATGGGGCGGGTGCTGCTGGCCAGCCTGCCCGACGACGCGCTGCAGGCGCGGCTGCAGGGGCTGACCCCGCAGCGCTTCACCCAGCACACCGTGATGGACATGCCCACCCTGCTGGAGCGCATCCGCCAGGCACGCACACAGGGCTGGTGCCTGATCAATCAGGAACTCGAAGAGGGGTTGATCTCGATTGCCGCACCACTGACCAACCGCGCGGGCCAGACCGTGGCCGCCCTCAATATCAGCGGCCAGGCCAACCGCTCCAGTGCCGAGGTCATGCAGGCCACCATGCTGCCCGCCCTGCTGCGGGCCGCGCAGGCCATCTCGCGCATGCTGGGCACCCAGCACAGCTGATCCCCGCGCTGTGGGCGGACGCCCCCAAGGGCCGCGCGGGACGCCCGCTCAATGCCTGCGAAAGCCCAGCACCAGCACCACCGCCCCCAGCGCTATCGCGCCCAGACTCAGCCACTGGGGCACGTTCACCGATTGCTGGTCTTTCACGGTCAGTTCCAGCGGGCCGAGCTTGGCCTGCGTGGTCTCTTTGGTAAAGCTGAAACCGCCAGTAAAAAAACCGGCCAGCCCCAGCACGATCAGGACCACTCCGATCAGGCGCAGTGCATTCATGGCATCTCTCCCACATCCGGGGTTGTTGGACAAAGGCACGGCATTGACCCCGGTTTCCCCACCCGTGCCCGGCCACTGTAGGTCCGCGCAGCAGCGGCGCGTGTAGGACGCCACCGCAAGGGCGCGCGCCAGCGCCCTGCTGCTGCCAGCGCATCTGCGTGCTACGCTCAGCGCCATGTTCAACCCGTCCCAAGCCGATGTGCGCCGCTTCCTCTGCGCGGTGCACGCCAAGACCCTGAGCGGCCAGCCCATGGAGGCCATCGAAACCCTGGCCAGCCTGTGGATCGCCGAGCACCCCGAATACCACGCCGAGCTGGCCGATACCGACGCCGCCGTGGCGCGCAACTACGACGAAACACCAGAGCAGACCAACCCGTTCCTGCACCTGTCAATGCACCTGTCGATCAGCGAGCAGTGCAGCATCGACCAACCGCGCGGCATTCGCCAGGCGGTCGAACTGCTCACGGCACGGCTGGACTCGCTGCACGACGCCCACCACGCCACCATGGACTGCCTGGGCCAGATGCTGTGGGAGAGCCAGCGCGCCGGCCGCCCGCCGGACGGCGATGCCTACATCGCCTGCGTGCAGCGCCGCGCCACGCGGGACTGAGCGCGCCGGCCAAGGCGTCAGGCAGACACACCGGAAACCGTACGCTTGGGCGCCGCCATGCGCCCTTGCTGCAGCGCATAGCCGCGGGGAAACACCAGGACATCGCATTGCACGCCGCCCACCAGCCGCACCGCAACGCTGCCCATCAACCACCCCATGGCTGTCCAGCGGCGTGTATGGCCGACGGCAATCAGATCGGCGCCAGAGGCCTCGTGCTGCACCGCCAGCTGGCGCGCAGGATCGCCGGCCCCGATGACCGTGGCGACCCGGTTGCGGCGGGTGTCAAAAGCGGTGGCCAGCGGCAGCATCTTGCGGCGTGCGTGCTCCCGCACTTCTGCGCGATAGGTCTGAATGGCCTGCATCGATGCCTCGGCGCTGCGCAGCCTGGCCTCGTCGCGGCGGTCAATGGCGTGGTAAAGCTCCAGCCGCGCCTCGGCTTGCAGCCCCCCGGCATACCGCACCAACGCCCCTGCGGCCTCGGAGAAATCCACCGCAATCAGCACATGCTGATAGGCCCCCTCGGGCGTGTTCTGCACGATCAGCACCGGGCAGCGGCTGCCGCGCAGCACCCGCGCCCATGGCGAGCTCCGCAGCAGGTGCATCCAGCTGCAATGCGTGCGCCGGTCCATCACCAGCAAGTCAGCTCCCGCCGCTGCGGCCAGCGCATCGGCCACCACGTCGCCGGTGCCCCGTCCTCCTGCAACGGCGGCAATGTCGTGGCGCCGGGCCAGTTGGCGCGCCCGCTGCTCCAGCCGCGCGTGCGGGTCGGTGAACTTGGGGTCGGGCCTGTCGGTGCCGTAGAAGATGCGCAAGCGCGCATGGTGGCTGGCTGCGACCATGGCGGCACGGTCCAGCGCCTGCTCGGCAGCGGCAGAAAAATCGGTGAGGGCAACAATCGTGAGGGCAACAATCGTTTGAAGATGCATGAAACTTCCCGGTGAGCGTACGAACGGCCGGCGCAGGGCGCCGCGCTGGGTTGCGCCATC
Organism: Acidovorax sp.; assembly: GCA_024711405.1. GTDB lineage: Bacteria > Pseudomonadota > Gammaproteobacteria > Burkholderiales > Burkholderiaceae_C > Acidovorax. Next base: position 7,641 of record JANJSZ010000302.1, read on the forward strand.
CATGCGCCCACGCCACGGAAAACCACGGAACGTGAGCGAAGGGAAGCCGGAAGCTCCATCGCTGCAGCGCGACATGCGCGCGCGCTGGTCCGGCAGCACTGCCCGGCGGTGGTTCGATGACGCTCTTGGGGAAGAAGAAACCGCCGGGCCTAGGAATCTGCGGCCGGCGAAGCTGGTTTCTGAACACCCGTCCTTTGCACGACGCGTGCGGGCAGCGCAGCAGTCTTGGACGACTCGGCGGCACGGACACAGGAGGGAAAAACCAGAATTTGCATAGGGGTATTTTACCAACGCACCCCCCAAAGGGCAACCAAGCCCCTGCGCAGCGTGCCAGATAAGCCGACAGCTGCGGCAACCAGCACCCGTCCGCCGGCAGAAACAAAAGAGCCCGCGGGCTGCGGGCTCTTGGCGAATGGCGTGGATCGGCGGGGCCAGACCCCAGCCAGTGGTCAGCTCAACGAAAGCGCGATTGCGGCACGGTGTGCAGGTCGCCATCCAGCGAACCCACATAGCTTGCCAGCGCCTTCAGTTCGGCGTTGGTGAACTGCTTGGCGATGCCGCCCATGATGGCGTTGCCGCGGCCCACATGGGCGTTCTTTTCCACCTTGTACGACTTGAGCGCCACAAACAGATAGTCGGCGTGCTGGCCCGCGATCTTGGGATAGGACGGGTCGATGGGCTTGGAGAAGTTGTCGCCGTGGCAGGACACGCAGGCGCCCTTTTTCAGCAACTCGGCCACTTGCACGCTGGGTTCGCGGCCTGGCTTGGCGGCCACTTCGGCGCCGGTCTTGCCGTGCTGCTCATAGTAGGCCGACACATCGGCAATGTCCTGCTCGGTCAGCGAATCGGCAATGCCGCGCATGGTGGGGTGCTTGCGCTCGCCCTTCTTGTAGGCGGTGAGCGCGGCAGCAATGTACTTGCCGCTCTGGCCCGAGATCATGGGTACCTTGTGCACTTCGGGAAAGCTGGACTGGTAACCCGGAATGCCGTGGCACCCGATGCACATCGCAATTTTCTGCTTGCCGGCTTCGACGTCGCCTTTGGTTTCCTGGGCTTGGGCAATCGCCGTCACGGAAGCGACAGCCAGGGCGAATATCGTAGTCAACGTCTTGTTCATTTTGCGCGCACAATCGTGTGAAGGTTCAGCTCGGGGGCTCTGATCAGTCGGCGATTATAGCCAGCGCTTGTCAAGCCCATCCATCAACGATTCGGTGTTTTGTTCATGAAATTTCAAGGCTCCCAGAACTACGTCGCCACCCAGGACCTGATGCTCGCGGTGAACGCCGCCATCATGCTGCAGCGCCCCCTGCTCATCAAGGGCGAGCCCGGCACCGGCAAGACCATGCTGGCCGAGGAGGTGGCCCAG
>JANJSZ010000303.1 GCA_024711405.1 Acidovorax sp.
GCTACGTGGTGGCGGCGGAAGAGCAGGGCGTCTCGCAAGACAAACTGAGCGGAACCATTCAGAACGACATTCTGAAAGAGTTCATGGTGCGCAACACCTATATCTACCCGCCCAAGCCCTCGATGCGCATCATTGGCGACATCATTGGCTACACGGCCAGGAACATGCCCAAGTTCAACTCGATCTCGATCTCGGGCTACCACATGCAGGAAGCGGGGGCCAACCAGGCGCTCGAACTCGCTTTCACGCTGGCCGACGGCAAGGAATATGTCAAGACCGCCATTGCCTCGGGCCTGGACGTGGACGAATTCGCCGGGCGCCTGAGCTTCTTCTGGGCGATTGGCATGAACTTCTCCCTCGAAGTGGCCAAGATGCGCGCCGCGCGCCTGCTGTGGTGCCGCATCATGAAGGAAACCGGCGCCCAAAACCCCAAGAGCCTGATGCTGCGCACGCACTGCCAGACCAGCGGCTGGAGCCTCACCGAGCAAGACCCGTACAACAACATCGTGCGCACCACCATCGAAGCCATGGCGGCGGTGTTTGGCGGCACGCAAAGCCTGCACACCAATGCGCTCGACGAAGCCATCGCGCTGCCCACCGAATTCAGCTCGCGCATCGCGCGCAACACGCAGCTCATCATCCAGGAAGAGACCCACATCACCAACGTGGTGGACCCCTGGGCCGGCAGCTACATGATGGAAAAGCTCACCCAGGACATGATGGACGCCGCCTGGAAGATCATCGAGGAAGTCGAAGCCATGGGCGGCATGACCCAGGCCGTGGACAGCGGCTGGGCCAAGCTCAAGATCGAAGCGGCCGCCGCCGAGAAGCAGGCGCGCATCGACTCTGGCCGCGACGTGATCGTCGGCGTCAACAAGTACAAGCTGGCCAAGGAAGACCCGGTCGACATCCTGCAGATCGACAACATGAAGGTGCGCGAGGGCCAGATTGCCCGCCTGGAGAAAATCAAGGCAAATCGCGATGCAGCCAAGGTACAGCAAGCGCTGGACGCTCTCACTTCTGCAGCAGAAAGCGGCCAAGGCAACCTGTTGGAGCTGTCCATCAACGCGGTGCGCCTGCGCGCCACGGTGGGCGAGGTGAGCGATGCCCTGGAGAAGGTTTTTGGGCGCCACCGCGCCGATACGCAAAAGGTGACCGGTGTGTACGCTGCCGCTTACGACTCGGCCGAAGGCTGGGACAAACTCAAGACCGAGATCAACGAATTCGCCGAGAAGGAAGGCCGCCGCCCGCGCGTGATGATCGCCAAGCTGGGCCAGGACGGCCACGACCGGGGCGCCAAGGTGGTGGCCACGGCCTTTGCCGACCTGGGCTTTGACGTGGACATGGGACCGCTGTTCCAGACGCCCGAGGAATGCGCCCGCCAGGCGATTGAAAACGACGTGCACGCCGTGGGCGTGAGCACGCTGGCCGCCGGCCACAAGACGCTGGTGCCCGCCATCATCCAGTCGCTCAAGGACCAGGGCGCCGACGACATCATCGTGTTTGTGGGCGGGGTGATTCCGGCGCAGGATTACGAGCACCTGTACGAAGCGGGCGTGAAGGGCATCTACGGCCCCGGCACGCCGATTCCGGCCAGCGCGAAGGACGTGCTGGAGCAGATTCGCAAGGCGGTGGCGTGACCCCTGCGGCGCTTCTCGATGGAGTGGTGCATGGCACGGCTGCGGTGCAGCGCCGCGCCATGTCCAAGGCCATCACCCTGCTCGAATCCACGCGGCCAGACCACCGCGCGCAGGGCGACGCGCTGCTCACGCAGCTGCTGCCCCATACCGGCAAGGCATTCCGCCTCGGCATCAGCGGTGTGCCCGGCGTGGGCAAATCCACCTTCATCGAAGCGCTGGGCCTGTACCTGATTGCGCAGGGCCACCGCGTGGCGGTGCTCACCATCGACCCGTCCAGTACCGTTTCGGGCGGCTCCATCCTGGGCGACAAGACGCGCATGGAGCACCTTTCGGTGCATGAAAAGGCCTATATCCGCCCCAGCCCCAGCAGTGGCACGCTGGGTGGGGTGGCCGAGAAAACGCGCGAGGCCATGCTGGTCTGCGAGGCGGCCGGCTACGACGTGGTGATTGTCGAAACCGTGGGCGTGGGCCAGAGCGAGATCGCGGTGAACGGCATGACCGACATGTTCGTGCTGCTGCAGCTGCCCAATGCGGGCGACGACCTGCAGGCCATCAAGAAGGGCGTGATGGAGATCGCCGACCTGGTGGTCATCAACAAGGCCGACATCGACAAGAACGCCGCCACGCGCGCCGAGGCGCAGATCACCTCGTCGCTGCGCCTCTTGGGCCAGCACGGCAACCCCGAAAACGCCCACCACAACGAAACCCTGTGGCACCCCAGGGTCGTGCAGATCAGCGCGCTGCTGGGGCAGGGCGTGGACGCCTTCTGGGCCGCTGTCATGCAGTTTCGCCAGCTGCAGACCGCCAACGGCCGCCTGGCCGTGCGGCGCGAAAAGCAGGCCCTGGCCTGGATGTGGGAGCGCATCGACGCGGGCCTCAAGCTCGCGTTTCGCCAGCACCCCCAGGTCAAGGAGCTGCTGCCCCAGCTGCAGGCCGATGTGGCTGCGGGGCGCATTGCGGCCTCCACCGCGGCAAGAAATCTGCTGCTGGCGCAATCAGGACAAGCGCCAGCGGCCATCAAATAAGTAGTAAACAACCGAATTCACCAAAGGACGACCATGCAAGACATCCTGGATCAACTGGAGAAAAAGCGTGCGCTGGCACGACTGGGCGGTGGGCAAAAGCGCATCGATGCGCAGCACGCCAAGGGCAAGCTCACGGCGCGCGAGCGCATCGAGCTGCTGCTGGACGACGGCACGTTCGAGGAATGGGACATGTTCGTCGAGCACCGCTGCACCGACTTTGGCATGGAAAGCAACAAGATCCCCGGCGACGGTGTGGTGACGGGCTACGGCATGATCAACGGCCGCCTGGTGTTCGTGTTCAGCCAGGATTTCACCGTGTTCGGCGGAGCCCTCTCGGAAACCCATGCCGAGAAGATCTGCAAGGTGATGGACCAGGCCATGAAGGTCGGCGCGCCG
>JANJSZ010000001.1 GCA_024711405.1 Acidovorax sp.
CGCCCGATTTCGCTCCAACCCTTCGGGCAGTGGTCTTTGCGGGCGGTCTGCGGCGTTGCGGCGCTTGCCAATAGCCAAGCTATTGGCTGCGCACCGCGCCTTGCATCCCCTCCCGCAAAGGCCACTGCGCGACCCCTGGGAGATCGTAAACAGGCTCTCAGAACCTGGAGCGGGGTTGCGCCCCGGCGCGTCAGCGATTGCGCTGGTTGAGCAGGGCCACGGCCACACGCGAGTTGGGCTTGCGACCCAGAAAATCGCTGATGTAGGCGCCGGCGTCGATGAGCTTGTCGAGGTCGATGCCGGTTGCGATGCCCATGCCATGCAGCATGTAGACCACGTCTTCGGTCGCCACGTTGCCGGTGGCTCCCCTGGCGTAAGGGCAGCCCCCCAGGCCGGCCACCGAGGTGTCGTACTGCCACACGCCCATCTCCAGCGTGGCCAGGGTATTGGCCAGGGCCTGGCCATAGGTGTCGTGAAAGTGGCCGGAAATATCGTCGATGCCGTAATGCTGCAGCGTGGCCTCGACAGCGCGCTGCACCTTGCGCGGCGTGCCCACGCCAATGGTGTCGGCCACGCCCACATGCTGCACGCCTATCTGCTTCATCAGCCCCGCCAGGTAGGCCACGCGCTCGGGCGCCACCTCGCCTTCATAAGGGCAGCCCACGGTGCAGCTCATGGCGCCGCGCACGGCAATGCCGGCAGCGCGCGCCGCCTCGACCACGGGCGCAAAGCGCTCGATGCTCTCGGCGATGCTGCAATTGATGTTCTTCTGGCTGAAGGCCTCGCTGGCCGAGCCGAACACCACGATCTCGTCGGGCCGGTCCAGCACCGCTGCCTCGAAGCCCTTGAGGTTGGGCGTCAGCACCGAGTAGCACACGCCAGCCTGGCGCGCGATGCCGCTCATCACCTCGTGGTTGTCGGCCATCTGCGGCACCCACTTGGGGCTCACATAGCTGGTGACTTCGATGTTCTGAAGACCTGCGTCCTGCAGGCGGTGTACCAGACCGATCTTGACGGCGGCGGGCACAGGAGATTTTTCGTTCTGCAGGCCGTCGCGCGGGCCTACATCGACGAGTTTGACGCGTTGGGGAATGTTCATGGGAAAGTCCTTGGAAATCAGCTCTTCGGGCTGGCGGCCCGGTCAGTAACCACGCCCGGCGTTCACGATACCGGCAATGGGCTCGCCCCGCGCCAGGGCGCCGATCTTGCCCACGATCTGGGCAATGCTTTCCTCGCGCAGCGTACGCGCCGAGGTGTGCGGCGTGAGGATGATGCGCGGGTGGCCCCAGAACGCATGGTCTGCGGGCAGGGGTTCGGTGCGGAACACATCGAGCGTGGCGCCCGCCACATGGCCGCTGGCCAACAAGGCCAGCAGGTCTCCGTCCACCAGGTGTGCGCCGCGCGCCACGTTGATGACATAACCGCCGGGCAGCAGGCGGCCCAAGGTGTCCTGGTTCATCACATTGGCCGTCTCGGGCGTGAGCGGCAGCAGGTTGACCAGCACGCGGCTGGCCGCCAGAAAGGAGTGGAATTGTTCTGCGCCCGCGAAGGCGCGCACACCGTCGATGGCCTTGGGGCTGCGACTCCAGCCGTTGATAGGGAACTCGAACTGGGCCAGTGCCCTGGCCACGCGCTCACCCAGCACGCCCAGGCCCATCACACCGATGGGGAAATCGCTGCGCAGACGCGGCTTGCGGTAGCCCCAGCGGCCCGCCTTGGTGTCCGCCTCGTAGCCGTCGAACTCGCGGAAGTGGCGGATGACCGCGTGGCACACATATTCGGCCATCTGCACGGCCATGCCCGCGTCGTCCAGGCGCACCACCAGCGCATCGGGAGGCAGGCGCAGCTGGAGCAGGGCATCCACACCCGCGCCGATGTTGAACAGCGCTTTGACGCCCGCCTGCTCGTCCATGAACTGCTGGGGCGGTGCCCAGACCACGGCGTAGTCGGCCTGCGGCGCGCCGGGCTGCCACATGGAGACGTCAGCGCCGGGCAGCGCGGCAGCCAGACCCTGGAGCCAGGGCTCGGCTTTGGTGTCGGTACAGCAAAAGGTGATTTTCATGGCGCCCAAGGGTAACGGCATTGCACCCTGCGCGCTGTCACGCACGGGGTGCCCCGGTTGAACCTACGCCTTCTCGGCCACCACCAGCTTGAGCAGCTCGGCCCCTTCGGTCACCTGGTCGCCGGGTGCGTACAGCAGCTCCTGCACCACACCATCGGCCGGGGCGGCAATGGTGTGCTCCATCTTCATGGCCTCCATCACCGCCAGCGGCTGGCCCTTGGTCACGGCGTCGCCCGCCTTCACGGCAAACGACACCACCTTGCCGGGCATGGGGGCCGTCAGGCGCCCGCCCTCGGCAGCGGCCTCGCCCGCGTGGGCCAGCAGATCGATGGCGGTGATCTGGGTGGCGCCCAGCGGGGTGAATACATGGTCCACCTCACCCTGGGCATACACCGCAGCGCGCGTGCGCTGGCCGGAAAACTGCAATTCGATGCCTTGCGCCACCGCACTGAACGCCAGTGGGCCCGCCACCTGCGCGGCGCCTTCGCCCACGACCAGATGCAGGCTGCCGCCGCGCTCGTAGGTCAGCAGCGCCTTGGCATGCTCGCCACCAAACTCGAACTCAAAGCGGCGCTGCACCACGCCATGCGTGTGGAAACCATCGCGGCGGCTGAACGGGTCCACGCCTTCGCTGGCGCGCTCGCGCAGCAGCGTCTGCGCCACGGCAGCCGCGGCGGCCAGGGGCAGGCCCACGCTTTCCTGGTGGAAGAGCGCGGCCTGCTCGCGCGGGATAAGCGCGGTGTCAAGCTTGGCCTTGGCGAACGACGCGGTGCGCGCCACGCGGCGCAAGAACTGCACATTGGTCGCCAGGCCCACGATGTGGGTCTGCGCCAGCGCTTCATCCAGCCGGGCCAGCGCCTGCTCGCGCGTGTCGCCGTGCACGATGAGCTTGGCCACCATGGAGTCGTAGAACGGGCTGATCGCATCGCCCTGGCGCACGCCGGAATCAACGCGCACCGCGCCTCTTTCAAATGTCACGCACTCGGGCAGTGCATACACGTTGAGCGCGCCGGTGGCGGGCAGGAAGTTGTTGTCGGGGTTCTCGGCGCAGATGCGCGCCTCGATGGCGTGGCCTTGAATGCGCAGGTCTTCCTGCTGGAGCGGCAAGGGCTCGCCAGACGCCACACGCAACTGCCACTCCACCAGGTCCAGGCCGGTGATCGCCTCGGTCACGGGGTGCTCCACCTGCAGGCGCGTGTTCATCTCCATGAAGTAGAACTTCATCTGCTCGGGCGCGTCGTAGCCGCCAGGCTGCTCGACGATGAACTCCACCGTGCCCGCGCCCACGTAGTTCACCGCCCGTGCGGCGGCCACGGCAGCCTCGCCCATGCGGGCGCGCAGCTCGGGCGTCATGCCGGGGGCTGGCGCTTCTTCCAGCACCTTCTGGTGGCGGCGCTGCACGGAGCAGTCGCGCTCGAACAGGTACACGCAGTTGCCGTGCGTGTCGCCAAACACCTGGATCTCGATGTGGCGGGGGCGCTGCACATACTTCTCGACCAGCACCGCGTCGTCACCAAAGCTGTTGATGGCCTCGCGCTTGCAGGAGTCGAGCGCGGCGGCAAAGTCCTCGGCCTTGTCCACGGCGCGCATGCCCTTGCCACCGCCACCGGCGCTGGCCTTGATGAGCACGGGGTAGCCAATGCGGTCCGCCTCGCGTTGCAGCAGCGCAGGGTCCTGGTCAGCACCGTGGTAACCGGGCACCAGGGGCACCTGGGCCTGCTCCATGAGGCGCTTGGACTCGGCCTTCAGCCCCATCGCATTGATGGCGCTGGCGGGGGGGCCGATGAAGACCAGGCCCGCGTCGGCACAGGCCTTGGCAAAGTCTTCGTTTTCGCTCAGAAATCCATAGCCAGGGTGAATGGCCTGCGCGCCCGTGGCCTGGGCGGCGGCAATGATGCGCTCCCAGCGCAGGTAGCTCTCCTTGGGTGCACTACCGCCGATGTGCACTGCCTCGTCGCACACGGCAACGTGTTTGGCATTGGCGTCGGCATCGGAGTACACGGCGACGGTTTTCACGCCCAGGCGCTTGGCGGTGGCGGCCACCCGGCAGGCGATCTCGCCGCGATTGGCGATGAGAATCTTTTTAAACATGGCGCCCTCCTGCGGCGAGATCGCCTGCGCACGCTGCGCGTGCCAAGCAATTTGCAGAAACATCCGCTGCGCGGCTGTTTTCGCCGCGGATTGCAATCAGGATTTTGTTGAACATGTTGAGGCCACCTTGGCAGAACCAGAAAAGAAAGAGGAAAGGCGCCGCACCACGGCGCGCAGAAACTTGAACAACACCACGAGCAGCAGCACCGAAACGACCACCATCACCACCAGCGCGATGCCGAACGCCACCGGGTACTGCGTGGCCAGCCACACCACGGCCACCACCAGGCCGTCTTCAAAGAACGACAGGCCCCAGTTGGAAAAAGGCTCGGGCGAGGTGTTGGCCGCCGCGCGCGTGGTCATCTTGGTGGCCAGCGCCGTGGCCGAGAGCGAGCCGCCCAGCAGCCCAGCCGCAATCGCCATGGTGGCGTTGTCGGCGCCAAACACGCCAAAGGCCAGCGCCGCCCCCGCAGGCACGCGGATGAAGGCGTGCACAGCGTCCCAGGCGCTGTCCAGCCAGGGCACTTTGTCGGCAAAGAACTCCACCAGCAGCATGCAGCCGCTGACCAGCAGCACCACCGGGTGCTGCAGCATGGCCAGGCCGGGGGGCAGGGGCATCCAGCCCAGCACACCCATCATGCCGACCAGGAACACCACGGCATACAACCGGAACCCGCTGGCCCAGCCCAGCGCGGCGGCCAGTGCCAGCAGGCTGGGCATGTCCAGCTGCGCAGTGGCCGTGGCCGCCGCGTCGCCCACGGCCCGCGCGGTACCGCCATCGACATGCAGCCCCAGCGTGTGGAGCCACTGCACGATGTGGAGCCAGAGGGTGTCCATGATGGGGTCGCTCGGTACGGGCAACTCAGGCAAGCAGCCAGGATGGCTTGCGTTTGTGGAGGAACGACTGCACGCCCTCCTTGCCCTCGTCGCTTGCGCGAATGTCGGCAATGGCGGCCACCGTGGCGGCAATCAGGCCCGCGTTGATTTCGCGCTCGGCCACATCCATGACGAGCTTCTTGCACGCGCGCACGGCATGGGGGCTGGCGCTGGTCAATGCCTTGAGCAGTTCGTCCACCTTGGCATCGAGCTGCTCGGCGGCCACCACCTCGTGCACAAAGCCGATGCGCAGCGCCTCGGCAGCGCCAAAGCGTTCGGCCGTGAGGAAGTAGCGGTGCGCGGCGCGTGCGCCCATGGCACGGATCACATAGGGGCTGATGGTGGCCGGAATGAGGCCCAGCTTCACCTCGCTGAGGCAAAAGCCCACCGTGTCCACCGCCACGGCCATGTCGCAGGCGGCCACCAGCCCCATGCCACCGGCATACACATCGCCCTGCACGCGGGCAATCGTCGGCTTGGGGCACTCGTAGATCACGCGCAGCATTTCGGCCAGCTTGGCTGCGTCCGCGATGTTTTCGTCGCGCGTGTAGTCGGCCATGCGGCGCATCCAGTTCAGGTTGGCACCGGCGCAAAAGGCCGGGCCCTCGGCGGCCAGCACCACGGCGCGCACGTCAGCGCGTGCACCCACCTCGGTGAAGGCGGCGGTGATGTCGGCGATCACCTCGTCGCTGAAGGCGTTGCGCACCTCGGGCTGGGTCAGCGTGATAATGGCGCAAGGGCCGTCGTAGCGAATGGAAAGGGCAGACATCGGTATTGCCTCCGGCTTACATGCGGAACAGGCCGAACTTCGTATCCTCGATCGGCGCATTGCGCGAGGCCGTCAGGCCCAGCGCCAGCACGCGGCGCGTGTCAGCAGGGTCGATCACGCCGTCGTCCCACAGGCGTGCCGTGGCGTAGTAGGGGTGGCCCTGGTCTTCGTACTGGCGGCGGATGGGTGCCTTGAAGGCTTCTTCTTCCTCCATGCTCCACTGCCCACCCCTGCCCTCGATGCCGTCGCGCTTGACGGTGGCCAGCACGCCTGCGGCCTGCTCGCCACCCATCACACTGATGCGCGCGTTGGGCCACATCCACAGGAAGCGGGGCGAGTACGCCCGGCCGCACATGCCGTAGTTGCCCGCGCCAAAGCTGCCGCCGATGATGATGGTGAACTTCGGAACACTCGCCGTGGCCACGGCCGTGACCATCTTGGCGCCGTTGCGGGCGATGCCTTCGTTCTCGTACTTGCGGCCGACCATGAAGCCGGTGATGTTCTGCAGGAACACCAGCGGAATCTTGCGCTGGCAGCACAGCTCGATGAAGTGCGTGGCCTTGAGCGCCGACTCGCTGAACAGAATGCCGTTGTTGGCGATGATGCCGACCGCCATGCCCTCGATGCGCGCAAAGCCCGTGACCAGCGTGGTGCCGTAGCGCGCCTTGAACTCGTCGAACTCGCTGCCGTCCACGATGCGGGCAATGATCTCGCGCACGTCGAAGGGCTTGCGCGTGTCCACGGGGATCACGCCGTACAGCTCTTCCGCTGCAAACACAGGAGCCACTGGGGCTTTATCGGCCGGCGCTGGAACCTTGTTCTTGTTCAAATTGTGCACTGCGTTGCGCGCCAGCTGCAATGCATGCATGTCGTTCTGCGCCAGGTGGTCGGCCACGCCCGACAGGCGCGTGTGCACGTCGCCACCGCCCAGGTCTTCGGCGCTCACCACCTCGCCCGTGGCGGCCTTCACCAGCGGCGGGCCGCCCAGAAAGATGGTGCCCTGGTTCTTGACGATGATGGACTCGTCGCTCATCGCGGGCACATAGGCGCCACCGGCCGTGCAGCTGCCCATGACCACGGCGATCTGGGCTATGCCCATCGCGCTCATGTTGGCCTGGTTGAAGAAGATGCGGCCGAAGTGGTCGCGGTCCGGAAACACCTCGTCCTGGTTGGGCAGGTTGGCGCCGCCCGAGTCCACCAGGTAGATGCAGGGCAGGTGGTTCTGCTGCGCCACTTCCTGCGCGCGCAGGTGCTTCTTGACGGTGAGCGGGTAGTAGGTGCCGCCCTTCACCGTGGCGTCGTTGCACACGATCATGCAGTCCACGCCGCTCACGCGGCCGATGCCCGCGATCAGACCGGCGCCGGGGGCGTCGTTGTTGTACATGTTGAGCGCGGCCAGCGGCGCCAGTTCGAGGAACGGCGTGCCGGGGTCCAGCAGCATCTGCACGCGCTCGCGCGGCAGCAGCTTGCCCCGGGCCACATGCTTGGCGCGCGCGGCGTCACCGCCGCCCTGGGCGACCTTGTCGAGCTGGGCGCGCAGGTCATCGACCAGCGTGCGCATGGCGGTGGCATTGGCCAGAAAATCGGCCGAGCGGGCGTTGAGTTGGGTGTCGAGAATGGTCATGCTGTGGTGCTCTCTCAAGCGGTTTTCTGTTCGAAGAGACCCAGCAGATCCTTCATCTCGTCGCGGATCTTGAACTTCTGGATCTTGCCTGTTACCGTCATCGGAAAGGCGGTGACAAAACGGATGTAGCGCGGCACCTTGTAGTGCGCGATCTGGCCCTTGCAGAAGGCGCGAATGTCGTCTTCGGTGGGTTTCGTGCCGGGCTTGGCAATGATCCAGGCGCACAGTTCTTCACCGTATTTCTGGTCGGGCACGCCCACCACCTGCACGTCCTGCACCTGCGGGTGGCGGTACAGAAACTCTTCAATCTCGCGCGGGTAGATGTTCTCGCCGCCGCGGATCAGCATGTCCTTGACCCGCCCGACGATGCGGCAATAGCCGTCGGCGTCGAGGGTGGCGAGGTCGCCGGTGTGCATCCAGCCCTCGGCGTCGATGGCCTCGGCGGTGCGTTCGGGTTCGTTCCAGTAGCCCTGCATCACCGAGTAGCCGCGGGTGCACAGCTCGCCGGTGGTGC
>JANJSZ010000027.1 GCA_024711405.1 Acidovorax sp.
CCCGTCGCCACCGTTTACCGCCTGACCACGCGATGGGGCTTTGACGCACCGCTGGACGCCGTATGGAATGCCATCGTCGATGCGGAGCACTGGTCGGCCTGGTGGCCAGGCATCGACTGCGTGACCCTGGAACCCGGCGATGCCCAGGGCCTGGGCGCGCTGCGGCGCTACACCTGCCGCGGCGCCCTGCCCCTGCACCTGCGCTTCACCGCCCGGGTCACGGACATCAGCCCGCAGCAGCTGATCGAGGGGCAGGCCTGTGGCGACCTCGTGGGCATGGGCCGCTGCCGCCTGGGCCATGCCCAGGGGCAGACCACCGTCTGCTTCGACTGGCAGGTGCACACGACCGGCGTCTGGCTGAACCGCCTCGCTCCGCTGACCCAGCCGCTGCTGCGCTGGAACCACGACCAGCTCATGCGGGCCGGGGGCCGGGGACTGGAACGCCACCTGGCACGCAGCGCGGCCGGGAGCGCTATCCAAAAAGAGAGCTCGTAACGCTTTCACCTGAAGGGTTTCGGGCGATTGACCTCTGGAACCGCCCAATGGCATGCGCCATCAGCTCACGGTTTTGCAGCATTCACCGCATCAGAACCGCTCGCCCGGCGCCAGGTAGCGCCATTGCCCGACAGGCAGGTTGCCCAGCACCACGCGGCCCATGCGGATGCGCTTGAGCCCCACCACCTTGAGGCCGACTTGCTCGCACATGCGGCGGATCTGGCGCTTCTTGCCCTCGGTGAGCACGAAGCGCAGTTGCTCGGGGTTCTGCCACTCCACCTTGGCCGGCTTGAGCGGCTGGCCGTCCAGGCTCAGGCCGTGGCGCAGGCGCGCCAGCAGCTCGGGTGGAAACACCGCCTGCACGTTGGTGCTGACGGGGTCGCGTTCGTTGATTTCCTGCAGTGGTGCGCTGCGCTCGCCGGGGTGCCGTGGCGCGGCCTGGCCGGATCCTTCGTAAACCACGCGCACCAGGTATTCCTTGTCGATCGTGGAGTCCTCGCCAATCAGCTGGCGGGCCACGCGGCCGTCCTGCGTGAGCACCAGCAGGCCCACCGAGTCGATATCGAGCCGCCCGGCGGGCGCCAGCCCGCGCAGTTGTGGCGGCGAAAACCGGATGCGGCTGGGATCATCGCGCCAGTGCGTGCGCGGGTTGATCAGTGCCACGGCGGGCGTATGGCCGTCCTCGGCCTGGCCGCTGACATAACCCATGGGCTTGTGCAGCAGGATGGTGACGCGCTGCTCCTGAAAACCCTGGGCGACCTTGTCCACGTCAATGCGGTCGGTGGGCAGCACCTGCAGGCCCATCTCCGCCACCTCGCCATTGACCTTGACCCAGCCCTGGGCAATCCAGTCGTCGGCCTCGCGGCGCGAGCACAGGCCCAGTTCGGCCATGCGCTTGTTCAGGCGGGACGTGACCAGCCCGTTGGCAGCCACGGTGGGGGCGGCCCGCACGGGCGCCTGGCGAACCGGCGCGACAAACGGACCCGACGCCGTGCGGTAGTTGGGGGGCGCGGGCGCCCTGGAGGGCCTCGGCGGCGGTGCAGGTCGGACAGGCGCTGCCTTGGCCGCCACGGCGGGACGGCGCAGCACGGCGCGCGCGGGGGCGGCTACGGGCGCTGCAGGCACAGGAGCGGGTGGGCCGCCCGCGTCGGAGGCGGGGGCGGCAGCGGGGCCGGCAGGCGGGCGGGTGCGGGAAGAAGACATGGTGCGTATTTTCGCCTGCCAAGCCGGGCGGTCCCATGGCGCTGATGTCTGGCGCGCCTGCCAGGCCAGAAAATCACCGGCCGGCGAAGGCCGCGCAGGCGATACCCCTGCGGCGACAGGCGGTTGGGCATGGCCCCGAAGACACCAGCGGGGGACTGCGTTTTTTGCCCCTAGGCAAGGGCATCGGCGCCGCCTCGGGGGCCGCTACCCGGGGTCTTTCCTCTGAAAGATGCTGGACCGCAAGGCGCACAGATCCAGCACCCGCAGCCCGCCATATTCGATGCGAATGGCCCCTTGCCGCTCCAGGGCCGCCAGGGCCTCGTTGACCCGCTGGCGCGACAGCCCCACCAGATAGGCCAGCTCCTGCTGCGTGATGCGCAACACCTCGCCCACGCCGGGATACAGCACGGGGTTGAACAGCGCGGCCAGGCTGCGCGCCACCCGCACATCGGGGTTGTTCAGCCGGTCGATCTCGCGCGCCGCGATGAACTGGGCCAGGCGCTCGTTGAGCTGGTTCATCACGAAGCGGTTGAAGCCGATGGAATGGTCCAGCAGCCAGTGGAAGGTATCGATCGGCAGCCCCGCCACCACGCTCTTGCGCAGGGCCTGGATGTTGTAGCGGTAGGGCTCGCGCTTGAGCGCGGTGCCCTCGCCAAACCAGCCGCCGGGCGGCACGCCGGTGAAGGTCATGGTCTGGCCCTGGGCGTTGTCGCTGCTCATCTTGAGCAGGCCCTCGACCACGCCAAACCAGTAGGTCACCGGCCGCCCGAGACGGCAGACAAAGTCGCCCGCTTTCGCGTCTCCCACCCGCAGCGAGTCCACGGCGCGCTCGCGTTCGGCGGGCAGCAGCGGGGCCAGCCACGGAATATCGTCCAGTTCCGCCTCGGTGGGCGGACGGCGGCGCTGGTGCAGGGACAGATCGTGGGTCATGCGCGTGTCTTCGGGGCGGTGCAGAGGTTCCCAAGGGTTCAACCCCATGAGGACTTTCCCGCAAATTGTCGTCCGAAAGACATGCCAACGTCAAAGCCCGTCCTAGCATGGAACCCAACGCACTGCCCCAGCCTGCAGCGCACCCGGCAGCCACCGGGCTGACACCACCCTTATTAGGAACCGGAATGAAGACCACGTTCCCGCAACTGCTGCTCCAACATGCCGCCGAGCGCCCCACGGCCCCGGCGCTGCGCGAAAAAGAATACGGCATCTGGCAAACCTGGAGCTGGCAGGAGGCCGCCGAAACCGTGCGCCACATGGCCTGCGGCCTGGCGGCCCTCGGATTGGAGCGGGGCCAGAACCTCGCGCTGGTGGGCGACAACCGCCCCCACCTCTACATGGGCTTCATTGCCGTACAAAGTCTGGGCGGCGTTCCCATTCCCCTGTACCAGGATGCCGTGGCATCCGAGATGGCCTTCGTCATGGAAGACGCCGAGGTCCGATTTGTCTTCACCGAAAACCAGGAGCAGGTGGACAAGCTGCTGGAAGTGCGCGAAACCCTGCCCGGCATCGCGCACATCATTTACGACGACCCACGCGGCCTGCGCGACTACGACCAGCCCGGCCTGATCAGCACCGAAAAGCTCCTGGCCCTGGGCGCCGAATGGGACCGCGCCCACCCCGGCGCCTGGGATGCGATGGTGGCCAGGAACCAGCCCGACGATGTGTCGGTGATCCTCTACACCTCGGGCACCACCGGCAAGCCCAAGGGCGTGTGCCAGACCCACGCCAGCTTCATCGCATCGGCACAAGGCGGGGTAGAGGTCGATGGGCTCAATCCCAACGACAACGTCATCTCCTACCTGCCCCCGGCCTGGGTGGGCGACCACCTGTTCTCGCTGGCGCAATGGCTGGTGGCAGGCTTCACCATCAACTGTCCCGAGTCGGCCAGCACCGTCAACATCGATCTGCGCGAAATCGGCCCCACTTATTACTTTGCGCCCCCGCGCGTGTTCGAGGGCATGCTGACCTCGGTCTCGATCCGCATGGAAGATGCCGCACCCGCGAAACGCTGGCTCTATGCCCGGTGCATGGACCTGGCCCGCCGCGTGGGTTCCGACATCCTGGACGGCAAGCCCGTAGCGCTGTCGGACCGCATCCTCTACCGCCTGGGCGACATCGCCATCTATGGGCCGCTGCGCAATGTGCTGGGGCTGTCGCGCCTGCGCGTGGCGTACACCGCCGGCGGCGCCATCGGCCCCGACCTGTTCCGCTTCTTCCGCTCGATCGGCATCAACCTCAAGCAGCTTTACGGCCAGACCGAGACCTGCGCCTACGTGTGCATCCAGAAGAACCGCCAGGTCAAGCTCAACACCGTGGGCCAGGCCGCACCGGGGATCGAGCTCAAGATCGCCGACAACGGCGAGGTGCTGGTCAGGGGCGTGTCGGTGCTCAAGGAGTACTACAAGCGCCCGGACGCCACCGCCGAGGTGATCGATGCCGACGGCTACTTCCACACCGGCGATGCCGGCGTGCTCGATGAAGACGGGCACCTGCGCATCATCGACCGCGCCAAGGACGTGGGCAAGCTCCATGGCGGCGCCATGTTCGCGCCCAACTACATCGAGAACAAGCTCAAGTTCTTTCCGCAGATCAAGGAGGTGGTGTGCTTCGGCCACCAGCGCGACCAGGTCTGCGCCTTCATCAACATCGACTACGAGGCCGTGGGCAACTGGGCCGAGCGCCAGGGCCTGCCCTACGGCGGCTACGTGGACCTGGCCTCCAAGCCGCAGGTGCTGCAGCTGATTGCGGACTGCATTGCCCAGGTCAATACCGACCTGGCCGCCGAGGCCGGCATGGCCGACACCCAGGTGGCGCGCTTTCTGGTGCTGCACAAGGAGCTGGACCCCGACGACGACGAGCTCACCCGCACCCGCAAGGTGCGCCGCAATTTCATTGCCGAGAAATACGCCGTGCTGGTGGACGCGCTCTACACGGGCAAGGCCGAGCAGTTCATCGAAACCCAGGTCAAGTTCGAGGATGGCCGCACCGGCAGCGTGAGCGCCACGCTCAAGATCCTCGACGCCAAGACCCATGCGCCTGCCAAGGTCAGTGCCTGAGACACCGGAAAGCACCCCATGACCCAGAAAAAGATTGGCGACGTCATCCTGGACGTCAAGAACATCAGCCTGCGCTTCGGCGGCGTGAAGGCGCTGACCGACATCTCGTTCAACGTGCGCGAACACGAGATCCGCGCCATCATCGGCCCCAACGGCGCCGGCAAGAGCTCCATGCTCAACTGCATCAACGGCGTCTATACCCCGTCCGAGGGCTCGATCACCTTCCGCGGCAAGACCTTTGCCCACATGAACTCGCGCCAGGTGGCCGAGATGGGCGTGGCGCGCACATTCCAGAATCTTGCGCTGTTCAAGGGCATGAGCGTGATCGACAACATCATGACTGGCCGCAACCTCAAGATCAAAAGCAATCTGCTGCTGCAGGCGCTGCGCCTCGGCCCGGCCGAGCGCGAGGAAATCCGCCACCGCGAATTTGTCGAGCACATCATCGACTTTCTCGAAATCCAGGCCTTCCGCAAAACGCCGGTGGGCCAGCTGCCCTACGGCCTGCAAAAGCGCGTGGACCTGGGCCGGGCCCTGGCCATGGAGCCGCAGGTGCTGCTGCTCGACGAGCCCATGGCGGGCATGAACGTCGAAGAAAAGCAGGACATGTGCCGCTTCATCCTGGACGTGAGTGCCGAGTTCGGCACCACCATCGTGCTGATCGAACACGACATGGGCGTGGTGATGGACATCTCGGACCGCGTGGTCGTGCTCGACTACGGCAAGAAGATCGGGGACGGCACCCCCGATGAAGTGCGCAACAACGAAGACGTGATCAGTGCCTATCTGGGCACCAGCCACTGAAGGCCGGAGAACACACATGGCATTCTTTCTTGAAACCCTCATTGGCGGCCTCATGGCCGGCATGCTGTATTCCCTGGTGGCGCTGGGCTTCGTGCTGATCTACAAGGCCTCGGGCGTGTTCAACTTTGCGCAGGGGGCCATGGTGCTGTTCGCGGCGCTGGCCATGGCGCGCTTTGCCGAATGGATTCCGAAGTGGACCGGCATCGAGAGTCCCATCGTGGCCAATCTCGCGGCCTTCGTGATCGCGGGCGCCATCATGTTCGTGGTGGCCTGGGTGATCGAGCGGCTGGTGCTGCGCCACCTGGTGAACCAGGAGGGCGCCACGCTGCTCATGGCCACGCTGGGCATCACCTACTTCATGGAGGGCCTGGGCCAGACGCTGTTCGGCAGCGACATCTACAAGATCGACGTGGGCATGCCCAAGGACCCGATCTTCGTGCTGGAAAGCATGTTCCAGGGCGGCATCCTGGTGAACAAGGAAGACGTGATCGCCGCCGCCATCGCCGCGGCGCTGGTGGCCCTGCTGTCGGTGTTCTTCCAGAAGACCTCCACCGGCCGCGCCCTGCGCGCCGTGGCCGATGACCACCAGGCCGCCCAGTCCATCGGCATCCCGCTCAACCGCATCTGGGTGATCGTGTGGTGCGTGGCGGGCGTGGTGGCCCTGGTGGCCGGAATGATCTGGGGCAGCAAGCTCGGGGTGCAGTTCTCGCTGACCACGGTGGCCCTGCGCGCGCTGCCGGTGGTGATCCTGGGTGGCCTCACCTCGGTGCCCGGCGCCATCATCGGCGGGCTGATCATCGGCGTGGGCGAGAAGCTCTCCGAGGTGTATCTGGGCCCGTTCGTTGGCGGGGGCATCGAGATCTGGTTTGCGTATGTGCTGGCGCTGGTGTTCCTGCTGTTCAGGCCGCAAGGCTTGTTCGGGGAAAAAATTATTGATCGCGTATGAAATACGAGACCCATAATTTTTCGAAGGAGGCACAACGCGCACCGCGCGTTGTCAGCGGAGCCCAAGGCGCCGCGTGGCACCGCAGGTGCGCCCCCGTGCAAAAGATCATTGATCGCGCTTAAACCCATCACAAGAACAACAGGAGACACACCATGCTCTACCGCGAAAACGGGCAGTTCAAGACCAGCTACCGCGCCGACCAGCAGATCTTCCCGATCGCCCAGGACCGCCTGGCCATCGGCATCCTCCTGGCCATTGCGTTCATCGCCGTGCCCATGCTGGCCAGCGACTACATCTTCCGCGCCATCCTGATCCCCTTCGTGATCATGTCGCTGGCGGCCCTGGGGGTGAACATCCTGGTGGGCTACTGCGGCCAGATCTCGCTGGGCTCGGGCGCCTTCATGGCCGTGGGGGCCTACGGGGCCTACAACTTCTTCGTGCGCTTTCCGGGCATGCCGCTGATCCCGGCGCTGGTCCTGGGCGGGCTGTGCGCCACGTTCTTCGGCATCCTGTTCGGCCTGCCCAGCCTGCGCGTGAAGGGCCTGTACCTGGCCGTGGCCACGCTGGCCGCGCAGTTCTTCAGCGACTGGATGTTCCTGCGCATCAAATGGTTCACCAACAACTCCGACTCGGGCTCGGTGTCGGTGAGCAGCCTGCAGGTGCTGGGCCTGCCCATCGAGAGCGCCACCAGCAAATACCTGTTCTGCCTGGCCCTGCTGGTGATCGTGGCCCTGCTGGCCAAGAACCTCGTGCGCGGCGCGATCGGACGGGAATGGATGGCCATCCGCGACATGGACGTGGCCGCTGCCGTGATCGGTATCCGCCCCATGTACGCCAAGCTCAGTGCGTTTGCCGTGAGCTCTTTCATCATCGGCATGGCGGGCGCGCTGTGGGCCTTTGTGCACCTGGGTGCCTGGGAGCCGGCCGCGTTCTCGGTGGAAATCTCGTTCCGGCTGCTGTTCATGGTGATCATTGGTGGCCTGGGTTCCATCATGGGTGGATTTTTCGGCGCGGCCTTCATCGTGGTGCTGCCCATCGTGCTCAACCAGTTCCTGCCCGCGCTCCTCGGCGCTTTTGGCATCGAGATCTCCACCGCCGGGGTCTCGCACGCCGAACTGATGATTTTTGGCGCCCTCATCGTCTGGTTCCTCATCGTGGAGCCGCATGGCCTGGCCAAGCTGTGGTCCACCGCCAAGCAGAAGCTGCGCCTGTGGCCGTTCCCCCACTGAGCGCGCAGCCCTTGAGGAAACCCCTTACGCGCAATTCCCGATACGGACTGCCTGCATTGCCGCGTTAACTGTCGGTCCGTCTGGTTTTTCCCCCGTGCTTCAACATATTCATCCAAAGGAGACATCCATGAAGCTTTCGAAACTCGTGATCGCTGCCGCAGTGGTCGCCGCAGGCGCGTCGTCCGTCACGACCAGCGCCTTCGCGCAAGCCAAGGAGCAGTTCTTCCCGCTGCTGTCCTACCACACCGGCCCCTATGCACCCAACGGCGTGCCATGGGCCAACGGCAAGCAGGACTACATCAAGATGATCAACGCCCGCGACGGCGGCATCAACGGCGTCAAGCTCACCTTTGAAGAGTGCGAAACGGGCTACGCTACCGACCGCGGCGTGGAATGCTACGAACGCCTCAAGAGCCGCCCCGGCGTCTCGCTGTTCGACCCCCAGGCCACCGGCATCACCTTCGCCCTGACCGAAAAAGCCCCCGTGGACAAGATCCCGCTGATGACGCTGGGCTATGGCCTGTCGGTGGCGCAGGACGGCCAGGCGTTCAAGTGGAACTTCCCGTTCATGGGCAGCTACTGGACGGGCGCCGACATCCTGATCCAGCACCTGGGCAAGGCCAACGGGGGCCTGGACAAGCTCAAGGGCAAGAAGATCGCGCTGGTGTACCACGACAGCCCGTTCGGCAAGGAACCGATCCCGCTGCTGCAGGAACGCGCCAAGATGCACGGCTTCGAGCTGCAGATGCTGCCCGTGACCGCACCCGGCGTGGAACAGAAGGCCACCTGGCTGCAGGTGCGCCAGAGCCGCCCCGACTATGTGCTGCTGTGGGGCTGGGGCGTGATGAACTCCACCGCCCTGAAGGAAGCCCAGGCCACGGGCTACCCGCGCGACAAGATGTACGGCGTGTGGTGGGCCGGTGCCGAACCCGACGTGCGCGATGTGGGCGACGGCGCCAAGGGCTACAACGCGCTGGCGCTCAACGGCTACGGCACGCAGTCCAAGGTCATCCAGGACATCCTCAAGAACGTGCACGACAAGGGCCAGGGCACGGGGCCCAAGGATGAAGTGGGCTCGGTGCTGTACACCCGCGGCGTGATCATCCAGATGCTGGCCGTCGAGGCCGTGCGCCGCGCGCAGGAGCGCTTCGGCAAGGGCAAGGTCATGACCGGCGAACAAGTGCGCTGGGGCATGGAGAACCTGTCTCTCGACCAGAAGAAGCTGGATGCGCTGGGCTTCAAGGACCTGATGCGTCCGCTGTCCACCAGCTGCGCCGACCACATGGGCTCCACCTGGGCACGGGTGCACACCTGGGACGGCAAGAAGTTCAACTTCTCGTCCGACTGGTACCAGGCCGACGAGCAGATCCTGAAGCCCATGGTCAAGGCGGGTGCCGACAAGTACCTGGCGGACAAGAAGATGACGCGCCGGGATGCCGGCGATTGCCAAAGCTAGGAGCATCCCCCTGAGGCACTGACGCGCCTTCCCCCTTCTCTCTCAGCGCTCGCGCTGCGGGAAGGGGGGGCAACTCCAGCGCGGCGGGGCGGCCCTTGCGCGGCGTTCCTGGCCTGGGCCGCGACAGTTTTTACGGCCAGTGACAGCGGTTGCTCCTGCGGGCAGCCGCCAACCGAGAGGGTTGCAAGCGCAGCCCTCCCGATTGGCACAGCGAAGGCAACACCATGGACTCTCAAAACATCGTTCTCAATGTCAATGGCATCGAGGTCATCTACAACCACGTGATCCTCGTGCTCAAGGGCGTCTCGCTGCAGGTGCCCGAGGGCGCCATTGTGGCCATTCTGGGTGGCAACGGCGCCGGCAAGACCACCACGCTGCGCGCCATCTCCAACCTGCTCAAGGGTGAGCGCGGCGAGGTCACCAAGGGCACGATCGAGCTGCGCGGCGAGCGCATCGAAAACCTCTCGCCCGCTGATCTGGTCCAACGCGGTGTGGTGCAGGTCATGGAGGGCCGCCACTGCTTCGCCCACCTGACGATCGAAGAAAACCTGATGACGGGCTCTTACACCCGCACCAGCAAGGCCGAAATCGCAGCCAATCTGGAGAAGGTCTACAACTACTTTCCACGCCTGAAGACGCGCCGCACCTCGCAGGCGGCCTACACCTCGGGCGGCGAGCAGCAGATGTGCGCCATCGGCCGCGCGCTCATGGCCAACCCCAGCGTGGTGTTGCTCGACGAGCCCTCGATGGGGCTGGCGCCGCAGATCGTGGAAGAGGTGTTCAACATCGTGAAGGACCTCAATGCCAAGGAGAAGGTGACCTTCCTGCTGGCCGAGCAGAACACCAACATGGCGCTCAAATATGCCGACTACGGCTACATCATGGAAAGCGGCCGCGTGGTGATGGACGGCGCCGCCACCGATCTGGCCAACAACGAGGACGTCAAGGAGTTCTACCTGGGCGTGGGCGGCGGTGAGCGCAAGAGCTTCAAGGACGTCAAGAGCTACAAGCGCCGCAAGCGCTGGCTTGCTTGACGTGCGCGCTGTGATGCCCCCTGTGGCGCTGCGCGCCTTCCCCCTCAGGGGGACGCCTCCGGTGGCCCGGCGAAGCCGGCTCCACGGTGGCGCTGGCATTGGGGGTGTGGCGGTTTCAACCCATTGCGCCGCAAATACAAAAGATGAAAGCCCTCAATTTAATAGCTGCTAACGCTTGATTAATAAGCGCCAGATGCCAATTTCGCTCCTATTTACTGCACTGGAACCCTTTGCATGAACACGTTCTACGACGCCCTGGAAGCCCGCGACCCGGCACAACGCGAAGCCCAACTGATGGCAGCCCTGCCCACCCAGATCGCCCATGCGCAGCGCCAGTCGGCCGCCTTGGGCCACATCCTGCAAGGCGTGGATGCGGCCCGCATCACCAGCCGTGCCGCACTGGCGCTGCTGCCGGTCACGCGCAAGCACGAGCTGCAGGAGCGCCAGCAGGCCGGGCGCGCCGACAACGTTTTTGGCGGATTTGCCACCATTGGTTTCGGCGCTGCCATGCCGCGCGTTTTCTCCAGCCCCGGCCCGCTCTATGAGCCCGAGGGCACGCGCCGCGACTACTGGCGCATGGCGCGCGCCTTGTACGCCGCCGGTTTTCGCGCCGGCGAGCTGGCCCACAACTGCTTCAGCTACCACTTCGTGCCAGCCGGCTCGATGATGGAAAACGGCGCCCATGCACTGGGCTGCACGGTGTTTCCGGGCGGCACCGGCCAGACCGAGCAGCAGGTGCGGGCCATGGCCGAGCTGCGCCCGGCGGGCTACATCGGCACACCGAGCTTTCTCAAGCTGATCCTTGAAAAAGCGGCCGAACTGCAGCAGCCCCTGCCCAGCGTGACCAAGGCCCTGCTGTCGGCCGAGGCCTTTCCGCCGTCGCTGCGCGACTGGTTCACCGAGCGCGGCATTGCCGGCTACCAGTGCTACGGCACGGCCGACCTGGGCCTGATTGCCTACGAAACCGCGGCGCGCGAAGGCCTGGTGCTGGACGAAGGCGTGATCGTCGAGATCGTGCGCCCCGGCACGGGAGACCCGGTGCCCGAGGGCGAGGTGGGCGAAATCGTGGTGACCACCCTGAACCCCGACTATCCGCTGGTCCGTTTTGGCACCGGCGATCTCTCCGCCGTGTTGCCCGGCTTTTGCCCCACCGGCCGCACCAACACCCGTATCAAGGGCTGGATGGGGCGCGCCGACCAAACCACCAAGGTGCGCGGCATGTTCGTGCACCCGGCGCAGATCGCCGCCATCGCGCGCCGGTTTCCGCAGGTGCTGCGGGCCCGGCTGGTGGTGAGCGGCGAGATGGCCAGCGACCAGATGGTGCTGCAGGTCGAGACGCACGAAACCGCCGAGGGCTTGGCGCGCCAGCTCGCCGACATGGTGCGCGAAGTGACCAAGCTGCGCAGCGAGGTGCAGATGGTGGCCCCGGGCTCCCTGCCCAACGATGGCCGCGTCATTGAAGACGCGCGCAGCTATCGCTGAAAAACCACACCCGCGCACACCCGAATGCGGGTTGCGCGGACGAACGCAGGACACAGAAAATATCCGCGTTTACCCTTATCAAGCTATGAATTACATAGCTATAAAGCTCTATGCACATTGATTTTTAAGCTTTATTAATTTAATTCATATCCGACAAGATTTAAGTGATTTCCTCAATACCCCTTGGAGGTGGTCTCGTTATCATGGCGCGTCAAATCACCGGAGCGTTCCATGAAAACGATGCTGAAACTCGCACTGCTCGCCACCGCAGCAGCCGCCACACTGGGCGCACATGCCCAGGACTATCCCGCCAAGGACAAGACCGTCACCCTGGTGGTGCCCTTTACCGCGGGCGGCCCCACAGACCGCGTCGCACGTGACCTCGCAGAAGCCCTGCGCAAGCCGCTGGGCGCCAACGTGGTCGTGGACAACACGGCCGGCGCCGGCAGCTCGATCGGCTCAGCCCGCGTGGCCCGTGCCACCCCCGATGGCTACACGCTGCTGCTCAACCACATTGGCATGTCCACCATGCCTGCGCTGTACCGCAAGCTGTCGTTCAGTGTGCCCAACGATTTCGAGTACCTGGGCATGGTCAATGATGTGCCCATGACGCTGATCGCCCGGCCCAACATCCCGGCGAACAACATGAAGGAGCTCACAGCCTGGATTGACCAGAACAAGGGCAAGATCAATCTGGGCAACGCGGGTCTGGGCGCGGCCTCCCACCTGTGCGGCCTGATGTTCCAGAACGCCATGCATGTCGAAATGACCACGGTGCCCTACAAGGGCACGGCGCCGGCCATCACCGACCTGATCGGCGGTCAGATCGACCTGCTGTGCGACCAGACCACCAACACCACGTCGCAGATCGAAGGCAAGAAGGTCAAGGCCTTTGCCGTGACCACCGCCAAACGCCTGAAGACACCGGCACTCAAGGACCTGCCCACGCTGGCTGAATCGGGGTTGAAGAATTTTGAAGTGACCATCTGGCACGGCCTGTACGCGCCCAAGGGCACGCCAGCCGCCGTTGTGACCAAAATCAACGACGCCCTGAAACTGGCCTTGAAGGACCCCGACTTCATCAAGAAGCAGGAAGGCCTGGGCGCCGTGGTGGTGACCGACAAGCGCATCGAACCGGCCGAGCACAAGAAATTCGTGCAGGCCGAAATCGACAAGTGGGGCGCCGTCATCAAGGCCGCCGGCACCTACGCCGACTAACCCTGTCCCGCTTTCAGCACGGACCTGGCCAGCCGCCTGCCCCTTGGGGCGAGGCGGCTTTTTTCTGGCGCGTACACGGCTGCACGCGCCGCATGGTTGGGGTTATCCACCTGCACGGCTACGCCCGGGACGCGTAGAACCCAAGCGTCTCCAACTGAAAGGAAGTTCATGGCTTTGTTCAACCACCTGCCCCGCCGGCAAAACCTTGCCGCCATGGTGGCGCTCTCCCTGGGTTGCGCCCTGGCTGCGCTGCCGGCCGCCCATGCCCAGGGCACCTGGCCCACCAAGCCGGTGCGCATCGTCGTACCCTTCGCGCCGGGCGGCACCACGGACATCCTGGCGCGCGCGCTGGTACCGGACCTGAGCCGTGCGTTCGGCCAGCAGTTCATCGTGGACAACCGGGCAGGCGCGGGCGGCAACGTCGGCGCGGAGATCGTGGCCAAGTCCCCGGCAGACGGCTACACGCTGCTAATGGGCACCGTCGGTACACACGGCATCAACCGCGCGCTCTACGCCAAGCTGCCTTACGATCCCATCAAGGATTTTGTACCGGTGACGCTGGTGGCCGCCGTGCCCAACGTGATGGTGATGAACACCGACAAGGCCAAGGCCCTGGGGGTGAACAATGTGCAGGACTTCATCCGGGCGGCCAAGGCCAGCCCGGGAAAGATGAACATGGCGTCGAGCGGCAACGGTACCTCCATCCATCTGGCTGGCGAGCTCTTCAAGAGCATGACGGGCACCTACATGCTGCACCTGCCGTACCGCGGCTCGGGGCCGGCACTGATGGACATGGTGGCCGGCAATGCCGATGTCATGTTTGACAACCTGCCCTCGTCGATGGCGCAGATCAAGGCCGGCAAGCTGGTCGCGCTGGCGGTGACCAGCAGCCAGCGCTCCGCGGCCCTCCCCGATGTACCCACGGTGGAGCAGGCCGGCGGCCCGGCGCTCAAGGGCTATGAAGCCAGTTCGTGGTTTGGGCTGCTGGCGCCGGCAGGCACGCCGCCCGACATCGTCAACCGGGTCCAGCAGGAAGTCGCCAAGGCCCTGGCATCACCGGGCATGAAAGAGCGGTTGATGGCACAAGGGGCTATTCCCGGAGGCAACACGCCCACCGAGTTTGCCCGGCATATCGACAATGAGCACCGCAAATGGGCGGGCGTGGTGAAAGCCTCTGGCGCAAAGGTCGACTGACTTTCACGCGGAGAGGCCCCTTGCGAGCACCGCGTCAGGCGCCCCACACCACGTCGTGCTCCTCGGCGACCGAGCGGCGCAGCATTTCGAGAAACGGCGCCGCACGCTGGCGAAGGCGCACGGTGTCCGGGCGCTCCACGCCATCCTCGTCGACCTGTTCCTGTGCAGCGGCGGCAAGGGCTTCGTCGGCGGCAACGGCAGCTTCCAGCGCAGCCAGGGCACCAGGGATCTGTGCGGCCGTGATGATGCCGCTGGTGCCTGGGGCCTTGCCAATGATCTGAAGGATCTGGCGCCCGTGGGGTTCGAGCATGATCAGATCGGGGGCTGATCGGGACTTGAATTTATAGAGCATGCAGTGGAGTCCTTGGTGTACATGTAAGCGCGCGTGAACGGATACGCCGATTGTGCGCCGGTCATCGTGCCAGAGCCCATGTCGCCATCGGGGCGCACTGCCAGTATCTGGTGCAATGCCATCCAGCCGCGCTCAAACCCCAGCGCGCTGCCCGCCAGATACAGGCGATAGGCGCGCAGCGTCTTGTCCGCTTGCCCGGCGGTGGCCTGCTGCTGCAGCACCTGGCGGGCGGGCTCCAGCACGGCTTCCAGCGCATCGGACCAGGCCCACAGCGTGCGGGCGTAATGGGGCCGCAGATTCTCGGTGTCCACCATCTCCAGTCCGGCCTGCGCCAGGTCGTGCAGCACGGCGCTGGCGTGGAGCAGCTCGCCGCCCGGGAAAATGTACTGCTCGATGAAATCGCCCATGCCGGCGCCCAGCTGGACGTTGTCCACACCGCCGGCGGTGATGCCGTGGTTGAGCAGCAAGCCTCCCGGACGCAGGAGGTTGCGCACGGCGACAAAGTAGGCGTTCATCTTCGCACGCCCGACATGCTCGAACATGCCGACAGAGGCCACCTTGTCAAAAGGCTGCCCGGCCTGCAGCTCACGGTAGTCGCACAGTTGCATGCGCACGCGCCCCTGGAGCCCGCGCGCCGTGATGAGCTGCTGCACATGCGCATGCTGGTTGCGCGACAGGGTGATGCCGGTCGCGTCCACGCCATAGTGCTCCGCCGCCCACAGCAGCAACGCCCCCCAGCCAGCGCCAATGTCCAGAAAGCGCTCACCCGGCTGCAGGCGCAGCTTGCGGCAGATCAGATCCAGCTTGGCCTCCTGCGCGCGCGCCAGCGTCATGCCGGGGTCGCAAAAATAGGCACACGAATACACCCTGCGCGGGTCCAGCCACAGGGCATAGAAATCATCCGACAGGTCATAGTGGAACCGCACATGGCGGGCATCGTGCTGGAGCGTGTGCGCCGCCATCGATCTTGCGCGCGCCAGCACACGGTGCCACCAGTGCTGGTGCGGGTCTTGCACCGGGCTGGTTGCCAGCAACCCGGCGGCAGCGGCCATCAATTCGCGCATGCTGCCTTCCAGCGCCACCTTGCCCTCGACAATCGCTGCGCCGACGTTCCCGATCTCGCCCGTGGCCAACGCCACCAGCGCCATGCGGTCCCGAAACCGGAGCGTGACGGCCGCGTTGCGTGCCCCCAGCCGCTGCCCCGCCGGCAACTGAACCGCCATGCGGACCGGCAGCGCCTCCAGCCGCCCCTCCAGGATGCGCAGCAAGTGTTTCATGGTTGTGCATTCTTGAAGCGGACGGCCGGCACGTCAACACCCTGCCTGGGCGGCGGCGCTCGCCGGCCGCCGACACGGGCCGATCACGCGCCAGGGCGGCAGCAGGGGTGCGATGTTTTTGCCTTGGATTTCCTCCACGCCAGGCCCCTCCAGGACGCCGATGCGCGCGTCGGAGCCTCGCCGTTCGGATACGGCAGGCCCCGATGCATGGCCCATGGCGGGCCGACGCCATCGGCCCACGCCGAGCGAAGCGCGAAGCGCGCTGCCGCCCTGAGCGACGGCTTCGTCAGGCGGATGCGGCGCCAGGCACCTGACTGGCCAGCGCATGCCGCGCGGTGACCGTTGCCAGCGCACCCATGAAATACCCGAACGCGGGCGTCGCACGGCCGGGCACCTTGGCGGCATCGTCGTAGCGGCGCAGCCGGATGGCTTCGCTGGCGAATGGCTGGGAGGCAAATTGCACGGCCTCGTCCACCGAATACGCACCCCCTTGCAGCTCCAGGCTTTGCCGGGAAGCAGGCGACAGTGCTTCCCAGTACCCTTGTTCCATGGTGCACAGGTAGCGCTTGGCATCGACATGCAGCCGCACGGGCTCCAGCACGGCGCGTGGCAGCAGGGCCCGCAGGAAAGGCAGCGCCACATACTGGTGCAGATCATCGTGGCCCGCACGGTCTGCCGCCCCACCGCCTGGCGCCAACAGGTGTCCAATGTCATGCAGCAGCGCCGCGGCCACGGTTTCCGGCGTTTCACCGGCCAGTTCGGCCAGGTGGGCGCACTGCAACGCGTGCTCGAGCTGGCTGACGGCTTCGCGGCCATACTGCTCCTTGCCGCGGGTCACCAGCACCTGCGAAATATCGATCAGGGTCAAAGCCATGGGGGCTCCAGTGGTGGCGTTACACCAGGGCCTTGCGAACGCGCGCAGACACCAGGTCGATGGCACTCACGGTCACCACAATGATGAGCATCACCGCACAGGTTTCGGCATATTGAAAGCCACGGATGATTTCCCACAGCACCACGCCAATACCCCCGGCGCCCACCATGCCCACCACCGACGCGGAACGCACGTTGGCCTCGAAGCGGTAGAGCGTGAAGGAAATCCACAGTGGCATCACCTGCGGAATCACGCCATAGATGATTTCATGCAAGGCACTCGCCCCGGTCGAGCGGATGCCTTCCACGGGCTGGGGGTCGATGGCCTCCACCGCCTCGGAAAACAGCTTGGCCAGCGTGCCCGAGGTATGGATCCACAGCGCCAGCACGCCCGCGAAAGGCCCCAGGCCCACGGCCACCACGAACAGCATGGCAAAGACCATTTCGTTGATGGCGCGGAAGGTATCGAGCACGCGGCGCATCGGCTGGTACACCCACCACGGCACGATGTTGGACGAGGCCAGCAACGCCAGAGGCACGGCGGTCAGCACTGCCAGGGCCGTGCCCCACAGCGCGATCTGCAAGGTGACGAGCATCTCCTGCACATACAGCTGCCACTGCGCAAAGTTGGGTGGAAAGAACTCTGCCGCATACCGTGCCATGTTGCCCGAGTCCTGCAACAGGTCCAGAGGGCGCATGTCGGCGCCCTTCCATGAAGCGGCCAGCAGCACCAGAAAAATGCCCCAGGACAGGTACCAGCCCAGGCTGCGCTTGGGCGCGGTGGCCTGGGCCAGGTGGGTGAGCGAAGGGGTCAGGGCAGAAGACATGGATATACCTGAAATCACCGGGGCGGTGGGCAACAACTGCTGTTGTCAGCCCACCGCCGGCACAAGAGTGGAACGCTTTACTTCAGGGACGCCAGCTGCTGGTCGATCTCGGCCAGGCGGGTCTTCTTCTCGGTCTCGGCCAGTGTGCTGTCGGCTTCGATCTTGTTGCGCTTGCCGAACAGGTCGAGCTGGCGGATCGGGGTGAGTTGCGCATTGCTCGACGGCTTGAAGCCCGACAGCTTGGAGATCTTCATCACGACCTCCTTCTCGCGGGGGGCGGTCTTGGCGTAGTTGTAGAAGAAGTTCTTGATCTTCGTCTTGGTGGCCTCGGGCATGTCCTTGTGCATCACGAGGGGATCGAGCGCGATGAGGGGCGAGGTCCAGACGATCTTGATGTCCTTGAACTTCTCGGGCTGCCGTTCCTGGATCTTGCCGAGGTTTTCGCTGTTGTTGGTGGCCACATCAACCTGCTTGTTGGCCACGGCCAGGGCATTGGTCTCATGGTTGGCGCTGCGCACGATCTTGAAATGCGTCTTCACGTCGACCTTGTTCCGTGCGAAGGCGTAGTAGCCCGGCACCAGGAAGCCCGAGGTGGAGTTGGGATCACCGTTGCCGAAGCTCAGCGACTTGCTGTTCTTGAGCACGTCATCCAGCGTGGCCAGGGGGCTGTCCTTGTGCACGATGAGGTGCGAGTAGTAGCCCTGCGTGCCATCGGCGTTGACCATTTGGGCAAACACTTCGCCGTTGGCGCGGTCCACGGCTTCCATGGCCGACTTGTTGCCCAGCCAGGCCACCTGCACCTTGTTGAAACGCATGCCTTCGATGATGCCGGCATAGTCGGGCGCAAAGAACGCCTTGATCTTGAAGCCGGTCTGCTGGGCCATGTCGTCCAGCAGGGGCTGCCAGTCGGCCTTGAGGTTCTGCGTGGCCTCGGTGGAGATGATGCCGAAGTTGATGTCCTGGGCAAAGGCCCCCGTCATGCCCAGGCCCAGGGCCATGGCTGCGCACAGTTTCTTGATCATGAAAACTCCCGTGAATGGAAAGAGCGAAGGAAAGGGATCAGGCCGCCTGGGCCAGGGGTGGCATCCAGCCGGCAACCGGCGAAACGGCAGGCGCGGCAACCGAAGGCAAAGGGTTCGCACCCGCCAGGATCTCGTCGGCCTGCACGCCATAGAGCTCACGCAGCAGCCCGGGGGTGAGGGCAGCGGACGGGCCGTCGTACACCACGCGGCCCTGGTGCAGTGCCACCACGCGGGGGCAGTATTTGATGGCCACATCCACCTGGTGCAGCGACACGATGACCGTGCTGCCGTCTTCGCGGTTGATGCGCGCCAGGATGTCCATGACCTTGCGCGAAGACTCGGGGTCTAGCGAGGCGATGGGCTCGTCGGCCAGCACCACCTTGGCGCCCTGCACCAGGGTGCGGGCAATGGCGGCCCGCTGCTGCTGCCCGCCCGACAGGGTGGAGGCGCGCTGGGCGTGGCAGTCGGCAATGCCGACACGGGCCAGCGCCTCCAGCGCCAACGCGCGTTCGTGCGGCCTGAACAGCCGCAGCCAGCCGCGCCAGCGCGGCGTGCGGTGCAACAGGCCCACCAGCACATTCATCAGCACCGGCAAACGGTCCACCAGGTTGAACTGCTGGAACACGAAACCCACCTGCGCCCGCACCTGGCGAATGTCGCGGTGGATGCGACCACCCTGCTGCACGCAGCGGCCGTCGACCTCGATCAGTGAATCGCTGGCGCCATCGGCCACCACCAGCCCGGCCACGTGGCGCAGCAGGGTCGATTTGCCAGAACCGGATGCACCGATCAGGGCCACCATCTCGCCACGCTGCACGGTCAGATGGATGTCGCGCAAGGCGTGCTTGCCATTGGCAAAATGCTTGTTCAGTTGCTGTATGCGAAGCGCTATAGACATCACATGGCCCTCAAGTCGTATAGACAACCCAGTGTGCGGTTGCCTCGTGACATGGTTTTGACAGTTGCAAGAAATTTGGGTGTCAGAAAAGAGCCTCAGAGCACCCGGATGCCCTCGCGCCACACCCCGCGCACCACGGCCTGCAGCGATCCATCCGACAGTTCGGCCATGTGCACCTGGACCAGGTCCGCGCGCAGCCCCGGCGCCAGTTCGCCCCGGTCGGCCATGCCGGCCGAGCGGGCCGGGTTGCGCGTGACGGTGGCCACGGCCTGCGGCAGGGGAAGGATGCCGTCGTGCACCAGGCGCATCACCGCACTCAGCAGGCTGCCGGGCACGTAGTCGGACGAAAGAATGTCCAGCAGCCCCTGGCACGCCAGATCGGCCGCCGCCACATTGCCCGAGTGCGAGCCACCGCGCACCACGTTGGGGCCGCCCATGACGGTGAGCAGGCCACGCTCATGCGCAGCGCGTGCAGCTGCCAGCGTGGTCGGGAACTCCGACATTGCAGCCCCCTCGGCATGGGCCTGCGCCACATGCGCCACCGTGGTGTCGTCGTGGCTTGCCAGCGAGATGCCGTGCGTGCGGCAGTAATCCACGAAGTAGGCGCGGTGCGGCTCGGCATATTGCGCCTGCAGCGCAGCGGCATGCTCTACCTGGCGCTCGAACTTCTCGGCGCTCCAGCCCTTCTTGCCGGTGTAGTAGGTGCGCGCCTGTTCGATGTCTTCCCACTGGCGCTGGCCGGGCGTATGGTCCATCAGCGAGATCAGCGACAGGCGTGGGTGCCCGTGGAAGGGCTCGAACAGCGCGATGGTGTTGGGTGCGGGCAGTTCGCAGCGCACATGCAGGTGGTGGTCGGCCCGCAGCAGATTGCGCTCGGTGCAGGTGTCGATGGTGTCGAGCACGCGGTTCCAGGCGCTGCCGCGCAGACTGTCCGCATCCGCCTCGCCCACCCCCAGGGCATCCAGCACCGTGGTGATGCCGGCGGCGGCGATCTCGGCGTCGTGCGCGAGCAGCGCGGGCATCTCGGCCCATTGCACCTTGGGCCGGGGCATGAGGTGGCGCTCGAAGTTGTCGGTGTGCACCTCCACCAGGCCCGGCATCAGGTAGTCGCCACCCAGGTCAAGACCTTCCAATGCCGAGGTGGCTCCGGTGTCCATCGACGCGATGCGCCCAGCATCTGCCCGCAAAGCGCCGTGCACCACCTCGCCCGGCAGCACCAGACGGGCGTTCTTGAAGACCATGGCGCTCATGCCGCCGTCCCCCGGAAATCGCCCACATTCACGCGGCGCGTGGCCACGGCGGCACCCACATGGGCGTCGTGGAAGATGCCCACCAAGGCGGCTCCGCGCGCCACCGCCTCGCCAATCAGGGCAATCACGGTTTCGGTGTTGGCCGCGTCCAGCGATGCCGTGGGCTCATCGAGCAGCAGCAGCGGCTTGGGCTTGATCATGTTGCGCGCGATGTTGATGCGCTGCTGCTCGCCGCCCGAAAAGGTGGCGGGCGGCAGGTGCCACAGGCGCTCGGGAATGCGCAGGCGCTCCAGCCACTGGCGTGCCTGGTCGCGCGCCGCCTCCAGCGCGGCAATGTCATCGTGGGCATCCTCGGCCAACGGTTCGGCCACCACGTCCAGCGCCGACACCCGGGGAATCACGCGCAGGAACTGGCTGACATACCCCATGGTGTCGCGGCGCAGCTGCACCAGCGCGCGGGGCGTGGCCTGGGTGACATCCACCGCCGCGCCGCCGGGCGGCTGCACCGTGATGCTGCCGGCATTGGCGCGGTAGTTCGCGTAGATCATCTTGAGCAGCGTGCTCTTGCCCATGCCCGAGGGGCCGTCGAGCACCACGCACTCGCCCGGGCTGACGGCCAGGTTCACATGGCACAGCACGGACAGTTCAATGCCGTTCCGGTGGTGCAGGGTGAAGCGCTTGGCCACCCCTTTCATCTGGAGAATGGGAGGGTTCATGGCTGCAATACCGAAGAAACGAGAAGCTGGGTATAGGGATGCTGCGGGTCGTCGAGCACCTGGTCGGTGAGGCCCGACTCGACCACGCGGCCGCGCTGCATCACCACCATGCGGTGGGCCAGCAGCCGCGCCACCGCCAGGTCGTGCGTGACGATGATGGCGGCCAGCTGCATCTGCCGGGTGAGCTGGCGCAACATGTCCAGCAGGCGCGCCTGCACCGACACATCCAGGCCCGAGGTGGGCTCGTCCATGAACACCAGGCGGGGCTGCGTGACCAGGTTGCGGGCAATCTGCAGGCGCTGGCGCATGCCTCCCGAGAAGGTGCGAGGCGCGTCGTCGATGCGCGCCGGATCAATCTCCACGCGCTGCAGCCAGTCGGCAGCGGTGCTGCGCAGGCAGCCATAGTGGCGCTCGCCCAGACCCATCAGGCGTTCGCCCACGTTGGCGCCGGCCGATACATCCATGCGCAGGCCGTCCGCTGCGTTCTGGTGCACGAAGCCCCAATCGGTGCGGGCCAGCAGGCGCTGCTGGGCTTCGGTCATGGCATAGATGTCCTGCAGCGCGCCACTGCGCTGGCGGAACTGCACCGTGCCTTCGTCCGGGGCGCTGCGTGCCGCAATGGCGTTGAGCAGCGTGGACTTGCCGGAGCCGGACTCGCCGACCACGGCGAGCACCTCGCCAGGCCACAGGTCAAAGGACGCGCCCTGCAGCGCCACACGGTCGCCATAGCGCTTGCTGACATTGCGCACGCTCAGCAGCGGCGCAGCAGGTTCTGGGTGGTTCATGTGAGGGTCTCGACAACAAAGCTCAGGCCGTGCTGCGCAAAGCCCAGGGATTCATAAAACGCATGGGCGCCCGCGCGGCGGGCGTTGGACGAGAGCGCGAGCTTGTAGCAGCCCGCATCGCGCGCCTGCTGCATGGCGTGGGCCATCATCTGGCGGCCAATGCCACGGCCCTGCTGGTCCTGTGCCACCACCACGTCTTCGACGATGGCCGAGGACGCCCCCCGGTGCGCCAGGTTGTGCATGATGAGCAGCGCATACGTGCCCACCACCGCGCCGTGCGCCGCTGTGTCGCAGGCCACCCACAGCCGGTAGCTGGGGTAGCGGGCAAACTGGGCCCATACGGCCTGGGCTTCTTCCAGGGTCAGCACGTCAGCGGGGCTGTCTTCAATGGCGGCATACAGGGCCAGCACGTTGTCCAGGTCTGCACGCTGGGCTTCACGAAGGTGCACGCTGCTCATGCTGCACCGCCTTGTGCCTGCGCGGAATCGGCTTGCCGTGCCTGGCGCTCCTGGCAATAGTCGGAGTCCGAGCACACATGCATGCGGGTGCCCCGATCGTCGGTGATCACCTCGTCCAGAAAGCTGTCGGTCGCACCGCACAGCGCGCAGGCCGCATCCCAGCGCTGCACCTCGAAGGGGTGGTCGTCAAAGCCCAGGCTTTCCACCCGCGTATAGGGTGGCACGGCGTAGATGCGCTTTTCGCGGCCGGCCCCGAACAGCTGCAGGGCCGGGCTCATGTGCAGCTTGGGGTTGTCGAACTTCGGGATCGGCGAGGGCGACATCACGTAGCGGCCATTCACCAGCACCGGGTAGTCGTAGGTGGTCGCGATGTGCCCGTGGCGCGCGATGTCCTCGTAGAGCTTCACGTGCATCAGGCCGTATTCGGCCAGGCCATGCAGGGTACGGGTCTCGGTTTCGCGCGGTTCCAGCCGCTGCATGGGCTCGGGCACGGGCACCTGGTAGACGAGCACCTGGCCTTCGGTCAGCGGAGTCTCCGGAATGCGGTGGCGCGTCTGGATCAGCGTGGCCTCGACGGTGCGCGTGGTGGTGGCCACCCCCGTGGTGCGTTCGAAGAACCGGCGGATGTTCACGGCGTTGACCGTGTCGTCCGAGCCCTGGTCGATGACCTTGAGGCGATCCTGCGGCCCGATGATGGCCGCCGTCACCTGGATGCCGCCGGTGCCCCAGCCATAGGGCAGCGGCATCTCGCGCGATCCGAAGGGCACCTGGTAGCCGGGAATGGCCACGGCCTTGAGGATGGCGCGGCGGATCATGCGCTTGGTGCGCTCGTCCAGGTAGGCGAAGTTGAAGTGTCCGTGGGCCTGGGCCGCCTCGGCGGGCAGTCCCATCACGGCGGGCATACAGTCGGGGTGATGGGGTGCATTCATGCATCGTCTCCTTGCAGGGAATCGGCAACGGCCCCGCTGGCGGCGGCGCGCATCTTGCGCACCAGCTCCAGCTCTGCCTGGAAATCCACGTAGTGCGGCAGCTTCAGGTGCTGCACGAAGCCCGAGGCCTCCAGGCTGTCGCTGTGCGAGAGCACGAATTCCTGCATCTGCGCGGGCGAATTGATGGCCTCGCCCAGCTCGTCGGCCCGCAGCGCGCGGTCCACCAGGCTCATGGCCATGGCCTTGCGTTCGCTGTGGCCAAACGCCAGCCCGTAGCCCCGCGTGAACTGCGGCGGGCTGGTCTTGCTGCCGGCGAACTGATTCACCATTTCGCACTCGGTGATTTCGATATCGCCCAGGGAGATCGCAAAGCCCAGCTCCTCGGGTTCGATCTCCACCGCCACCGAACCCAGGCGCACCTCGCCCACGAAAGGATGCGAGTGCGCATAGCCGCGCTGGGTGGAATACGCCATGGCCAGCAAAAAGCCTTCGTCACCGCGCGCCAGGTTCTGCAGCCGCGTGGCGCGGTCGGCCGGGAAACGCAGGGGCTCGCGCGTCAGGTCGCTGGGCATCGGATCCCCCGGCGGGGCGGGCCGGGTTTCCATGAGACCCTCCTGGTTCAGCAGGTCCACCACGCGCGGGCTGGCCGCAGGCTCTGGCACCACCGGCGCACCGCTGGCCGGACCATCCATCGCCGCGCCCTGTGCCAGCAGCGTGAAATCCAGCAGCCGCTGGGTGTAGTCATAGGTCGGGCCCAGCACTTGCCCGCCCGGCAGGTCCTTGAAGGTGGCGGAAATGCGGCGGTCGAGCGCCATGGCGGCGGTGTCCAGCGGACAGGTGGTGCCCAGGCGTGGCAGCGTCGCGCGGTAGGCCCGCAGCAGGAAGATGGCCTCGACCAGATCGCCCGACGCCTGCTTGATGGCCAGTGCCGCCAGCTCGGGGTCGTACACCGACCCTTCGGTCATCACGCGGTCCACGGCCAGCTTGAGCTGCTGGCGGATCTGGGCCACCGACAGTTCAGGCTGTGCGGGGTCGCCCCGGCGCTGCTCGGCCAGCAGGCGATAGCTGTTGAGGATGGCGGCTTCTCCGCCCTTGACGGCTACGTACATGCTCGGGCCTCCACGGCGGACGCGATGCGGGTGGTGCGGGGCAGGCCCGCAAGCTGGTGCGTCGTGGCCAGCAGCACATCCACGCCGCGCGGAAAGGCGGCATGGTTGTCGGCCCACTGGCGTTCCAAGTCGGCCGGAAGGCCCCCCACCCGCAGCTGCTGCACGCCCCGGATGCCCGGGCCGCTCAGGCACCACATGCCCTCTGCCGGTTTGCCGACGGTCAGGGCCTCCACATCGATGAAGCAGGTGGCCGATTGCTCGGGGTAGGCGTCGCTGCCCTGCGCAAAGGTGGGCAGGGGTGGCAGGGCATCGCCCTGTGCGACCCAGGCGAAGCGGGCCAGCTCTGGCCTCGCCACCAGCTGGCAACCGGTGTGAAAGCGCAGCCACAGGCCCGCATTGCTGGCCGCCAGGCGGGGCGACAGCCACAGCGTGCAATCGCTGTCGAGCAGGGCCAGCAAGGCGGCGGCCGAAGCGCCATGGCCTGCCGCAGGCAACTCGGCATCGTGGTCCAGGGGCACCGGCTGGCCCGGTTGCGACAGCGCCTGCAAGACGGCACGGAACACGGCCTGGCTGCCCAGGGCTTCGCTGGAGAATCCCGCGCCCAGCGCGGACAACGCGTGCTCGCTCATTCCGTGTCCTCCTCGCCATCGCCTGCGCTTTCGCGGGCCACCGTGAAGAAATCGACCTTGGTGCTGGCGGCACGCGCCCTTCGGCGCGCCTGCAGCTCCACCAGATGCCTGCGCACCGGTGCCAGCAGGGCGGCGTCCAGCGCCGACTGCTGTGCGGGGTCCTGCAGCAAGGCATCGGCCAGCGCGGCCAGATGCACCTGGCGCTGCGAACGCCCCAGCACATAGGCCACGCCCACGGTGGCTTCACCACCGCCTGCCTCCACGCGCAATGCGCAGCGGGTGACCGTGATCTCTCCCAGGTTGAAGCGCTCGCCCGTGCCACCGGCGCGGCCCTGCACCATCATCAGCCCGGTTTCGGGGGCACGCAGCCAGCGTGCGGGTCGGCCCACGTGTTCGCGCAACACGGGCTCCAGCAGCTCGACCGGCGCACGGGCCAGCAAGGCCATCCATTGCGCCCGCTCGGGCGGCCTGCCAGCGCCGGGGTTGTCAAAGGCTTGAAACATGAAAGTGATACCCTGAAAGTTGTATAGACAAATTGAACAACTCGCGCCAGCTTAAAGAGCGCTCATGTAGTTTTCATGACAGCCAGCACCTCCTCCACGGTTTCATCGACCCCGACACCACGCCCGGCCCGCGACAGCTTCTGGACACGCATCGCCGCCGAACTGGCCGAGGCCATCGGCAACGGCATTTACCCACCAGGCCAGCGCCTGCCCTCGGAGCACGCGCTCGCCGAACAGTTCGGCGTGAACCGCCACACCATCCGCCGCTCGCTGGCCAGCCTGTGCCACCAGGGCCTGGTGCGCATCACGCAAGGCAGCGGCACTTACGTGGAAGACTTTGCGGTGGACCTGGTGCTGGGCAAGCGCACGCGGCACCAACAAGGCCTGGCGCAGGCCGGCCTGCGCGGCAGCCTGGAGGTGCTGCACGAACAGGTGGTGCCTGCCACGGCGGCACTGGCCAGGGCCCTGCAGGTGCCGGTGCGCAGCAAGGTGCTGGTGCTGCGCGTGATGGGCAACGCCGAAGGCCAGCCGCTGCATGTGAGCGAGCGTTATTTCCCCCTGCCCCGCTTCGAAGGGCTGGCCGCCGTGGTGCGGGAGACCGGCTCCATCACGGCAGGCTTCGCCGCCCATGGCGTGGCCGACTACACCCGCCGCGAAAGCCGCATCACCGCCGATCTGCCGGAGACGCAGGTGGCCACCGCACTGCGCCAGCCCGCCAGCCGCCCCGTGCTGCAGGTGGAGAGCCTGAATGTGGACCCCGCCGGCGTCCCCATCGAATGGGCCCGCGCCTGGTTCGCGGGAGACCGCGTCAAACTGACCATTGCACACCATGAGCACTGAAACCGCCCCCGCGCACCGCTACGCGGTGTATTTCGCCCCGGCCCCCGGCACCCTGGGCTGGCTGGCCGGCAGCCACTGGCTGGGCCGCTGCGCTGCGCAGCTGCAACCCCTGCCCCAGCTGGACATCGTGGGCGTAGCCCAGGAAGACCTGTACCGCCTGACGGCAGCGCCCCGGCGTTACGGCTGGCACGCCACGCTGAAAGCGCCCTTCATGCTGGCGCCCGGCGTGGACTGGTTGACGCTGCACCAGGCCACACAAGCCGTAGCCCGCCACCTGCAGCCCTTCACCCTGCCGCCCCTGCAGGTCGAACGCCTCGACGATTTTCTGGCGCTGGTGCCGATGGCAGCGCCCGCCACGCAAGCCGCCCTCCACGAAGCCGCCGCCGCCTGCGTGACGCAGCTGCAGCCGCTGGCGGCGCCCTTGTCGCCCGTCGAGCTGGCACGCCGACGGGCGGGCGGACTGACGCCCCGGCAGGAAGCGCTGCTGCTGCGCTGGGGCTATCCGTTCGTGCTGGAAGAGTTTCGCTTTCACCTGTCGCTGACCGGCCCGCTCGACACCGTGGCCGCCAGCACCCAGGCCCTGGTGCAGGATGCGGCGGAACAGTTCTTTGCCGATCTGCCCCCCCTGAGCTTCAACAGCCTGGCCCTGTTCGCCGAACCCACCCCGGGCGCCGATTTCGTGCTGCTGGACCACCTGGAGATGGGGGCATGACCGGGCGGCTGGTCTATTGCATGGGACCCTCGGGCGCGGGCAAGGATTCGCTGTTCGACTGGCTGCGCCAGCACCTGCCCGAATCCAGCCGCGTGCACTGGGCGCGGCGCACCATCAGCCGCTCCGCGCCTGCCGGCGGCGAAGCACACGAAAGTGTGGATGAAAGCACCTTCAGGCAGCTGCGCGACACCCAGACCTTTGCCCTGCACTGGGAGGCCAACGGCCTGCACTATGGGGTGCGGCACGCAGAGCTCGCACCACTGGCCAGGCACACGTGGGTGCTGGTCAACGGCTCACGCGCCTACCTGCCCCAGGCGCTGCAGCACTACCCGCAGCTGGTCGCCGTGCACATCACCGCCAGCCCCGACATGCTGCGCCAGCGCCTGACCGCCCGTGGCCGCGAAAGCGCCGAGCAGATCGAAGCGCGGGTCCGGCGGGCGGTGGCCTTCCAGCCCACGCCCCATGCCGCCGCCGTGCAGGTGCACAACGACACCACCCTGGACCACGCAGGCAGCACCCTGCTGCACGCGCTGCGGCAACTGCCTGGCTGGCCCGCCTAACCCTGCCCATTGCAACGGCCATGGCGTCCTGAGACACTTCCCACCCATGTCCACCGTCACCATCTATCACAACCCGAAATGCGGCACCTCCCGCAACACCCTGGCCATGATCCGCAACAGCGGTGTGGAGCCAGAGGTCATTGAATACCTCAAGACACCGCCCAGCCGCGAAACCCTGGTATCCCTGATTGCGGCCACCGGCCAGCCGGTGATCAACGCAGTGCGGTCCAAGGAAACGCTGTTCACTGAACTGAACCTGGGCGCCCCCGGCGTAACGGACGACCAGCTCATTGATGCCATGCTGGCCCACCCCATCCTCCTCAACCGCCCCATCGTGGTCACGCCGCAGGGCACACGCCTGTGCCGCCCATCGGAGGCTGTGCTGGACATCCTGCCCCAGCCACAGCAGGGCGCCTTCACCAAGGAAGACGGCGAAGTGGTCATCGATGCCAAAGGCCAGCGCGCCTGACGCGCCAGCCGCAGCGCCGGCAAGCCTTGGCACCCCCAGGCTGCGCGGCGTGGCGCACGGGCGCTCATGAGACCATCGTCCCGGCACTGGACCGTGGCACGCCTGGGCAGCGCGCAAACCCTGGCCTGGGCCTCGTCCTATTACCTGCCGGCCATGCTGGCGGCGCCCATGGCGCGTGACCTGGGTGTGGCCACGCCCACCGTATTCGCGGCGTTCTCGGCGGCACTCATCGTGTCGGCCTTGCTGGGCCCTTTGGCGGGCCGGGCGATTGACCGGCATGGCGGCCGCCCGGTACTGGTGGCCACCAACCTGCTGTTTGCCGCCAGCCTCGCGGGCATGGCGCTGGCCCAGGGTCCCGTGGGACTGTTTGCCGCCTGGGTGCTGATGGGCGTGGCCATGGGCTCGGGGTTGTATGAAGCCGCGTTTGCCACGCTGGTGCGCCTGTACGGCCAGGGCGCGCGCGGCGCCATCACCGGCATCACGCTGATTGCGGGCTTTGCCAGCACCGTCGGCTGGCCGCTGTCGGCGTGGATGGAAGTGCACTGGGGCTGGCGCGGCGCATGCGTTGGCTGGGCCGCCTTGCACCTGCTGGTGGGCTTGCCGCTCAATGGCTGGCTGCCTCGCACCGAATCCGCAGAAATGGCACCGGCCCCACCCGTGAGCACACCCGTCGCCACCACCGCCATGCCAGCATCGCCCACCCCGGACCACGCCCTGCGCACCACCGTGCTGCTGTCCTTCGTTTTCGCCGTCACCTGGTTCACCAGCACGGCCATGGCGGCCCATCTGCCGCGCCTGCTGCAAGCCAGCGGCACGTCGCTGCAGGCCGCAGTGGCCATGGCGGCGCTCGTCGGACCGGCCCAGGTTGCTGCGCGCCTGCTGGAGTTTGGTTGCTTGCGCCGGCTGCACCCCTTGCTATCGGCCCGGCTGGCGGCGGCGGCCCACCCGGTGGGCGCGGCCTTGCTGATGGTGGTGGGCGGGCCGGCGGCTGCGCTGTTCACCGTGCTCCACGGAGCGGGCAACGGCATTCTGACCATTGCCAAGGGCACGTTGCCGCTGGTGCTGTTCGGCCCCGCAGGCTACGGCGCCCGCCAGGGCCTCATGATGGTACCCGCCCGCGTGGCACAGGCCTTTGCGCCGGTGCTTTTTGGCATGCTGCTCGATGGCCTGGGCGCCGCAGCGCTGTGGCTGACGGCACTGCTGGGGGTGGCGGCACTGGGGGCGCTGTGGATGCTGCGCCCGCGGCCGGCCTCCTGAACCGCCAGCCCCCGCCGCACGCGGTTTTCAGGCGCGCGGCATGTCCAGAGCCTGCCGCGCATCCAGTGCGGCGGCGCGGACGTGGCACCCCTCCAGGTGGTCGTTCACCAGCCCCATGGCCTGCATGAAGGCGTACATGGTGGTGGGGCCCACAAAGCTCCAGCCGCGTTGCTTGAGGTCTTTCGACAGGGCCACGGATGCGGGCGAGGTGACCAGGGTGCGCGCCACTTCGCGGGTGATGCGCTGCGGGCGATCCGCGGCAGCCGGCTCGAAGCGCCACACATAATGCGCCAGCGAGCCAAACTCGCGCCGCAGCTCCAGCGCCCGCCGGGCATTGTGGATGGTCGATTCGATCTTGCCGCGGTGGCGCACGATGGCGGTGTCCTGCACCAGGCGCTCCACGTCCTGCGCATCGAATGCGGCAATGGCTTCAGCGTCGAACCGGGCGAACGCCGCACGGAAGCCCTCGCGCCTGTTCAGGATGGTGAGCCAGCTCAGGCCGGCCTGGAAGCCCTCCAGGCAGAGCTTTTCGAACAGCCGCCGGTCATCGACCACCGGGAATCCCCATTCATGGTCGTGGTAGTGGCGGTACAGCGGTGTGGCCTGGCACCAGCTGCAGCGCGGGCAGCCGGCCTCGTCGGCAAACAGGCCCGCAGGCATGGGCGTGGCAGGTTCGGGGGCAGCACAGGTCATGGCGCATTCTAGAAACGGCGCGCGCCAGGCTCCTGACAGGCCCCGCAGACCGCAGGCAGCCGGCCTTGTGTCTACACTGCGGGCCATCCCCCGCTCTCCTTGCCGGCATGCCCTTTTCGTTTCTGCCACGCTGCGCACTGGCCAGCCTTCTGCTCCTGGCACTGCCGGGCTGCGCCAGCCAGGGCGGCACGCTGGGCTACTACTGGCAGTCGGTGCGGGGGCATCTGCAGATCATGCAGGCGGCCGAGCCCATCGACCGCTGGGTGGCGCGAACCGACACTGCACCCGCACTGCGCGAACGCCTGCAGCTGGCCCAGCGCGCCCGCGCCTTTGCGGTGACGGAACTGGCCCTGCCCGACAACGCCAGCTACCGCCGCTATGCCGACCTCCAGCGTCCCTATGCCGTGTGGAACGTGGTGGCCGCGCCGCCCTTTGCACTCACGCTGCACCGCTGGTGCTTTCCGGTCGCGGGCTGCATCGGCTACCGCGGTTATTTCACCGAAGCCGACGCCCAGGCCGAAGCCGCCCAGCTGGCGCAGCAAGGCCTGGAGGTCGAGGTGTATGGCGTGCCCGCCTACTCCACCCTGGGTTACATGAACTGGGCCGGCGGCGACCCGCTGCTCTCCACCTTCATCGCCTGGCCCGAGGGCGAATTCGTGCGCCTGCTGTTCCACGAACTGGCGCACCAGGTGGTCTATGTGCCGGACGACACGCTGTTCAACGAATCGTTTGCCACGGCGGTGGAGCGGCTGGGCAGCGCGCAGTGGCTGGCCACGCAGGCCAGCCCGCAGGCCCGCGCGGCCTTTGCCGAAAGCAACGGGCGGCGCAGCGCCTTCCGCGCCCTGACGCGCGCCACCAGGGCGCGGCTGGCGGCCATTTATGAACAAAAAGAGGCTCTGGCGCTGGAGGAGAAAGCGCTGGCAGCCATGAAAACAGAAGCAATGCAGGACTTTCGCACCGGCTACGCTGCGCTGCGCACCGGCTGGCTGGCGGCCCCGCACGGACGGCCCGCCGCCCTGAATACCGCCCAGCTGGCAGGTTACGACCGCTGGGTGGCCCGAGCCAACAACGCCAGCTTTGCCGCCCAGGCCGCCTACGACGAGCTGGTGCCCGCGTTCGAAGCCCTGTTCGAGCGCGAGGGCCGCCAGTGGCCCCGGTTTTATGATGCCGTCAGACAACTGGCGCAGCAGCCCCCGGCGCAACGCCACCAGAGCCTGCGCGCACTACAACCCCACCACAAGGAGACCCCCGGTGCCTGACATCCACATCCACCGCGAACACCACCTGGGCTTCGAGGAAGCCCGAAAAATCGGTTGCGCCTGGGCCGAAAAGGCG
Organism: Acidovorax sp.; assembly: GCA_024711405.1. Lineage (GTDB taxonomy): Bacteria > Pseudomonadota > Gammaproteobacteria > Burkholderiales > Burkholderiaceae_C > Acidovorax. The sequence goes on from JANJSZ010000027.1 coordinate 31,606, forward strand.
GAAGAAAAGTTTGACATGGACTGCACCTACGAAGAAGGCGACACGCAGGACACCCTGCACTTCAGCCGTGCCGGCATCAACGGCACGCTGCGGGTGGATGCCATCCAGTTTGAAATGAAGGCCGAGCTCGGTTTCCTGTTGGGCGCCTTCAAGGCGCGCATCGAAGCCGAGATCGGCGAGCAGCTCGATGCGCTGCTCAACGCCCCCCGCCCCGGCGCACGCAAGGCAGCACCGGCCAAAAAGAAGACCCCCGCCATAGCGGCGGCCCCGAAAGCCTGAGATGGCCACACCGAACACACCGCTGCCCGCAGCAGCACCTGCCGGAACAACGCCCGCCCACGAAGCGCTGTCCACCCTGCTGCACACCCGCTACAGCTGCCGCGCCTTCCTGCCGCAGGCGCTGGAGCGCGCCACCATCGAACGCATCCTGGCAACCGCGCAGCGCACGGCCTCGTGGTGCAACGCGCAGCCCTGGCAGCTCACCATCGCCAGCGGCGCCACCCTGGCCCGCCTGCGCAGCGCCCTGCAGGCCCATGTGGCCACCCAGGCCCCCACGCCCGACCTGCCCTGGCCACGCGAATACCGGGGCGTCTACCAGGAGCGCCGGCGCCAATGCGGCTGGGGTCTTTACGAGGCCCTGGGCATCGCCAAGGGTGACCGCGAGGCCTCTGCCCGGCAGGCGGCCGAAAACTTCACCATGTTTGGCGCCCCGCATGTGGCCATCGTCAGCAGCGACGAGGCCCTGGGTTTGTATGGTGCGGTGGATTGCGGCGCCTATGTGGGCAATTTTCTGCTGGCCGCCCACGGCCTGGGCGTGGCGTCCATTGCGCAGGCCGCGCTGGCCGCCTACCCCGGCGTGCTGCGCGAGGTGCTGGGCATTGACCCAGACCGCAGCATCGTCTGCGGCATCTCGTTCGGACTGGCCGACCCCGCGCATCCGGCGAACCTTTTCCGCACGCAGCGCGCTGCTGTGGGCGACAGCGTGACCTGGCGCGACTGAAGCACTGCCCGCCGCCACCCTGTGGCGCTCATGAAAAAACGGCCTGAAGCCGTTTTTTCGGGGGCAAACACCGCTTCAGCTCAGCGACTCAATCAGGTCGATGTACTGCTGCTTGGCGGCATCGAGACCGGTGCCCTTGAGCTTTTCCCATGCGTCCCACTTGGCGCGGGCCACCACGTCGGAAAAGCCGGGCTTCTTTTCGGTGTTGTCGCCCGCCGTGGCCTGCTTGTACAGCGCATAGATCTTCAGCAGCGTGACGTTGTCGGGGCGCTCGCTGAGGTTCTTGGAATGGGCCACTGCGGCTTCGAAAGCGGCATTCAGGTCAGCCATGTCATGGGTCCTTGGTTGAAAATTCGGGAAGAGAACGGCGTTGGCAACGGTTTGCTGCGCCCTATCTTAGAACGTGTTTACGATCTTCCAGGGACTGACAATAGCCCGGTGAAAAGAAAGCCATACCCAAGCGACATCAGTAGAGAGAAATTCGCTGAGATTGAGCCATTGCTGCGTAGCGTTCGACGCAGTACCAAGCCTGTAGCGCTGGATCTGTACGAGGTGTTCTGCGCGGTGCTGTACCTGCTGCGCACGGGCTGCCAGTGGCGGTTTCTTCCACCGGAGTTTCCCAAGTGGCAGAACGTCTACGCGTACTGGCGCAAATGGAGCGAGCCTGACCCGCACGGAGTAAGCGTGCTGGAGCAGGCCTTAAAAAAATCAGGTTGGCGCGGCCCGCGAGAAACTGGGGCGCAACGCCTCAAGCGCGTTCTTGATCGTGGACGCGCAGAGCGTGAAGAACACGGACACGGCGCAGAGCAAGGGCTATGACGCGGGCAAGAAAGTCTCAGGCATCAAGCGCCACATTGCAGTAGACACCCAAGGTCTGCCGCACGCCATTGCGGTGACCACGGCCGAAGTGACTGACCGCAAAGGGGCCTTGCAGGCACTGCAGCGCTGCAAACCTGCCCTGGGCAAGGTACAAGCGCTGCTGTGTGACAGCGGCTATGTGGGCAAGCCGTTCGCCAAGGGCGTGCAGGACATCTTGGGCGGGCACGTCACAGTGCAGATTGCCAAACGCAGTGAACTGCATACGTTCAAGGTGATGCCCCAGCGCTGGGTGGTGGAGCGCAGCTTTGCGTGGCTGGAGAAGAACAGGCGATTGTGGAAGAACTGCGAGCGGTTACTGAACACCAGTCTGCAGTTCATCCACTTGGCCTTCTTGGCTTTGCTATGCAGAAGATCGTAAACCAATGGGATGGACGCCCCCGCCCTAAACGGCATCGAAAGTGCCACAGTGGAGACGTTAGTTCTTCCACTCGAACCAGCAGGAGCGTCCACCATGAAGATTACAACCATTGGCATCGACTTGGCAAAGAATGTGTTTC
>JANJSZ010000037.1 GCA_024711405.1 Acidovorax sp.
GGTCCTCGTTGGCCAGCGCGCCCGTGTGCGACGACGCGGCCTTCTGCCCGCTGGCCGAGCGCCCGGCCTTGACCGCGACGATGGGCAGGTCGCGCTCGCGCGCATAGGCGGCGGTGGCGGCCAGCATCTCGGGGTTGGCAATGCTCTCCAGGTACAGCAGCAGCAGCTTCACGTCGGGGTCGTGGGCCACGGCCCAGGCCATCTCGGCGGCGGTCACATCGGCCTCGTTGCCCGTGGCATGCACATGGCGCACACCCAGGCCGCGCCCGCGCACCAGGCCGTAGATCATGGAACTCATGCCGCCGCTCTGGCTCACCACCCCCACGGGCCCGTCCATGGGCGGCACCTCGATGAACATGGTGGAAAAGCCCGCGATGGCGCCCGTGCCGAAGTTGGCCAGGCCCTGCGTGTTGGGGCCATACAGGCGCATGCCGGCGGCGCGGGCCATGGTCACCATGTGGTCCTGCAGTTCGCGCCCGGCGGGGCCGGTTTCGCCGAATCCCGAGGCAATGATGACGGCCGACTTGACGCCGCGCGCGGCGCACTCCTCCACCGCCGCCACGGTTTTGTCGCCGCCCACCACGACCAGGGCGAGATCCGGCACTTCGGGCAGGTCGGCGAGCGTGGCGTAGCTTTTGTGGCCCTGAATCTCCGCGCGTGCCGGATTGATGGGATAGACCGCGCCCTGGTAGCCGTGGCGCTGCATGTAGTGGATGGGACGCCCGCCAATCTTGTGGATGTTGTCCGAGGCACCAATGATGGCAACCGAACGCGGGTCGAGGGCGGAAGTAAGGAGATCTTGCATGGCAGTTACGTGTGTCTCAGGGGTTCATCGAGTGCGGCCTTCGCGCCTGGCGCGGCGCAGTCCAGGGCCGCCGTGCAAGGGCCGCCCCGCCGCACGGGCGGCGTCCCCCTGTGCAGGGGGAAGACGCGAAACGCGCCATCGCGGGGACTTATTCAGCGTCGCCTTAGTCAATCTTTGCGCCGGAGGTCTTCACCACCTTGGCCCATTTGTCCACTTCGGCCTGCAGAAAGGCGCCATACGCCACCGGCGCGCTCCAGGCCGCGGCAAAACCCTGGGCATCGAAACGCTGGCGGATGTCGGGGCTCTCGAGCACCGCCTTGAGCTCGGTGCTCAGCCGCGCAATGACCTCCCTGGGCGTGCCAGCGGGTGCCAGCAGGCCGTTCCAGGCGATGGCCTCGTAACCGGGCAAGCCGGACTCGGCCACGGTGGGCAGCTCGGGCGCCACCGCGGAGCGCTGGGCACTCGTCACGGCCAGGGCCTTGAGCTTGCCGCCCTTCACGTGGGGCATGGACGACAGCATGGTGTCGAACATCAGATCGACCTGTCCGCCCATCACGTCGGTGAGTGCGGGCGCACTGCCCTTGTAGGGAACATGGTTCATTTTGATCCCGGCCATGGCGCTGAACAGCTCTGCCGAGAGGTGGGTGGACTGGCCATTGCCTGACGAGCCGTAGTTCAGCCCGCCGCTTTTGCCCTTGGCCATCGCGATGAGCTCGGCCACGTTGTTGGCCGGCAGGGCCGGGTTGGCAACAATCACCAGCGGACCGCCAGTGAGCTGCGAGATCGGCGCGAAATCCTTGGTCAGCGAGTAGTTGAGCTTGGCGAACAGCGCGGGATTGATGGCATGCGCCGTGGTGGCCACCACCAGCGTGTAGCCATCCGGGGCGCTGCGGGCCACGGCTTCAGCGCCCAGGTTGGCCCCTGCGCCGGGCTTGTTGTCGATGACAAACGGCTGGCCCAGGCGCTCCTGCAGTTTCTGCGCGACGGCGCGCGCCACGATGTCCGTGGGCCCCCCGGGTGGGTAGGGCACGACCAGCTTCACAGGCTTGTTCGGATAGTCCTGCGCAAAGGCCTGTGGCGCCCCCGCCGCACACAGTGCGGCGCAGGCCAGGCCGATCCAGTGGCGGCGGGACGTCAGGCGGGAAAGGGGGGTGTTCATCATGGCTTGTCTCCTGGGGTGATGTCGTTTGAATGCCGGTCAATGAAAGGAAAAGACGCGAAAAAATGCTAGGGCGCGGGCGCAAAGCGCACCAGCGTGCGCCCCTCGTGCGCGAAGAAGCCCGCCTGTACCTGGTCGCCGATGCGCACGCCGGGGCTCGCGTGGCCCATGAGGCGCGGCCCCTCGGCGAGTTGCACGATGACCAGCGTGTACGGCGCGAGCGCGCGGAACGCATCGGATGGCGCGCGCGCCACCACCGTGACGGCGCGCACGGTGGCGCTGCCTTGCGCGTCGCGCCAGTGCAGCGTGCCGCGCTCGCCGCAGTGCTGGCAGGCATAGCGCGCCAGCGTCTGCGCGCCGCCGCAGGCCGTGCACTGCTGGTAGCGCAGTACGCCGTCGCGCAGGCCGTCCGTAAAGGGGAAGGCCAGCGGGATCGCGGCGTTGGGGGCAGTGGTGGTCATCTCAGTTATCCATAGTGCTGCGCGCCACGCATGGCGCATGAAACCGGCGCGCCCCGAGCCAGGGCAGCCGAGCAAGGGCCGCCCCGCAGCGAGGGCTGCGTCCCTCTTCCCACGCGCAGCGTGAGAGAAGGGGGAAGACGCGAAGCGTCTCAGGGGGTTGTCGTTTCACTTCAATCCTCGCGCGACAAGATCAGGCTGACGTGGGACGACATCACGCCGCCGTCCGCATGGATGAATGCCCGGCGGGGGGGCTTGAGCTGGCGTGCACCCGCCTGGCCCGTCATCTGGTGCCAGGCCTCCACGGTGTGCGCCAGGCCGCCTGCCACGCCGCAGTGGCCAAACGACAGCAGGCCACCATGGGTATTCAGGGGCAACGGCCCGGTGGGCGCAAACTCCCCCGCGCGCGCGCGCTGGGCAGCGCCGGCGCGTGGTGCGAAGCCGATCTCTTCGAGCAGCATCACCAGGGTGATCGTGAACGAGTCGTAAATCCCGAGGTAGTCCACATCGCCCAGGCCCAGCCGGGCTTCTGCAAAGGCCTGCTGCGCGGCCTCGCCCGCACCACACTGCATCACGTCCTCCATGGCCGTGAGGTGCTGGTGCCGGTGGGCCTGGCCCGCGCCCACCATGGCCACAGCGCCCTGCGCGGCAGGGTCGGCCGACACCACAAGCGCCATCGCGCCATCCGAGATCGGGCAGCAGTCCAGCAGCGACAGCGGCGAGGCAATCGGCTTGGCGGCCAGCACCTCCTGCAGCGTGACCGGGGTGCGCAGGTGGGCATCGGGGTGGTCCGCCGCGTTGGTGCGCATGAGCACGGCAAACTCGGCCAGATCGGCCGACGTGACGCCCGTGCGCTGCATGTACTCCGAGGCCATGAGCGCGTAGTACGCGGGAACGGAGGCGCCGTTGGGCACCTCGAAATCGGCGTCACCCACCTGGGCCAGCGTCTGGATGGAGCTGTCGCGCGACTGGCCGCTGAGCCGGTTCTCCCCACCCAGCACAAGCACGTTGCGGCATCGGCCCGAACGCACCAGCTCGCGCGCCGCCATCAGCATGGCCGCACCCGAAGCGCCACCGAGCTGCAAGCCGTGCGCGTAGCGCGGACGCAGCGCCAGCCGCTCGCACACCAGGGTGGACAGCATCAGGTGCGGCAGCGTGGTGGCATAGCCGCAGAGCACGCCGTCGATCTGATGGCGCGCAAGGCCGGCGCTCTCGATGGCCTGCGCGGCCGCGGCATCCATCAGGTCGAGCGCACTGCGCCCTTCGTGTCGCCCGAACGATGTGCCACCGGCACCGCGCACATACGCCGGTCGTAACGCTGCATTCATCAATGTGTCTCCTTGGGGGGGATTCCGGGTCGTCGGTCGGCGCGCGTGGCCTCGGCCCAGCGCACCTGGCACACCGTGGCCTCGTGCAGCAGCGCCTGCGCCAGCGCGGTCTCGCGGGTGAGGATGCGTTCGTTCAACGCCGCAATGCTCAGTGCCGCCACCGGGCGGCCTTCGGTATCGAGGATGGCGACGCCAATGCCGCCCATGCGCTCGACCACCACGTCGAGCAACACGGCGTAGCCACGTTCGCGCGCCTGCGCCACCCGCTCGCACAGCAGCGCCGGGGTGATGCGCGGGTAGCGCTCCAGCTGGCCCGACAGGGTGTCCAGCGCGGCCTCGCGCTCGTCGTCGGGCAGGCAGGCCAGCAGCGCCAGGCTGCCGGCACCCACGCCCAGCGGGCGGCGGCTGCCGACGTTGAGGTAGTTGGCGCGAATGGGATAGGTGCCCTCTTCCACGTCGATGCACAGTGACTCCACACCGCTGCGCATCGAGAGCACCACGCTGTCCTGGAAAACACCGGCCAGGCGCATCAGGCTGGGCCGTGCCAGGGGGCGCGGGTCGAAACGGCGCAGTGCCGCAGCACCCAGCACCGTGAGCTCGGGCCCCAGCGTGAATTGCTTGCTCTTCGCGTCACGCGCCACAAAGCCTTCGCGCGCCATCACATCCAGCAGGCGCAGCGCGGTGGCCTTGTCCAGGTCGGCAGCCGCCGCAATGTCGGTCAGGCGCACGCCGCCGCCCTCGGACATGACGCGCAGCACGCGCATGGCGCGCTCCACCGACGAGGTACTGCCTCGCTCATGCGTGATGACGGCTTTGGGGCGTGCGGAGGAAGGCATGGAGTTTCTTTCGATGAAACTGTTTATCTGACCCCAATCTATGTCTTCATGCCTGTCGCGTCAAAGCAGTCGAATAAAGTTTCATCCATCAAAACTTGCAAAGCTGCAACGGAGGGGCACATGACCGAGAACCGGTGCATGGGTTTGCTCGTGTTTCGATAGCACAAGTCGCGGCAGTGACAAAGGTGCAGCCCGCCCAAAAGCCACAATCTGCGCCATGGGAACCCTCTACCTAGTGCGCCACGGCCAGGCCTCGTTTGGTGCCGACGACTACGACCAGCTCAGCCCGCGGGGCCGCGAACAGGCGGTGCGGCTGGGCGAACACTGGCGCGCCCAGGGCCAGGCGTTTGACGCCATCCTCACCGGCACGCTGCGGCGCCACACGCAAACCCTCGAAGGCATTGCCGAGGGTCTGCAGATCCGCCCCGAGCCGCTGCCGCTGCCCGGTCTGAACGAATACGACAGCCTGGCGCTGATCCGAGCCATCCACCCGCAGCCGCTGGCCAAACCCGACACCCCCGAGCGCTACCGCCAGCATTTCCGCCTGCTGTGCGACGCATTGGCGCAATGGATGGCGGGGGTGATCAGCCCTCAGGGCATGCCCAGCTGGGACGAATTTTCGGGCGGCGTGCGGGCCGCGCTCGACCATGTGCGCCACCAGCATGCGGGGCACAACGTGCTGCTGGTCAGCAGCGGTGGTCCCATCTCGGCGGCGGTGGGCGAGGTACTGGGCACGGCACCCGAGGTGACCATTGCGCTGAACATGCGCATCCGCAACAGCGCCGTGACAGAGTTCAGCGTGTCGCCCAAGCGGCTCATGCTGCAGACCTTCAACACCCTGCCGCACCTGGGCGGGCGCGAACACGCCGACTGGGTGACGCACGCCTGAGCGCCCGTGGCACTTCAGATTCCGCAGCAGGCGCCCAGCACCAGCGCCGCTTCCAGCGTGAAGTCACCGGTGGCGATGCGCTCGCGCACCTGGGCGGGGCTCCACAACGCGAACCGCTCCACCTCGCCGTCCTGGTTGCGGGGCTCCATGCCTTCAGGCACGGTGCAGCGGAACCAGTCGATGCGCTCGACCATGTAGCCCACGCCGCCGCCCTCGCGGCTGGGCCGGCTGAAATCCACCTGACCGCCCCACGTCACGCCCTGCCCCACGGCCTGCAATGCGGGCAGCACAAGGCCCGCTTCTTCCCAGGTCTCGCGCGCCAGCGCCTGGTCCAGCGTGTCGTCGGCAGAGACCATGCCGCCCATCAGCGTGTCCCACATGCCCGGGTTGTTGGGTTTGGTGCGCGCGCGCTGCTGCACCCACATGCGGCCATCGGGCGCCAGTCCCACCAGGTGCACGGCCCGCGTGGCGATGCCCAGCACGCGCACGGCGCCGCGCTCCACGGTGCCCAGCCGCTCGCCATGGGCGTTGCATACAGCCAGCTGCTCGTTGCGCCACGGGCCGCAGCGCCCCTGGGTGCGCAAGACGCTCGCCAGCAAGTTGAGCGCGGGCGTGACCGCGTCGGGAGCCACGTCGAGGTGCCACACGCACCCCTCGGATCGCTCCTGATTCAGAAGCTGATAGCGCTGCCCCGACAAGCACTGCAGGTTGATTTCATCCAGAATACCCGCCGCCACCGACCCCACGGCCTGCCCCGCCACCCACAGGGGCTGGCGCGCCTGCGCAGGGGGTTGGCAGGCGGCCGCGCGGGCCTCGGCCAGCCAATCGCGGCAGACGCCGCAGGCGCCCGCGTCACAGCGTGAGGATGGTCGAGCCCGTGGTCTTGCGTGCCTCCAGGTCGCGGTGCGCCTGCTGCACCTCGGCCAGCGGGTAACGCTGGTCGATGTGGATCTTCACCTGGCCGCTGGCCACCACGGCGAACAGGTCGTCGGCCATGGCCTGCGTGCTCTCGCGCGTGGCAATGTGGCTGAACAGCGTCTGGCGCGTGACGTAGAGCGAGCCCTTGGCCCCCAGTGCGCCCGGCGCAAACGGCGCCACGGGGCCCGAGGCGTTGCCGAAGCTGGCCATCAGGCCGAACGGGCGCAGGCAATCGAGGGATTTGTCCCAGGTGTCCTTGCCCACCGAGTCGTACACCACCTTCACGCCCTTGCCACCGGTGATCTCCTTCACGCGCGCGGCAAAGTCCTCGGTGGCGTAGTTGATGGCGTGGGCCGCGCCGTTGGCCAGCGCCAGCTGGCACTTGGCATCGGTGCCGGCCGTGGCGATGAGCTGCAGGCCCAGGGCCTTGGCCCACTGGCAGGCGATCAGACCCACGCCGCCGGCGGCGGCATGGAACAGCACATGGTCGCCAGGCTGCAGACCTTCCACGGGCCGCGTTTTCTTCAGCAGGTACTGCGCCGTCAGGCCCTTGAGCATCATGGCGGCACCGGTCTCGAAGCTGATGGCGTCGGGCAGTTTGCACACGCATTTGGCGGGCATCACGCGCACCTCGCAATAGGCTCCGGGCGGCTGGCTGGCATAGGCGGCGCGGTCGCCCACCTGGAGGTGCGTGACGCCCTCACCCACGGCCTCGACCACGCCGGCCGCCTCCATGCCAATGGTGGCGGGCATGCTGAGCGGGTACAGCCCCGTGCGGTGGTACACGTCGATGACGTTCAGGCCGATGGCGTGGTGGCGAATGCGGATCTCGCCCGGACCGGGCTCACCCACGGCCACGTCCACCAGGTGAAGTTCTTCGGGGCCACCATGCTGGCGGATCTGGACGGCGAGGCTCATGACAAAACGCTCCTGAATAACGGGTGTAACGGGTGGAACCAACGGTGGCCATCCTGCCATGAATCTGCAAGCCTTGCTGGCAATGCACCGCTACAGTGCAGCCCATGACTCAAAGACTGACGCCCGGCACGGTGGCGCTGCTGGTGACGGCGCCGCTGCTGTGGGCCGGCAATGCCGTGGTGGGCCGCCTGGTGCATGACCTGGTGCCGCCCATCACCCTCAATTTTCTGCGCTGGGTGCTGGCCCTGGCGCTGCTGCTGCCGCTCACCCACCGCGTGCTGCGCAAAAGCAGCCCGCTGTGGCCGCACTGGCGGCGCTTTGCCGTGCTGGGCCTGCTGGGCGTGGGCCTGTACAACGCGCTGCAATACCTGGCGCTGCAGACCTCCACGCCCATCAACGTGACGCTGGTGGGCTCGAGCATGCCGGTGTGGATGCTGGCGGTGGGCGCGCTGTTTTTTGGCGCTGCCGTCACCCGCCGGCAGCTGGCCGGCGCGGCCCTGTCGATGACGGGCGTGGTCACCGTGCTCAGCCGGGGCGAGTGGAGCCAGCTGCTGGCGCTGCGTCTGGTGGCGGGCGATCTGTTCATGCTGCTGGCCACCATTTCGTGGTCGTTCTACAGCTGGATGCTGGTGCGCACCCGCGAGCCTGCCAGCCTGCGCGACGACTGGGCGGCTTTTCTGACCGGGCAGATGGTGTTCGGCCTGGCCTGGTCGGGCGCCCTGGCCAGCGCCGAGTGGGCCACGGGGCGCACCCACATCGACTGGGGCTGGCCGCTCGCGGCGGCGCTGCTGTTCATCGCCCTGGGACCGGCCCTGCTGGCCTACCGCAGCTGGGGCATCGGGGTGCAGCGGGCGGGGCCTGCGGTGGCGGGTTTCTTTTCCAACCTGACGCCGCTGTTTGCCGCCCTGCTGTCGGCTGCCTTTCTGGGCGAAGCGCCCAGCGCCTACCACGCTGCGGCGTTTGCGCTGATCGTGGGAGGCATCGTGGTCTCGTCGCGGCGCTGAAAATTGGCGCTAGCGCTTGCCGCGTAAGGGCAAAAAGCTATTCAAAAAGAGCGTCCTGGCGTTTTCCCAGAAGCGCCGTCAGGCCACCGTGCGCGGCGCGGGAGCGCGGTGGCTGGCGGTGGCAGCAGGCTGGTGCAGCGCGCCAAACAGGTTCTTGGGGTCGGCCAGCGCCGGGATCAGCGCAATGCGCTCGCCCAGGCCCAGTTCGATGGCGGCGTCGCGCATGTAGCGCAGGGCGGAAAAATCCTCCAGGGCAAAGCCGACCGAATCGAACACGGTGACCTGCGCGGCATGGGTGCGCCCGGGTTGGTGGCCGGCCAGCACCTGCCACAGCTCAGTCACGCCAAAGTCGGCCGGCAGTTGCTGGATATCGCCTTCTAGGCGCGTCTGCGGGGTGTATTCGACAAACACGCTCGCCTGGCGCAACAGGTCGGCATGCAGCTCGGTCTTGCCAGGGCAGTCGCCGCCCACGGCATTGAGGTGCATGCCCGGCTCCACCATGGCGGGCGTGACGATGGTGGCGCGGGCCTTGTCGGCGGTGAGGGTGGTCACGATGTCGGCGCCGCGCACGGCCTCGGCCACGCTGGTGCAAACCGTCCACTGCAGGCCCGTGCCGTCGAGGTTGGCAACCAGCTTGGCGGTGGCGGCCGGGTCGGTGTCGAACAGGCGCAGCGTGGTGATGCCCAGCAGGTGCTGGAACGCCAGGGCCTGGAACTCGCTCTGCGCCCCGTTGCCGACGATGGCCATCACCCGGCTGTCCGGCCGCGCCAGGGCGCGTGCGGCCACGGCCGACATGGCGGCGGTGCGCAGGGCCGTGGTGTAGGTGAGTTCACTGAGCAATAGCGGCATGCCCGTGGCCACATCGGCCAGCACGCCAAAAGCCATCACGGTGGGCAGGCCCCGCCGCGTGTTGTGCGGGTGGCCGTTGACGTATTTGAAGGTGTAGGTGGTGGCGTCCGAAATGGGCATGAGCTCGATCACGCCGTCGGGCGAATGGTTGGCCGTGCGCGCCGATTTCTCGAACTGCGGCCAGCGCAGGAAATCTTCGTGGATGCAGGCTGCAATCGAGGCAATGCAGTGGCCCACGCCCTTGCGGCCGATCAGCTCGGCCATCGCGGGGGCACTGAGGTACAGGGTGGAGGTGGGGGTGGTGGCATTCATGGCGTAAAAGTCTCCAGGGGTTGGAGACCAGTTTCCCTGAGCCGCTGGGCCATGGGAATGCGCATATTTGCAACAAAATGTTGCACGACGGGGCAAAACGCCCGCGCCCGCTGGCCGCGCTGCGCCCCAGGCCCGCCGCTCCATCGTTCAGAAGACGCCCGGGTAGGCTCCGCCGTCGGCCAGCAGGTTCTGGCCCGTGATGTAGCCGGCATGAACGCTGCACAAAAATGCGCAGATGGAACCGAACTCTTCGGGCGTACCAAAGCGGCCGGCCGGAATCTGCGCCTGCTGGGCACCCCGCACATCGTCCAGGCTCTTGCCGGTCTTGGTGGCCGCCGCGCCCAGGGTGGTGGCGAGGCGGTCGGTGTCGAACTTGCCGGGCAGCAGGTTGTTCAGGGTCACGCCCTGCGCGGCCAGCTTGCTGCGCGCGGCGCCGGCCACAAAGCCGGTGAGCCCGCTGCGTGCGCCGTTGGACAGACCCAGGATGTCGATCGGCGCCTTCACCGCGCTGGAGGTGATGTTGACGATGCGGCCAAAGCCTCGTGCGGCCATGCCATCCACCGTGGCCTTGATGAGTTCGATGGGCGTGAGCATGTTGGCGTCCACCGCCTTGATCCAGGCGTCGCGGTCCCAGTCGCGGAAATCCCCCGTGGGCGGGCCGCCCGCGTTGGTCACCACGATGTCGAAGTCGCGCCCCGGCCCGCCGGGCACCGCCAACACGGCGGCTCGCCCTTCGGGGGTGGTGATGTCGGCGGCCACCGCCAGCACCACTGGCTGGGCGCCATTTTGGCCTCTGGCGCCTGCCGTATCCGCGCCAGCAGCTGTTAGTTTGGAAGCCGCCAGCTGCAGTGCATCGGCGTTGCGCGCGTTGATGACCACGTTCACCCCTTCGCGCACCAGCGCCTGCGCGCAGCCAAACCCCAGCCCCTTGCTGGCGCCACACACCAGCGCCCATTTGCCCGCGATACCCAGATCCATAAAAACTCCCGATGTTTGGCCGCAACACGCAGCCGTTTCAAATCATAAAGGGGCCTGGCAGCCCGGTCGGTGGCCGCCCGCCATGCCCCGGTGGGCCGGTGCCGCCTAGCGGCGCGACATCCGCGTGAACACAAAGATGCCCGCCATCACCAGCGCGGTGCCCGCAGCCACCCACAGTGTGAAAGGCTCGTCCAGAATCCACACACCCATGAGGATGGTGGACAGCGGGCCGACCATGCCGGTCTGCGCGGTCATGCCGGCACCGATGCGCTCGACGGCCATCATCACCATGAGCACCGGCGCCGCCGTGCACAGCGTGGCGTTGAGCACCGACAGCCAGACCACCTCGGGCGCCACCACGGCCGCGCTCAGCGGCCGCAGCAGCACGAACTGCAGCAGGCAGCACAGGCAGGCCACCGTGGTGGCCAGGCCCACCAGCCGCAGCGCGCCGATGCGCAGCACCATCTCGCCGCTGTACACGAGGTAGATGGCGTAGCTCACGGCGCTCAGGAACACCAGCAGCGCGCCCCAGGCCGCATCGGCCCCCTGCAATTGCGCCTCCAGGCCAAACACCAGCACCACGCCGCAGTAGCTGATGGCCATGCCCAGCGCCTGGCCCCAGCGGATGCTGCGGCCATACAGCAGCCAGCCCAGCAGCATCACCAGCGTGGGGTTGAGGTACAGGATGAGCCGCTCCAGGCTGGCGCTGATGTAGGCCAGCCCGGCAAAGTCGAGAAAGCTGGCCAGGTAGTAGCCCGTGATGCCCAGGCCCGCCACGCCCAGCCAGTCGCGGCGCGCCAAAGGCGGCCTGCCCCGGCTGGCCCACCAGGCCATCGCGGCGAAGATGGGCAGCGCGAACAGCATGCGGTACATGATGAGCGTGACCGCATCCACCCCGTGGCGGTACGCCAGCTTCACGATGATGGCCTTGCCGCTGAAGGCGATGGCGCCAAAAAAGGCCAGGAACAGGCCGGTTGCTATTTTTTTTCTAGCTGCTTGCGCATTCTGGTGTTGGGCTTCAGGCACTTTTTATTAAAACTCTCGCCAACGCATTCAGAAACCGGCAGCCAGGCCATCGCGCCGCGCATCGCTGGCCGCCAGATAGCCGTGCACCTGGGGGTCGCCCATGCGCCAGATGAACTGGCCGGCGCCGAAATCCTGGTAGGAATCCTGCAGCACCTCGGTGCGGTGCCCCCGTGCCTGCAGGCCCTGCACCGTGGCCGCCGGCATCGACGCCTCGACGTTGATCGACAGGCCCGCGTTGAAGCGCCAGCGCGGCGCGTCGCAGGCCATCTGCGGGTTCTGGCCGTGGTCGATCATGCGCACCAGCGTCTGCAGGTGGCCCTGGGGCTGCATGTTGGCGCCCATGACGCCAAAGCTCATCACGGGCTGGCCGTCCCGGGTGAGGAAGGCCGGGATGATGGTGTGGAACGGCCGCTTGCCCGGTGCCACCAGGTTGGCGCGGTTGGTGCCAGCCGGATCGGTGCTGAAGCCAAAGCCGCGGTTCTGCAGGCTGATGCCATAAGTGGGCTCGACGCAGCCCGAGCCAAAGCCCTGGTAGTTGCTCTGGATGAAGCTCACCATCATGCCGTTCTCATCGGCGGCCGTGAGGTAGATGGTGCCGCCCTTGACCGGGTTGCCCGCACCAAAATCCTGCGCCTGGTTCATGGTGATGAGTCTGGCACGGGATGCCAGATAGCTGTCATCGAGCATTTGCGCGGGGGTCACCTCCATGGACGATGGCTCGGCCACGTAACGGTACACATCGGCAAACGCCAGCTTGATGGCCTCGATCTGCAGGTGCTGGGCCTCGGGCCCGTCCACCGGCAGGCTCGCCAGGTCGAATTGCTCCAGGATGCCCAGCGCGATCAGCGCGGCAATGCCCTGGCCGCTGGGTGGAATCTCGTGCAGGGTATAGCCGCGGTAGTTGCGGGCGATGGGCGCCACCCATTCGGGGCGGTGCGCGGCCAGGTCCGCCAGACTGAGGCTGCCACCCTGGGCCTGTGCGAAAGCGACCATGGCCTGCGCAATTTCGCCGCTGTAGAAGGCCTCGCCCCGCGTAGCGCCGATGGCGCGCAAGGCACGCGCCGCGGCCGGAAACTGGAACAGTTCGCCCACCTGCGGCGCACGGCCCCAGGGCATGAAGCTCTGCGCAAAACCGGGTTGCGACTGCAGCTCGGGCACGGCGGCGGCCCATTTTTGCTGCACCACCACGGGCACCAGGTAGCCGCGCTCGGCGATCTCGATGGCGGGCGCCATGAGATCGGCAAAGGGCAGTTGGCCAAAGCGCTCCGACAGCGCCACCCAGGCGCTCACGGCGCCGGGCACCGTGACCGAATCGATGCCGCGCCGGGGCGGCGTGGCCGCGCCCGTGCCGTAGCGGCGATGGAAATACTCCGGCGTCCACGCCTGTGGCGCGCGGCCCGAGGCGTTGAGGCCGTGCAGCGCCTGGCCGTCCCACAGGATGCAGAACGCATCGCTGCCCAGGCCGTTGCTGACGGGCTCGCACAGGGTCATCGCCGCGGCGGCGGCCACGGCCGCATCGACCGCGTTGCCGCCCTGCTGCAGCATGCGCAGACCGGCCTGTGCGGCCAGCGGGTGCGAGGTGGAACAGAGGTTGCGCGCGAACACCGGCAAGCGGGTGCTGGGATAGGGGGAGGTGTAGCTGAAAGGCATACGGCGATTATCGGCCGCATGCCTGCGGCCCGCTGCAGGCGGATACCGGATGGTCAGTGCGCGCGGAACATCCGGTGGTGCATGCGGCGCAGCGACCACCACACGCCCAGCGCCACGACCGGAATGGCCACGGCCGCCGTGGTCTCGGGCGACAGGGGCCAGCCCAGTTTTTGCGCGCCCTTGGCCAGGTAGCTCACCAGGCCGACGATGTAGTAAGTAATAGCCGCCACCGACAGGCCTTCCACCGTGGACTGCAGTTTCAGCTGCAGGTCCTGGCGCTGGTTCATGGTGGCCAGCAGGGCCTGGCTGCTTTGCTGCTGCTCGATCTCGACGCGCGTGCGCAGCAGGTTGCTCATGCGCGAGACGCGCTGCGACAGCGCGTCCTGGCGCCGTGTGGCCCATTCGCAGGTGCTGCGCGCGGGCGTGAGCCGGCGGTCCATGAATTCGCGGATGGTCTGCATGCCCGCCAGGCGCGACTCGGCGATGTCCTGGATGCGGCGGTCCAGCAGTTCAAAGTAGGCGCTGCTGGCCGAGAAGCGCGAATGCGTGGCGGCGTACTGGCTCTCGACCTGCCCGGCCAGCCGGGTCAGGCGGTCGAGCAGCGCGGGTTCGGCATCGCGGTTGGCGGTGCGGATGGCGTCGGCCAGCGCGGCCAGTTCGCGCTCGGCAAAGGCCAAGACGCTGGCAGCCTCGCGCGCGGCGGGCAGGCCCAGCAGGGCGGCCATGCGGTAGGTCTCGATTTCCAGCAGACGCTGCACCAGGCGGCCCAGGCGGCGCGGCGTCATGCCGCCGGCCAGCAGCACCATGCGCGAAAAGCCATCGGCGTGGATGGCAAAGTCGGTGTACAGCTCGCCATGGCCATCGGCCACGGTGGAGGCCACCAGCGTGTCCTCGTGCAGCACATGCCTGACCAGCGAGCCCGAGCCAAACTGGTGCGTGGGCAACACCCACAGGTTCAGGCTGCACAGACACTGCCCCGGCAGGGCGGCCAGCCATTCGCGCGGCACCGCGTCGATGGCGCTGGCGGGCTCGCGCTCGCCAAAGGCCTCGGCGGGCGTGGGCACCATGAAGGTCCAGGAGACGAATTCGGTGTGCAGCTCCCAGCGGATGCGGAACGCGCCGAAATCCATGCGCAGGTGCGTGGTCTGCGCGTCGGGCAGCGCCATGTGGTGGTCGCGCAGCAGCGCCGCCACATGCGCGCGGCTGGCTTCGCGGCCGGCGGCATCGGCCAGCATGACGATGTGGGCAATGGCCAGCGGCGCCGCCATGGCCTCTGGCGGACGGGCGTGGATCTCGTTGTGCAGCATGACCCGGTGCGGATGCTGCGTGGGGTGATGGGATGGTGGCATGCGGTCCTCGGTGCGCCATTGTGTACCGGACCTGCAGGCTTCTCGCTGCACCGCCGCCCCAAAAAACAACGGCACCCGAAGGTGCCGTTGGTCTTGATGCCGGCTCCCGCACAGCGGGAGCAGGGTGCAGCGTCAGTCTTCGACGAAGGCCTCTTCGCGCTTGTTCTTCACCGCAGGCAGCAGCACGATGATCAGTAGCAGGGCAGCAGCCGCCAGCAGACCGGCCGACAGTGGACGCGTGACGAACACGCTCCAGTCGCCGCGCGACAGCAGCAGCGCACGGCGCAGGTTCTCTTCCATCATCGGGCCCAGGATGAGCCCGAGCAGCAGGGGAGCAGGTTCGGTGCCCAGCTTGTGGAAGATGTAGCCCACCAGACCAAAGATACCCACCATCCAGACATCCCAGGTGTTGTTGTTGGTCGAATAAACACCCACCGCGCAGAACAGCACGATGGACGGGTACAGCCAGCGGTAAGGCACGGTGAGCAGCTTGATCCAGATACCGATCAGCGGCAGGTTCAGGATCACCAGCATGGCATTGCCAAGCCACATCGAGGCGATCAGGCCCCAGAACAGCTCGGGGTTGCTGGTCATCACCTGTGGACCAGGCTGGATGTTGTGGATGGTCATGGCCCCCACCATCAGCGCCATCACGGCGTTGGGCGGAATACCCAGCGTCAGCAACGGGATGAAGGAGGTCTGCGACCCGGCGTTGTTGGCGGCCTCGGGAGCAGCCACACCGCGAATGTTGCCCTGACCGAAAGGCACTTCGCCGGGGTGCAGCTTGGTTTTCTTTTCGATAGTGTATGCGGCAAAGGCCGACAACAACGCACCGCCGCCGGGCAAGATGCCCAGAGCCGATCCCAGGGCCGTGCCGCGCAGCACCGCGGGGAACATGCGCTTGAAATCCTGCCTGGTGGGGAACAGCCCCTCGACCTTGGCGGTGAACACCTCACGGTCATCGTCGGGACGCGCAAGGTTGGCAATGATTTCACCGTAGCCGAACACACCCATGGCAATGGTCACGAAGCCGATGCCGTCGGTCAGCTCAGGGATGTCGAAGGCGAAGCGGGCGACACCCGAATTCACGTCGGTTCCCACCAGACCAATCAAAAGCCCCAGCACGATCATGCCCACGGCCTTGAGCAGCGAGCCCGAAGCCAGCACCACGGCACCGATCAAACCCAGGGTCATCAGAGAGAAGTATTCGGCAGGGCCGAATTTGAAGGCGACTTCAGTCAACGGAGGCGCGAAGGCCGCCAGTATCAAAGTGCCCACGCAACCTGCAAAGAACGAGCCCAGGCCGGCAGCCGCCAGCGCGGGCCCCGCCCGGCCCTTGCGCGCCATCTGGTAGCCGTCGATCACGGTCACCACCGACGACGACTCACCCGGCAGATTCACCAAAATGGCGGTGGTCGAGCCACCGTATTGCGCACCGTAGTAAATACCGGCCAGCATGATCAGCGCGGCCACGGGTGGCAGCGCATAGGTGGCGGGCAGCAGCATGGCGATGGTGGCCACGGGGCCAATGCCAGGCAACACGCCGATCAGCGTGCCCAACAGGCAGCCGATAAAGCAGTAAACGAGGTTCTGAAACGTGAAGGCGACGCCGAAGCCGAGCGCCAGGTTGTCAAACAATTCCATGGTGTGGGTGCTCCTGACTTAACCGGAAATAAAACTGGGCCACACCGGGAACTGAAGCTTCAGCGCCCAGACGAATGCCACGTAACTGCCCACCGCCAGCACGGTGGCAAGAATGAACACCGACTTTGCGTGAAATTCATTGCCTGCCAGGCTGGCGATGAAGGTCAGCGCATAGATGCCAACGATCAGGCCCATGGCCGGAATACCCATGCTGGGCAGGCCACCCAGCAGGATGCCGAAGGCGAAGTTGGCGGCCAGGATGAAGAACAGCGGCTTCCAGGCCCACTTGCCGATCTTTTCGCCGTCCACGGTTTCCACCACGGTGGCCTTGAAGGTGATCACTGCGCCGATCAAGGCCAGCAAGATGCCCAGCATCAGAGGGAAATAGCCCGGGCCCATGCGGGCACCATTGCCCACGTTGTAGGTCGTGGCACCCCAGGCGAAGGCCACACCGACGCCCATGAACATGAGGCCGGCAAAAAAGTCTTTTTGACTCTTGATTTTCACGAATGTCTCCTTGGCGGAATCTCAACCACGGGATTGTGCGGGGAATGTGGGCGCAAAGCGATGTGGATTCCACCTACATCCCGTCACAATGACCGCGCGCTGCCCTGCGGCACCCCGGATGCACACGGGTTTACCCCGGTGGAATCAATCGAGGAGCGGCCTCGCCGCACTCACCTCGTCCAGAGTGGTCAGCCCTTCGGCCAGGCGCAGCGGGCGCATGCCATCGGCCATGGCATCGGGCTGCTTGCACAGCGTGCACACCAGCCGCCGGGCCAGCACGTCCAGCAGCGTGGCATTGATCAGGTAGGCGGGCACACCCCGCTCCATCATGCGGGTGATGGCACTGGGCGCGTCGTTGGTGTGCAGGGTGGAGAACACCAGGTGGCCTGGATGGCCATCTCGGCGGTTTCCAGGTCGCGGATCTCGCCCACGATGATGATGTCGGGGTCCTGGCGCATCAACGCGCGCAGGCCCTCAGCCCACCACGGGCTTGAACACGCGCATCCACTTGGCCGAGGGCAGATCCCAGCGCGCCTGGATGGCCTCGGCCCGCGCGGCCAGTTCGGTGCGCTTGGGCCGGCTGGGCGTGCGCTGGGCCAGCACCACGGTGTTGCCCTCGCGCGTGGGCTTGAAGGCCCACAGGGCCTCTTCGCCAAAGGCACTGGCCATGCTCTTAAGGCTGCGCTCGAAGCTCGACGCCCGGCCGAACAGGTTGACGGTCATGCAGCCGTCCTCGGTCAGCAGGGCGCGGCAGTCGGCATAAAAACCGGGGCTGTCGAGCACGGGCGCCGCAGCCTCGTGGTCGTACAGGTCCACTGCCAGCGCATCCACGGTGCCCAGCCACATCGGGTTGCGGATTTCCTCGGCCGCATCGGCCAGCACCACGCGCAGCTTGGGGCCGTCGGGCGGCAGCTTGAACCACTGGCGGCACACCGCCAGCACCTGGGGGTTGAGCTCGATGGCCGTGGTGCACAGGCGCAGCTTCTTGTGGCAGAACTTGGTGATGGCCCCGGCCCCCAGCCCCAGCTGCATGGCGTGGCGCTTGGTGACGCTGGCGGGCTCGACAAACAGCAGCCAGGCCATCATGCGCTGCACGTATTGCAGTTCGATCTCGAACGGCTCGGCCACGCGCATGGAGCCCTGGATCCAGGGGGTTCCCAGGTGCAGGTGGCGCACCTCGCCGTCGTCGGAGACGCTCACTTCGGGCAGTTCGATATCGGTTGTTTTCTTGCGGGCCATTCACACCAATCCATGCCGGGCCAGCAGTTCGGCCCAGGCGTTCAATTTACGTTCAAAACTCCAGGAGGCGTTGGCCGGGCTGGTGGAGGGCAGCCGGTGCACCGGCACCCCCAGCTGCGCGGTGCTGCGCGCATGCCGGAAGCTCTCCCCGCCATTGTGGGCGATGGCCGCCAGCCGGGGACAGCGCGCGCGCAGGGCGGCAAAGTCATTCACCTGCGCGTTGCGGATGCGGGTGTCCAGGCTGCCCACGCGCTCGCAGCTGGCATACACGTCCCACAGGCCCAGCCCGCGCGCCAGCAGCCAGTCGCAGCGCTGGCCATAGTCTTGCCTGTCCGGCAGCGGGTGCTGGGGCCAGAGCGCCTGCAGGATGCGCCAGAAATGGTTTTGCGGGTGCGCATAGTACTGCCCTGCCCGCAGCGAGGCCGCGCCCGGAAAGCTGCCCAGCACCAGCACCACCGTGCCCTCGGACACCACGGGCGCCAGGCCCGTCAGCCGCTCGCCGCCGGGCGACGGGAGCGGGCGGGACGCATCGGTGCTGGGATCGGTGTGGCCGAGAGCCACCTTGTTTTCCTTCATGGCCCGATTCTGGCCGCAAACCAGGCATGCAATCCGAGCACTATCAAATAAATAGCTATCAGCGCTTTTGCATATTGCGCTTGCGGCCAAAAAATCAGATTTTCTGCAGCAAACCTGCCAGGCGTGGCAGCGCCGCGCAGGCATTGGCGGAGGTGCTGCGCGCCAGATCCACCAGCGGCTGGCCGCGCAGGCCCGCCATCACCCCGGCGATGCGGGGCAGTTCGGCCGGCGCGTTGCGTCCCTGCGGCTGCCCGGCGGCCCGCTGCGCGGCCGGGGTGTAGAGCCAGTGCGGCGGGATGTCGGGCGCGTCGGTTTCCAGTACCAGGGCCGATGCGGGCAGCTCGGTTGCCAGCCGGCGCAGTTGCAGCGCCCGGTCGTAGGTCAGCGCGCCGCCAAAACCCAGCTTGAACCCCAGCGCGATGAACGCCTGCGCCTGCTGCAGGCTGCCATTGAAGGCGTGGGCAATGCCGCCCGGCACCGCCGTTTCGCGCAGGCCCTTGAGCAGTTGGTCGGCCGAACGGCGCACATGCAGGATCACCGGCAGATCGAAGCGGCGCGCCAGCTGCAGTTGCGCGCGGTAAAACTGCTCCTGCCGCGCGGGGTCGAGGCCATCGACTGAACCATGCCCCCACGCTCCCTCACTGCGTGGGTTCGCTGCCCCCCCAGGGGGCCGCTTTTTGCCTTGGGGCGGCCCGGCGGCAAAAAAATCAAGCCCGATCTCGCCAATGGCCACCAGGCGCGGGTCGTGGCGGTGCTGCTGCAGCGCCTGGTCCAGCAGCGCCAGATCGGCCTCGGCTGCCCGCGCTGTGTAAAGGGGGTGAATACCCAGGGCGTAGCTGTCGCGATGGTGGTGCGCGAGCTGGCGCACGGCATCCCAGTTGGCGCGCTCCACCGCCGGAATCACGCAGTGCGCCACGCCCGCGGCGGCGGCCTGCTGGCGCACGGTGTCGCGGTCGGCGGCAAACTCTGCGGCGTCCAGGTGGCAGTGGGTGTCGATCCAGGAGGGCATGCCGCCATGATGCCCCAACCGGCAACCCGCCCGTCCGCCAGCGGGTGCGGAAATGGGCGATCCGTGCTACTGTCAATTCCCTGCGCCGTTGCCCTGGCGCGAATTGCTGTCTCCGGACACCGCGTGCAAGACACCGGGGACGGAAATGGCCATGGAACCAGAAGGTGACAGGATGCCCCGGCCCGCCCTCTACAGCAGTTCCCGCCCCCCACGGCGTCCGGCAGAACCGGCGGCCGAGGTCGCCAGCACGCCGGCGCCACCGGGGACATCACCCAGCGCGACGTCCACCGCCGCAACCCGCCCCACCGCAGCGCACCGCCGCCTGCGCGCCCTGTGGGCGGCCGTGGTGGTGCTTACCGCGCTGCTGCTGGCCAGCCTGTGGCTGCACCCGGGCGCGGCGCCCCGCCGCATCACGCAAGGAGACATCGACGCCGCCGTGCTGCGCACCCTGGAGAACACCACCCTGCCCTCGCCCGCCGCAGGGGCCGTGGAGGCCGTGGCGCCGTCGGTGGTGCGCGTGGCGGGCTATGCGCGCAGCAAGAACGGCAAGGCGGAGATCGAGCGCGGCGTGGGCACCGGCGTGGTGATCGTGGATTCGGGAATCATCCTCACCAACCTGCATGTGGTGGAGGGGGCCAGCCGCATCACCGTCACCTTCCACGACGGGCTGGAAACCACCGCCAGCGTCACCGGCGTCCAGCCCGAAAACGACCTGGCCGTGCTGCAGGCCCACAAACTGCCTGACGACCTGGCCGCCGCGCCCCTGCGCTCCACACAGAACCTGCGGGCGGGCGACCAGGTGGTGGCCATCGGGTTTCCGTTCGGCATCGGGCCGTCGGCGTCGGCGGGCGTGGTGTCGGGCCTGGAACGGGAATTCGACTCGCCCGAGGGCAACGGTCCGCTGACCAACCTGATCCAGTTCGACGCCGCCGCCAACCCCGGCAACTCGGGCGGCCCGCTGGTCACCATGGACGGCGAGGTGGTGGGCATCGTCACCGCCATCCTCAACCCCACCAAGGCACGCACCTTCATTGGCATCGGCTTTGCCGTGCCCATTGAAAACGCAGCCGCCGCCATCGGCATGCCGCCGTTCTAGCCCGCCATCGCCTTCATCCACCCTTTGCAAGGACGCCATGACACACAGCACCACGCCCCCTGTCGCCGCCTCCACCGCCACCTGGATGGAGCAGGTGCTTTACGAAGTCAAACGCGTCGTGGTCGGGCAGGACCGCTTCCTGGAACGCGTGATGGTGGCCATGCTCGCCCAGGGCCATCTGCTGGTCGAAGGGGTGCCCGGCCTGGCCAAAACGCTCACGGTGAAGACGCTGGCCCGTACCATCCAGGGCAGCTTCAAGCGCATCCAGTTCACGCCCGACCTGGTGCCCGCCGACCTGGTGGGCACGCGCATGTACAACCAGAAGACGGGCGAATTCAGCACCTCGCTGGGCCCGGTGTTCACCCACCTGCTGCTGGCCGACGAGATCAACCGCGCCCCCGCCAAGGTGCAGAGCGCCCTGCTGGAGGTGATGCAGGAGCGCCAGGTGACCATTGCCGGCGAGACCCACAGGGTGCCCGAGCCCTTTCTGGTGATGGCCACGCAAAACCCCATCGAGACCGAAGGCACCTACGCCCTGCCCGAAGCCCAGGTGGACCGCTTCATGATGAAGGTGCTGCTCGGCTACCCCACCGAGGAGGAGGAGTTCGTGATTGCCCAGCGCGCGCTCGATGCGCCCGTGCAGGTGCTGCCGGTGGCCACCACGGCGCAACTGTCGGCGCTGCAGGCCGAATGCCGCAGCGTGTATGTGGACCCATCGCTGCTGCAGTATGCGGTGAAGCTGGTGGCGGCCACGCGGGCGCCCGCGCAGCACGGCATCAGCGACATGGCGCACTACATCGCCTGCGGCGCCAGCCCGCGCGCCACCATCTGCCTGGCCGAGGGCGCCCAGGCCCTGGCCATGCTGCGCGGACGCGCCTACGTGCTGCCCGAGGACATGACCGACCTGGCCGCCGACGTGCTGCGCCACCGGCTGTCGCTGTCCTACGAGGCACTGTCGGACGGGCTCGACGCCGATGCGTTGATTGCCCGCATCATGGCCAAGATACCGGCGCCCGCACGGCCTTTGCACCATGAACAAAAAGCCGCCTGAAACCGCCACCGTGCAGGCCTTGCACCCCTTGCCGGGGCAGGCCGACCGGCTGCTGCGCGCGCTGGAATGGAAGGTGATCCGGCGGCTGGACGGCCTGCTGCAGGGCGACTACCGCACCCTGGTACGCGGCAGCGGCCTGGACCTGGCCGACCTGCGCGAATACCAGCCCCACGACGATGTGCGCCACATCGACTGGAACGTGACGGCGCGCCTGAACGCGCCCCATGTGCGCGTGTTCACCGAAGACCGCGAAATGTCGGCCTGGTTTCTGCTGGACCTGAGCCCTTCCATCCACTTTGGCCCGCAGGGCCACGCCAAGCGCGACATCCTCACCGGCTTTGTGGCGGTGCTGGCGCGCCTGCTCACCCGCCACGGCAACCGCGTGGGTGCCCTGCTGTATGGCACCGGCCGCGGTGGCGTACGCGCGGTGGATGCGGTGCTGCCCCCGCGCAGCAGCCGCGCGCAGGTGCTGCAGCTCATGCACCAGCTGCTGCAGCCCGCCACCGGCCAGCCCGCAGGCGGCACCCAGCTGCATGTGCTGCTGCAGGCCGGCCTGGGCGCCATCCGCCGGCGCTCCACCGTGTTCGTGGTGTCGGACTTCATCAGCGCGCCCGGCTGGGACAAGCCGCTGGCCCAGCTCGCGCAGCGCCACGACGTGGTGGCCGTGCGCCTGTTCGACCCGCTGGAGCTCGCGCTGCCCGACCTCGGCCTGGTGCTCCTGCGCGATGCCGAGACCGGCGAGCAGCTGCAGGTCGATACCCACGACCAGGGCTTTCGCCAGCGTTTTGCCCGCCTGGCCGCCGAGCGCGAGGCCACCCTGCGCGCAGGCCTGGCCGCCGCGGGCGCCGACACGCTGGAACTGCGCACCGATGACGACCTGATCGACGCCCTGCTGCGCTTCATGGACCTGCGCCAGCGCCGTGCAGGGCCCCGGCTGCGCGCCTTCCAGCCCACCCCCCGCCCGCCGGCCGTGCAGGCCGCTGGCTGACCCCTGAGAGACTGGGAGCTCCCACCATGGTTTTTCTCTGGCCCACCCTGCTCTGGCTGCTGCTGGCGGTGCCGCTGCTGGTGCTGCTGTATGCCTGGCTGCTGCACCGGCGCAAGCAGGCGGCGCTGAACTACCCCAGCCTTGGCCTGGTGCGCGCCGCGCTCGGCCCCGGCCAGCGCCTGCGCCGCCATATCCCGCCCGCGCTCCTGCTGCTGGCGCTGGTGGCCCTGCTGCTGGCGGCGGCGCGGCCGCTGGCCGTCATCACGCTGCCCTCCGAGCAACAGACCATCATGCTGGCCATCGATGTGTCGGGCAGCATGCGCGCCACCGACGTGCAGCCCGACCGCATCACCGCCGCGCAGGACGCCGCCAAGGCCTTCATCGCCGAGCTGCCGCGCCATGTGCGCGTGGGCATCGTGGCGTTTGCCGGCAGCGCCCAGCTGGCGCAGCTGCCCACCCAGAGCCATGAAGACCTGGTCAAGGCCATCGACAGCTTTCAGCTGCAGCGCGGCACGGCCACGGGCAACGGCATCATGCTGGCGCTGGCCACGCTGTTCCCCGACGCAGGCATCGACATCGCCGCGCTGGGCGGGCGCCAGGCCATGCGGGCGCGTTCGCTCGACGAGGTGACCAATCAGGATCCGGCCAAGACCTTCACGCCCGTGGCGCCCGGCTCCTACAACTCGGCCGCCATCATCATGCTGACCGACGGCCAGCGCACCACGGGCGTGGACCCGCTGGAAGCCGCCCAATGGGCGGC
>JANJSZ010000056.1 GCA_024711405.1 Acidovorax sp.
TGGTGCACCCCTACCTGCAGGCGCGCGAGCGCCGGCGCAGGGGCGAGGCGCTGCAGCTCGAAAAGCCCGAGCTCGAAGCCGCCCTGGCGCGCACGCTGGGCGTGCCGATCTTTCAGGAGCAGGTGATGCAGATCGCCATGATTGCGGCGGACTTCACGCCGGGCATGGCCGATGACCTGCGCCGCTCCATGGCGGCCTGGAAGCGCAAGGGTGGCGTGCACCGGTTCGAGGAACCCCTGGTGAAAGGCATGCTGGCCAAGGGCTACCGCCCCGCGTTTGCGCAGGCCATCTTCCAGCAGATGCTCGGCTTTGGCGAATACGGTTTTCCCGAAAGCCATGCCCACAGCTTTGCCCTGCTGGCCTATGCCAGCAGCTGGCTCAAGTGCCACGAGCCCGCGTGTTTTCTGGCGGCGCTGCTCAACGCGCTGCCCATGGGCTTTTACACCGCCTCGCAACTGGGGCAGGACGCGCGCCGCCACGGCGTGCGCGTGTTGCCCATCGACGTGACCTGCAGCGACAGCGATTGCACACTCGAAGGCCCGGCCGAACGCCGTCGGCCCGCCAGGGGGCAGCCCACGACGCCACTGCCGCAACCGGCCGTGCGCCTGGGCCTGTGCCTGGTCGCTGGCCTGCAGGCCAGCGCCACGCAGCGCCTGGTGCAGGCCCGTGCCGCTGCGCTGTTCACCAGCACCGAAGACCTCGCACTGCGCGCCCGGCTGGGCCGGCCGGATCTGCAGGCCCTGGCCGCCGCCGATGCGCTGGTCAGCCTGTCGGGCCACCGGCGCCAGCAGATGTGGGAGGCGGCCGCGCAGAACACCGCCCCCGCCCTGTGGCGCGAGGTACCGGTGCACGAAGCGCCGCTGGCCCTGCCCGCCGCGCCCGAGGGGGAGGAAATTGTGTTCGACTACGCCGCCACCGGCCTCACGCTGCGCCGCCACCCGCTGGCCCTGCTGCGTCCGCGCCTGGCGCGCTGGCGTTTGCAGACCGCACTGCAACTGCACAACATACCCCACGGCCGCAAGGTGCGCGCCTGCGGCATCGTCACCGTGCGCCAGCGCCCCGGCACGGCCAAGGGCACGATGTTCGTCACGCTCGAAGACGAGACCGGCCCGGTCAACGTGATCGTCTGGCCCGCGCTGGTCGAGACCTGGCGCCAGGCGCTGCTCGGCTCGCAACTTCTGGCGGTGGAGGGCCTGTGGCAATGCAGCGCCCATGGCCCCGGCGGCCAGACCGTGGTGCGCCACCTGGTGGCCCAGCGCTGCAAGGACCTCACACCGCTGCTGGGCCGCATGGCGCAGGCGCTGCAGGGCAGCCGGGATTTCCATTGAGCCCGGCCACCGGTGGCGTGCCGTTCCGTTGGCGGAAATGGCGTAAATGGCGTAAGAATGGCATGGAGCGCTTGCCCAGAAAACGCTTCAGGCGATCCAAACAAGAGGGATCGGATCGCGCAAATACGGCCGCACCACCGTAGCGCAGCTACTTTTCAGCGCGCTGCCGGCTTGCCCGCCCGGCCCGCCTTCACCGGCTGCGTGGCCTGCGCCAGCAAAGGCGCGCACTGCGCATCGTCGTCGGCGCCTGGCACGGTCACGGGCAGCAGCGCCAGGGCTGCAGGGGCCGCCACCACTGCGGCAAGCGCAGCGCCGGCGCGCAGCAGCAGGGGGCCGGGTTGCACGCCCACGTCGGGCTGGGCAAAGCTGCCGCGCACATAGAGCGGGGTGCGCAGCGAGAAGAACTTCCACTGCAGCGATTCGGGCTGGATGTGCAGGTTCATGCGCTCCTGCGCCATGTCGATGGTGCCGCTGGCGTCCACAATGGCCTCGCTGGTGCTGAGCTTGGCGGTGCGCACGGTGGCCACGCCTTCGCGCACGGCCAGGTCGGCCACGGCGCAGCGCAGTTGCACCTCCTTGTCTTGGCCAAACAGTTTGCCCACCACGATGCTGCCCACGTTGAGCGCTGCGCGGTTCAGCAGTTCGCGGCTCAGGGTGCCGTCGCGCACATACAGGCGCGCCTCGCCGCTGCTGGTGCCCAGCCATTGCGCCACCGAGTTGCCCCGGCCGTTGAGCGCCAGCGCGCCATCGAGCTGGCCCAGGCTTTTTCTGGTGAGTTCGACCTCGGGAAAGAGCGAGGCCAGCCGCAGGTTCTGCACCCGCGTGTCCATGCGCGCGGTCAGCGGTTTGCTGCGGCTGTCCAGTACCACCCTGGATTCGATCTGGCCCCTGGCCACGCCGAAACGCAGGGGATCCAGGCGCAGTACCGCATCGCCCAGCAGGGCATGCACGCTGAGGTCTTCGAGCGGCAGGCTGTCAGGCCGGATCACGCGCTGGCCCGAGAATTTCAGGTCCATGTCCATGGCGCTCCAGCGGTCGGTGGCAAATGCGGCATCGGGCAGCACCTTGCCCCTGCGGCCCGCCTTGGAGGAAGGCGTGGAGGCCGTGCCCAGCACGGGGCCCAGGTCCGCCAGGCGCAACTGCCGGGAGGTGACGCTGCCCGACAGCTTGCCGC
This sequence comes from Acidovorax sp., assembly GCA_024711405.1. Lineage (GTDB taxonomy): Bacteria > Pseudomonadota > Gammaproteobacteria > Burkholderiales > Burkholderiaceae_C > Acidovorax. Next base: position 2,503 of record JANJSZ010000056.1, read on the forward strand.
GCGGGGCGCCCGAGACAAAGCGCAGGTTGCCCTGCAGATCGCTCTGGCCCAAGGTGCCGGTGAAGTCGCGGTAGTCCCATACCGCCTGGCCTGGTTGCAGGCTGCCCTGCAGCCGGCCCCGGGTCTGAAACGCGGGCGTGTTTGGCAGCACCAGGCCGGTCAGCGCATACAGGTCGGCCATGCTGGCGCCCTTGAGCATCACCTGCAGATCCATGCCCGACAGCGCGCCAGGGTTGGCCAGAATGCCTTGCACGGCGGTCTCCACGCTGCCCGCTCTGGCGGTGAATTGCAGCGGGTAGTTCACTTCCTTGTCGCGCAGCGTGAGCACGGGGCCTGCCTTGCCCTGGCCCGCGATGCGGGCCTTGCCCAGGGTGCCTTTCAGATCAAAGCGCACGCCGTAGATCGGTGCGGTGGCTGTGCGGGCGGTGGCCGAGGCGGGCATTGCCGGGCCGCCGGCTTCGGGGGGCGGCGCTGCTTCGTCGATGGTGTCGATGTGCGCTTGCAGGTCCAGGCCCCTGCCGGCATCCGCGTAGGCCAGCTGCCCCTGGTGCACCACCAGCTGATCGATGTGGACCGTCCAGCGTGGCGTGAGGTCGTCCGGCGCGCGCTGGCGCTCCAGGGTCCAGTTGTTGCGGCCATCGCCGAGGCGGGCCAGGGCGATGTCAGGGCCGGTGAGTTCAAGGGTGTCAATGGCCACTTCGCGCGCCAGCAGGGGCCAAAGGCGCAGCGATGCCCGTGCCATCTCGGCGCGGGCCATCGGCCGGGGGGCGGCAGCCTTGCCGGGGCGGGTAAAACCGGGCGGGTCTTGCAGGACCAGCTGCGTGCCTTGCAGCGTGATGCCTGGCACCCAGCGGCGCCAGCCCGTATCGAGTGGCTGCGGCCATTGCCAGGAGGCGGTGAGATCGCCTTCCACGGCAAAGTACCGGCCCGTGGCGTCGCTGATCGTCTGGTTGAGCCAGGGTCTGGCATGGTTCCAGTTCAACTGGCCGAGCACGATGGCGCCGATCAGCAGCAAGCCCACCAACGCCCCGGCCATGCCCACTGCCGTGCGCAGCCTGCGCCGATGCGGCGGCGGCGCTGACAAGGACTGTGCGGGCACGGGGGCCTGCGCGGTGCGGGAATCCGTCGGGAGTTCTGTCATGGAACCGTCATGCTAGCCCGCGGCGTGCGGTTTTTGGCCGATCTTGCGCGCCAAAGGGCCCGTTGGCGCAGTTGTCATACAGCCTCCTAAAATCCGCACGCCATGCACAACCCCCACCACCCCCATGTTCTGCCCGTGCGCGACGGCGTGAGTCCCAGTTGCGTGGTGCTGCCCTCGCGCGGTCAGGGCAGCATGCTGGATTTTCTGGCCCAGCGCCTGCCGGTGGTGGCGCGCGATGCGTGGTGCCAGCGCATGCTGGCGGGTGAGGTGGTGGATGAGCGCGGGCAGGCGGTGGCGCCCGAGCGGCCATTCGAAGGCGGCCTGCGCCTGTATTACTACCGCAGCCTGCCCGCGGAGCCCGTGCTGCCGTTCAGCGAAGCGGTGCTGTACCAGGACGAGCACCTGGTGGTGGCCGACAAGCCGCACTTCATGCCCGTGACGCCCTCGGGCCGCTATCTGCACAACACGCTGCTGGTGCGGCTCAAGCGCCAGCTCGGGCTGCCGCAGCTGTCACCGCTGCACCGCATCGACCGCGACACCGCCGGGCTGGTGCTGCTCTCGGTGCAGCAGCGCACGCGCGGCGCCTACCAGGCGCTGTTTCGCGACCGCCAGATCACCAAGCACTACGACGCGATTGCCCCCTGGCGGGCGGACCTGGCCTTCCCGCGCGAGCACGCCAGCCGGCTGGCGGAAAGCCCCCAGTTCTTTCGCATGCAGGAAGTGCCCGGCGAGCCCAACAGCCACACCCACATGCAGCTGCTGGAGGTGGCAGGCGACTGGGCGCGCTACCGCCTGTCGCCCATCACGGGCAAGCGCCACCAGCTGCGTGTGCACATGGCCGCCCTGGGTTTGCCACTGCGCAACGACCCGTTCTACCCGGTCGTCAACGATCCGCCCGAGGGTGACTACTCGCGCCCGCTGCAGCTGCTGGC
>JANJSZ010000061.1 GCA_024711405.1 Acidovorax sp.
CGTTGCCGCGGAAGCTGAAGCTCACGTTGGACACGCCGCCCGACACCTTGGCGCCGGGCAGGTGCTGCTTGATCCAGCGCGTGGCCTCGATGAAATCGACCGCGTAGTTGTTGTGTTCCTCGATGCCGGTGGCCACGGCGAAGATGTTGGGGTCAAAAATGATGTCTTCGGGCGCAAAGCCCACTTCGTCCACCAGGATGCGGTAGGCGCGCTCGCAGATCTCGATCTTGCGCGCATAGGTGTCGGCCTGGCCCTGCTCGTCGAAGGCCATGACCACGGCAGCAGCGCCGTAGCGCTTGACGAGCCGGGCCTCGTGCTTGAACTTCTCCACGCCCTCTTTCATGCTGATCGAGTTCACGATGCCCTTGCCCTGGATGCAGCGCAATCCGGCCTCGATCACCTCCCACTTGGAGCTGTCCACCATGATGGGCACGCGCGCGATGTCGGGCTCGGACGCGATCAGCTGCAGAAAGCGCACCATGGCCGCCTTGCTGTCGAGCATGGCCTCGTCCATGTTGATGTCGATGACCTGGGCGCCGTTTTCCACCTGCTGGCGCGCCACGGCCAGGGCCTCTTCGTACTGGCCATTCAGGATCATGCGGGCAAACGCCTTGGAGCCCGTGACGTTGGTGCGCTCGCCGATGTTGACGAACAGCGTGCCCTCACCGATGGAGACAGGCTCCAGGCCGGACAGCTTCATGGGGGGAACGGAAATTTCAGACATGCGACTCACCTGTGCAGGAACAGCAGAAAAACAGGTGAGCGTCGTTGCGATGGGGCATGCGGTGCATGCGGTGCATGCGGCGCCCAAGCCTGACGGCCCCACCGGTGGTGGCAGCCGCTGCAACGCTCCTTGGGCGAGGCTGGATTTTAAGGGCGAACGCCCCGGCGCTCAGATGGCCGCAGGCTGCGCCGATGCCGGCAGCCCGAACACCCGGTCGAACCCCCAGTTGAAGACAAAGGTGTAGCAAAGAAAGAAAACGATGAGCGCCAGGTCCATCACGAAGGCCTGCCACAGGCTCACGTTGAACCACCAGGCAAACAGCGGCACCAGCGTGAACACCAGACCGCCCTCGAAGCCGATGGCATGGGCAATGCGGCGGCGCACGCTGCGCCCGCGCACGGCCTGGCGCGATTCCCAGCGCTCGAAGGCCCAGTTGAACAGCAGGTTCCAGACCACCGCCACCGCCGAGGCGGCCACCGATGCCACGCTGGAGTGCGCAGCACTCTGGCCCGTGAGCACTGCCAGCCCCCAGGTTGCCACGGCAATGGCGATGAGCTCGTACAAAGTCACATACAGCACGCGGCGGCGCACGCCCTGCAGGCCGGGGGCGGCGGGGGACGAGGAAACGGACAGGGTCACGGGTGCATGCACGGTCATGGCGGCACTTTATGTACGAATCACTGATATATAAAGTCAGCTTATTTCAGATTTATTGACAGATTGGCAGGCCATGGCCTTTTCTTCCGACAGCGTGCAGGTATTTCTGGCGGTGCTCGACCGGGGCTCGTTTTCGGCGGCAGCGCGGGCGCTGTCGCGGGTGCCCTCGGCCGTGAGCATGACCATCGCCCACCTGGAGGCCGAGCTCGACGTGCAACTGTTCGACCGCAGCGGGCGCGAGCCCCGCCCCACAGCGGCGGCCCGGGCGCTGGAGCCGCAGGCGCGGCTGCTGGCCGCGCAGCTGCGGCAGCTCAATGCCCAGGCATTGGCGCTCACACAGGGCCTGGAGGAGCGCCTCACCCTGGCCATCGCCCCCGAGCTGCTGGCAGCGCGCTGGACGGCGCCGCTGGCCGCGCTGGCGCAGCAATACCCGCTGCTGCAGGTGGAGGTGCTGGCCGCGCCGCAGGAGGATGCCCTGGCCCTCCTGCACAGCGGGCGGGCGCAGCTGGCGCTGGCGTTCGAGCGCCCCAGCATCGATGGGCGCGAGGGTTTCCAGGAGGTGGGCAGCGAAACCCTGGTGGCCGTGATGGCGCACCAGCACCCGGTGCTGGCCGCCGCGCGGGCGGCCGCAGCCGCCCGCGGCGAGGCGCCCGAGCGCGCCCAGCTGCGCGAGGAACACCTCACCACCACGCGCCAGATCGTGGTGGCCAGCCGCGACCTGGCGCAGACCGACCCACGCTTCGTGTTTGCCCGCCACCACTGGCGCACCGACAGCCACCTGGCCGCCCTGGGCCTGATCGAGGCAGGACTGGGCTGGGGCTGGCAGCCGCGCGCGCTGGTGCAGCCGCGCATCGGGGCCGGCTCACTGGTGGAGATGCCGTTTGAAAACCTCAGCAACGGCGTGGCGCTGTGGGTGGACGTGGTCTGGTCCAAAGAGCGCCCGCTGGGCCTGGGCGCGCGGCGCTTCGTGCAGCTGATCGCGCAGCAGGGTGCATCGGGTGCACAGGCCTGATTGACGACCAAAAAAGATTACGGCGCTTATCCAGCAAGCGCCAGAAGCTATTCATTGCATAGCATTCAATGCCCATGTGTGCCGCAAGTGTGCATTGACCGGCCCGGCGCATTGCGCCAAGCTGGCCGCCCTACCCACCGAAAAACGACCATGAGCAAATCCCCCTTTCAAAGCAACGACAAGGCCCTGGCCAAGCGCTGGGCCGCGTGGCAGCCCCGGCCTGCCAATGGCTCCGGCGCCAAACCGGTCTCGCTGAAGGATTTCGACCCCGACGCCACGCCGTTCATGAACGGCGAGAAGGCGCAGGCCAAGGAAGACGTGCAGGCCCTGGCGATCGAACTCGACACGCTGCAAGACCTGCTGTATGCCGACCGGCGCTACAAGCTGCTGGTGCTGCTGCAGGGCACCGATGCCTCGGGCAAGGACGGCACCGTGCGCGGCGTGTTCGGCAGCATGAGCGCCCTGGGGGTGCATGCCGTGGGCTGGAAGGCGCCCACCGAGCCCGAGCGCGCCCACGACTACCTGTGGCGCATCCACCAGCGGGTGCCGGGCGCCGGCGAGCTGACGGTGTTCAACCGCAGCCATTACGAAGACGTGCTGGTGCCAGTGGTCAACGACTGGATCACGCCCGAGCAGCAGCGCCAGCGCCTGGCCCACATCAACGACTTCGAACGCATGCTCAGCGAGACCGGCACGGTCATTGTGAAGTTCATGCTGCACATCGGCTTCGAGGAACAGCGCGAGCGACTGCAGGAGCGCCTGGACGATCCCACCAAGCACTGGAAATTCGACATGGGCGACATCGCGGTGCGCAAGCAGTGGGCCGACTACCAGAAAGCCTACGAAACACTGCTGGCGGCCACGCACACCCCCTGGGCGCCCTGGACCATCGTGCCCGCCAACTCCAAGACGCACCGCAACCTGATGATCGCCACCGTGCTGCGCGAGGTGCTGCAGAACCTGGACCTGCGCTATCCGCCGGGCGACCCGGGGCTGGAGCATTTCACGGTGGAATGATTGATTTTCATGCCATTCCTGGCTGTATTTCCCGTCTGTTAAGCGTTTTCAGCTCCTTTGAAGTGCTCCAAAAAAGACCGCACCGGGCATGGGGAACACTATGCAAACGGCGCATAACCCCGTGACACACCGGCCTTGGACAGCCCGGCGCCGCAGGCATAAGCTTCACCCCCTTGAACTGATCCCACAAGGAACCCGCCATGTCGAATACCACCGGAACGACCACCGGAACGCCCGGCAGCATTGCCACCGCACACACCCTGCCGTCGTACCTCGACGCCAGCCACCTCGGCCCCTGGGGCAACTACCTGCAGCAAGTGGACCGCGTCACCCCCTACCTGGGCAGCCTGGCGCGCTGGGTGGAGACGCTCAAGCGCCCCAAGCGCATCCTGATCGTGGACGTGCCGATTGAAATGGACAACGGCGCCATCGCCCACTTCGAGGGTTACCGCGTGCAGCACAACACCAGCCGCGGCCCGGGCAAGGGCGGCGTACGCTTTCACCAGGACGTGACCCTGTCGGAGGTGATGGCGCTGTCGGCCTGGATGTCGGTCAAGAACGCAGCGGTGAACGTGCCCTACGGGGGCGCCAAGGGTGGCATCCGGGTCGATCCCAGGAAACTTTCGATGGGTGAGCTCGAACGCCTCACGCGCCGCTACACGAGCGAGATCGGCATCATCATCGGCCCGTCCAAAGACATTCCCGCGCCCGACGTGAACACCAACGGCCAGATCATGGCGTGGATGATGGACACGTATTCGATGAACGTCGGCGAAACCGCCACTGGCGTGGTCACCGGCAAACCCGTGGACCTGGGTGGCTCGCTTGGGCGCAATGAGGCCACCGGCCGCGGCGTGTACACCGTGGGCGTGGAGGCGGCGCACCACATCGGCCTGAAGATCGAGGGCGCGCGGCTGGCCGTGCAGGGGTTTGGCAACGTGGGCGGCACGGCCGCCAGGCTGTTTGCCGAGGCCGGCGCGCGCGTGGTGGCCGTGCAGGACCATACCGGCAGCATCTACCACGACGGGGGCCTGGACGTACCCGCCCTGCTGGCGCATGTGAAGGAAACCGGCGGCGTGGGCGGCTTCGCCGGCGCGGACCGGCTCGACAACGATGCATTCTGGGGCGTGAACTGTGACATCCTGATCCCGGCGGCGCTGGAAACCCAGATCACCGCCACCAACGCCGGCAAGATCCAGGCGCGCCTGGTGATCGAAGGCGCCAACGGCCCCACCACCCCCGAGGCCGACGACATCCTCCACGACAAGGGCGTGCTGGTGCTGCCCGACGTGATCGCCAACGCCGGCGGCGTGACGGTGAGCTATTTCGAATGGGTACAGGACTTTTCCAGCTTCTTCTGGAGCGAGGACGAAATCAACGCACGCCTGGTACGCATCATGAAAGATGCCTTCGCCGGCATCTGGCAGGTGGCGCAGGAGCACAAGGTGAGCCTGCGCACCGCCACCTTCATCGTCGCCTGCACGCGCATCCTGCATGCGCGCGAGATGCGCGGGCTGTACCCCTGAAGATTGCGGCGCTTGCCAGGAAGGGCGGTCCCTTACGGGCCGCCCTTTTTTTCTGCCTGCACCGGACGGTTGCTTTGCGCGTGCGAAAGCGGGGCTTTGCCAATGGCAAAGCCATTCGCTCCCAAACCCTAGGTGCGGATCGCGGCGGGCATGGCTATCGTTGAACTCCTGCGCCACAGGCCTCGCCGAGGCCAAGGCCCCCCAAGGAGTCCCCATGATTTTACGACGCTGCATGCTGGCCGCCCTGGCCACCCTGCCTCTGGCCGCCTGGGCCGACTGGCCCGACTGGCCCGAACGCCCCATCACCATGGTCGTGCCGGCCGCAGCCGGTGGCACCACCGACATCGCGGCGCGCGTGCTGGCCGAGAAGATGGGCAAGGACCTGGGCACCTCCATCGTCGTCGAGAACAAGGGCGGTGGCGGCGGCAGCATCGGCACGGCGCAGGTGGCGCGCGCCAAGCCCGACGGCTACACGCTGCTGATGGGCAACATCGGCCCCGTTGCCATCAATTTCAGCCTCTACAAGCAGCTCAGCTACAAGGAAAGCGACCTGCGCGGCATCACCAACGTGATCTCGGTGCCCAACATCCTGGTGGTCCATGCCGACTCGCCCGTGCGCAGCGTGAAGGAGCTGGTCAGCCTGGCGAAGACGCGCCGGCTGAACGTGTCCACCTCGGGCGTGGGCCAGTCGCCGCACATGTCCTCGGAAATGTTCCGCCAGAAGGCGGGCATTGACGTGACCCTGGTGCCCTTCCCCGGCGCGGCGCCTGCCGTGACGGCGCTGCTGGGGCAGCAGGTGGATTTCATGATCGACAACCTGCCTAGTTCCATGCCGCACATCAAGTCGGGCAAGTTCCGCGCGCTGGCCATCACCAGCGGCACGCGCTCGGCGCAGCTGCCCGACGTGCCCACCATGACCGAGGCCGGCGTGCCCATGCAGGTCACGGCCTGGTTCGGCCTGCTGGCGCCGGCCGGCACACCCGACGCACTGGTCGAGCGCCTGCAGCAATCGGCACGCAAGGCCATGCAGACGCCCGAGGTGCGCCAGCGCTTTGCCGATCTGGGCGGCGTGCCCGGCGGCGAGACACCGGCCGAGTACGACACCTTCATCGCTCAGGAGCGCAAGAGCTGGGCGCAAATCGTCAAGGCCGCTGGCCTCTCGCTCGAATGACCATGACCATGCACGCAGACATCGAACACCTGTTGGCCCAGCCCTTTGGTTCGCTGCCCGAACTGATAGAGCGCCAGGCTGCGCACCGCCCCGGCCACACCGCCCTGGTCCTGGAAGATCAGCGCCTGGACTATGCCGCGCTGTGCGGCGGCATGCACCGCGTGGCGCGCAGCCTGCAGCGCGACGGCCTGAAGCCGGGCGATGTGGTGGCCATCTGCGCCGGCACCTCGGTCGAATATGTGCTGGCCTACCTGGGCGCGCTGCGCGCGGGCGTGGCCGTGGCACCGCTCGCGCCCTCGGCCACGGCCGAGCACCTGAGCGCCATGCTGGACAACTGCGGCGCGCACCTGGTGCTGCGCGACCGCGAGGTGGCCGCGCAATGGCCCCTGCGCGCGGGCGCCGCGCTGCGCTGCGTGGCGCTGGACGACACGCCCGAGGCGGGCGAGCCCTGGTCGCAATGGCTGGCCGCCGACGATGCGGCGCCGGCACCGATAGCGCCCGCCCCCGACTGGCCGTTCAACGTGATCTATTCCTCGGGCACCACGGGCGTGCCCAAGGGCATCGTGCAGTCCTGGGCCATGCGCTGGGCGCATGTGCGGCGCGCCGTCATCAATGGCTACGGGCCCGATGCGGTCTCGCTGTGCGCCACGCCGCTGTACTCCAACACCACGCTGGTGGCGGCCTTGCCCACGCTGGCGCTGGGCGGC
>JANJSZ010000150.1 GCA_024711405.1 Acidovorax sp.
GCTGCAGCGCCCCCTGCTCATCAAGGGCGAGCCCGGCACCGGCAAGACCATGCTGGCCGAGGAGGTGGCCCAGGCGCTCGACATGCCGCTGCTGCAGTGGCACATCAAGTCCACCACCAAGGCGCAGCAGGGCCTGTATGAATACGACGCCGTGAGCCGCCTGCGCGACAGCCAGCTCAATGATGGGGACAGCGCCGAGCGCGTGAAGGACATCCGCAACTACATCGTGCAGGGCGTGCTGTGGCAGGCCTTCACGGCCGACCGTCCCGTGGCGCTGCTGATCGACGAGATCGACAAGGCCGACATCGAGTTTCCGAACGACCTGCTGCGCGAAATCGACCGCATGGAGTTCTACTGCTACGAGACGCGCGAGCTCATCAAGGCCAAGCACCGCCCGCTGGTGTTCATCACCTCCAACAACGAGAAGGAGCTGCCCGACGCGTTTTTGCGCCGCTGCTTCTTCCACTTCATCAAGTTCCCCGAAGCCGACACGATGCGCCAGATCGTCAACGTGCACTTCCCCACGCTCAAGAGCGAGCTGCTGGGGGTGGCGATGAAGACGTTCTACGACGTGCGCAACCTGCCGGGCCTGAAAAAGAAACCCTCGACCAGCGAACTGCTCGACTGGCTCAAGCTGCTGGTGGCCGAGGACATTCCGCTGTCGGCCCTGCAAAGCGCCGACAACAAGGTGGCAGTGCCCCCGCTGGTGGGCGCGCTGCTCAAGAACGAGCAGGATGTGAGCCTGTTCGAGAAGCTGGTGTTCATGAACCAGAGGAACCGATGAGCCCCGCGCAGCGCCGTCATCCCGCCTGCAACGCCCCGATGGGCGCTGCGCCGCGCCGGATGGGCCGGCTGGCAGCACAGGTCGCCCCCACTCCATCTTTCGCATGACCGATACCCAACGACTCCTGATGGAAGGCGCATCCGACGCCGTGGGCTTTGTCGGCGGCGCGCTGGCAGGCTTCTGGCTGGGCCAGTTGCTGGGCTTCGACATCTTTGCCGCGGGCTACGGTACCGCCAGCCTGGTGGGCATCGTGCTGGTGGGCCTGGGTGGGGGCCTGGGCCTGCATGCGGCGCGGCGCTGGCGCGCCAGCCGCCGCGCGAAATCGGAACCGTGACCATGGCGCTGGTGGAACCCGTCATCCTGCGCGACCGTGGCGTGCGCCTGGAACCGCTGGCACTCGCCCACGCAGCAGGCCTGGCCGCTGCGGCGGCCGATGGCGAGCTGTGGAAACTGCGCATCACCTCGGTGCCCGAGCCCGAGGGCACGCGCGCCTACATCGAAAGCGCGCTGGCCATGCGCGAGCAGGGCCAGCGCTTTGCGTTCGCCGTGGTCGAAGAAACCACGGGCAAGGTCCTGGGCTCCACCAGCTACCACGACATCGTGCCTGCGGTGCGCCGCGTGGAGATTGGCTACACCTGGTACGCCAGGAGCGTGCAGCGCACCCATGTCAACACCACCTGCAAACTGCTCATGATGGGCCACGCCTTCGACACGCTGGGCTGCCATGTGGTGGGCTGGCGCACCGACAACTACAACTTCGCCTCGCAGCGCGCCATCGAGCGCCTGGGCGCCAGGAAGGACGGCGTGCTGCGCGGCCACGCGCTGCGCCGCGACGACACCATCCGCGACACAGTGATGTACAGCATGCGTGCCGGTGAGTGGCCCGAGGCCCGGGCACAGTTGCACTATTTGCTGGGGTGCCACGAAGGCACCTGACGGTCCACCGCTCCGTCAGTCCACCACCAGATTCAGCTCGCGCGTCAGGCGCCGATAACTGGGCCAGGTGCGATCGATGAACTTGCGCAGCGCATCGCCCGTCAGTACCGGGCCGTCCTCGTGCAGTGTTTCGCGCACTGCCTTGATGCGCTGCGAATCATTCACCGACGCAGTGAACAAATCCGCCAGACGCCGCGTCACCTCGGGCGAGGTGCCCGCAGGCGCGAACAGCATGTTGCATTCGGCCAGATCTTCGTAGGCAGACCCCTTGAAACCGACATCGATCCAGCGCGGAACGCCCGGCAGCCGGCGCGACTGCTCGCCCACGGTAATCACCACGGGCCTAATCGCCCCCTTGTCGAGACCCGCGCCCATGCCCGCCAGCGAGCCCGCGCCCATGTCGATGGTGCCGGCGTACAGATCCATGAGCATGGCGCCAGTGCCCTTGTAATTGGCCACGTTGAACTGACCCCCAGTGTCTTTGGCCAATTGCGCCAACATCAACTGCCAGCCCGAGCCGATGGAATAGTTGCCGACGTTGATCGGCTTTTTCTTGGAATAGGCAATCACCTGCTCCAGCGTCTGCGCAGGAAAGTCCTTGTTCACCATGGCCACCACCGGACCGACACCCATGGCCGCAATGGGCAAAAAATCCTTGTCGGTGTTGACCGGCGGCTTCTTGAGCAAGACAGGCGCCTGCGCCAGTTGGCTGTGCAGAGACATCAGCAGCGTGTAGCCGTCGGGCGCGGAGCGCGCCACGCTCTCGGCCGCGATCATGCCCGAGCCTCCGGGCTTGTTTTCCACCACCACGGACACGCCCAATTTCTGGGCAAGGTAGTCGGCCAGCGCCCGTGCCGTGGAGTCATTCGACGAGCCCGGGGCCTGCCCGGCGATGATGCGGATCGTCTTGGCCGGCCAGGCATCGCTGGCGTGCACCGGCAAAGCCTGCGATGCCAGTGAAGCAGCCCCAAGAGCAAGCAGGTGGCGACGACCCAGGGTCAGTCGGGGTTGTTCAAGATCGAGGGACATGGAAAGCTCCTGAAAAGACCGGATGGTCCGGGACCATCATCGTGGTCTCCGTGATGTGAGGTGCCCTGTAGGCGAATGTGCCCGGGCCTGTAGCTGGTGCCATCAAGGCCAGTAAGGTCAGTATAAAAATCCGCCTTTCATATCCCGTGCGGGACAACCCCGATTTGTATGACATTCACCAGACAAGCACGGGTTATCCCGCACACCATGGGACCGCACAGATCGCGAAACTTGTCCGTACAAGTACGCCCCTTTTGCATGCCCATTTCGCCCCCAAGCCCCCCCGCCGGCAAACGCGGCCTCGTCTGCGCACATCTCGTGCGCGGCATCGAGAGTGGCCGCTGGCCCGTCGGCGCGCTGCTACCGACAGAAGCGGTGCTATGCGCCGAGTTGCACGTGAGCCGCCACACGGTGCGTGCGGCGCTGGCAGACATGCAGGCCATGGGACTGGTGGCCGGCCACCAGGGTGTAGGTACGCGCGTGCTGCGACGCAGGCCCGAATCGACGCCCTCGCACTCGCTGCAGACCATCTCGGAACTGGCCCTTTACGCGCGCAACACCACGGTGCGCGTGCTGGACGTCAAAGACATCTCGCTCGACGAACCCACGGCGGAGTGGATAGGCACAGGCACCGGTGCGACCTGGTGCCTGGCACGCACGCTGCGCACGGCGGCGGAGCAGGAGGCACCCATCGTTTTGTCCTCGGTCTGGGTGCCCCTGGTCAGCAAAGGCGCCATCGATGCGTCGAGCCAGTCTGGCCTGCCGGTGTTCATCGAGGTGCAACGCCTGCAGGGCCGCATGGTCAGCGAAGTGCTCCAGGTCATCGGCATCAGCATCGCCACACGCGAGCAGGCCACGCTGCTGCGCTGCAAAACGCGCGAGCCCCTACTGCGCATCCAACGCTGGTACTACGACAGCCAGCGCACCTTGCTGGAGGTGACCGATTCGCTGCATCCGCAGGACCGCTTCCAGTACGCCGTCACGCTGCGCCATGTGTCGGGCGCAGGCATCACGCAATCCCCATCAAACCAGGAATGAAAGCCCCATGAAGCCCTTGGCAGGACAACGCGTCATCGACCTCACGCAGAACGTTGCAGGGCCCTACTGCACCCAGGTGCTGGCCGACCTCGGCGCCGAGGTGGTCAAAATCGAGCGCCCTGGCGCCGGCGATGACACACGCCACTGGGCGCCCAACATCGGCGCGGCCATGTCACCCACCTACGCCACTTTCAACCGCGGCAAGCAAAGCCTGGCGATCAACCTGGACGACCCTGAGGGCCAGGCCCTGCTGGTCAGCATGCTGCTGCCCGATGACGTCTTCGTGCACTCGCTCAAGCCCGGCAGCGCCGAGCAGCGCGGGCTAGGCTACGAGGCCTTGGCCGAAAGCCGCCCCGGGCTGATCTACTGCGCCATCAGCGCCTATGGCACGAGCGGGCCGCGCGCCGCCTTTCCCGGCTATGACCCACTGATCCAGGCCTACGCGGGCATCATGTCGGTCAACGGCCACGAGGGACTCGCGCCTGCCCGGGTGGGCGTGTCAATGGTCGATATCGGCACGGGTCTGTGGTCGGCGCTGGGCATCGTCGCGGCCTTGTCACAGCGCAAGGACAGCGGCCGAGGCTGCCGCGTCGACACCTCGCTGCTGGAGAGCGGCGTGGCCTGGATGACCAACCCCATCGCCAACTACAGCGCCAGCGGCAAACTGCCGCGCCGCATGGGTTCGGCCACTGCCATGCTCATGCCCTACGAGGTATTCCAGTGCGGTGACGGCCAGGTATTCATCGGCTGCGGCAACGACCGGCTGTTTCGCAAACTGCTGCAGGGGCTAGACCACCTGGCCCTGGCCGAGGACGAACGATTTGCCACCAACGCCGAACGCGTGAAGCACCGCGAATTGGTACACGATACGCTCGAAGCCATCACCGGGGTGCTGCCGACGGCCCAGGTCATCGAACGGTTGGAGGCGCAAGGCGTGCCGGTCAGCCCGGTGAATGACTTGTCGCAGGTCATGCAAGACGCGCAGGTTCAGGCCGTGAACATCGCACACCCCTTGGCCTGGGAGGGCGGCCCGGACCGCCCCCTGAGCGCCATCGGTACGCCCATCCGCTTCGACGGTCAACGTGAATTCGCCAGCCACCTAAGCGCCCGCGTGGGTGCTGACTCCCAGGCCCTGCTACACGCCGCCGGCGTGAGCGAGGAACGCATCGCGCAGCTGGTGAGCAACGGCACCGTACAGATTTGAACGACAAGACAAGGAACCATGATGGATTTCGCGTATTCGAGCACCCAGCAGGAGATCCGTGCCGCGGTGGGTGAACTGGCACAGCGCTTTGGCGATGCGTACTGGCGCGACTGCGATGCGCGCGAGGCCTACCCCGATGCATTCGTGGCGGCCATGACCGAGGCGGGCTGGCTCGCGGCCCTGATTCCGGAGCCCTATGGAGGCTCCGGCCTGGGCCTGCTGGATGCCTGCGTGGTCCTGGAAGAGATCAACCGCCAAGGCGGCAACGGAGCCACCTGCCACGCCCAGATGTACACCATGGCCAGCGTGCTGCAGCACGGCAGCGATGCGCAAAAGCAGGCCATCCTGCCGCGCATCGCCACGGGCGATCTGCGCCTACAGGCCTTCGGCGTGACCGAGCCGGACGCTGGATCCAACACACTGCGCATCAAAACCTTCGCCAAAAAGGTGAATGGCGGTTACGTCATCAACGGCCAGAAGATCTGGACCTCGCGCTTTCGCCAGTCCGACATGTACCTGCTGCTGGCCCGGACCACGCCCTA
>JANJSZ010000214.1 GCA_024711405.1 Acidovorax sp.
GCGCGCCGCGCGGAGTGGCCAGGCCGGTCCACGCCTTCACGGCCGTGAGCAGGAACCCGATGATGACGGTTGCGGCAAACCCGAACAGCATTTCATGGGCATGCCACAGCAAGGGAGCGACCGGAAGGTCGAGCACCACCCACCCCAGCAGGGAAGCGACCCACAGTGGCACGGCCAGGCACGCCACCAGGGCTGCGCCCAGATAAAACGGGCGAAAACCCAGCCGCAGCAGGGGCATCCCCTGGAGAGTGGGGGCCGCAGCCGCGCTCGCGGCAGACATGACGGGTGTGGAGAGTGGTTTCATACGGTGATACCCACTGCGCGGGAGCAACGGCGAGGGTGGGCACTTATAAGATTCATTTTAAATGAATATTAACGCAGTGCACTCACCAACGCAAGCGCCGATACATGCCATGGAGCCCGTTCTTCGTTCTTTATGGATCAGAAACCGTTCAGCGTGCGCAGGTACTGCGCGACCCGCGCCACCAGGTCCATTTCGGCGCTGCTCAGCAAGGACGCGATGCCCACCATGATGGGCATGCGGTCACCCAGCGCGGCGATGCCGGAGACAAAGGCGGAATCCACCGGGCTTGCGAACTGCGGCGCCGGCTTGGTGGCATCGGCCGTAAGGGCCACCACACCAGCCACGGCATCCACCACCGCGCCCAGCACCCCGCCTGGCCGTTGCAGCAACACTCGCCTTGCTGCCCAGTGGCGAAAAAAGCATGCAAACCAGGCGGTTTGCATGCTTTTATTGTGATAGCTGTCAGCGCTTTACTGCAAAGCGCCAGCCCCTATTTCACGGAGAAATCGGTGAACGAACTTCAGGCAGCGCCCTTCTGGAAGCTCGCGATACCGTCGGTGATTTCCTTCTTGGCGGCGTCGATGCCTTCCCAGCCCAGCACCTTGACCCATTTGCCCTTTTCGAGGTCCTTGTAGTGCTCGAAGAAATGGGCAATGGCGTTGCGGCGCATGGCGTTCACGTCGTCGATGGTCTTCCAGTGGTCGTACATGGGCAGGATCTTGGAGGTGGGCACGGCAATCACCTTGCCATCCACACCGGCCTCGTCTTCCATCATCAGGATGCCCAGGGGGCGGCAGGGCACCACCACGCCGGGGTGCAGGGGGTAAGGCGTGATCACCAGCACATCGACCGGGTCGCCGTCGCCCGACAGGGTCTGCGGCACATAGCCGTAGTTGGTGGGATAGTGCATGGCCGTGGTCATGAAACGGTCCACAAAAATGGCACCCGATTCCTTGTCCACCTCGTACTTGATGGGGTCGGAGTTCATCGGGATCTCGATGACGACGTTGAAGGCATCGGGAACGTTCTTGCCGGGGGGGACGTTGTTGAGGGACATGTCTTGTATGAAAAGTTGATGGACGGCAATCCGCGCAGCATGCCGCGTCGGGATTAACCCTGATTTTAGGCACATGCCCCTTTCTGCCGGCTTGCAAATGGGGGTTTGGCTGTAAATTGACCCTGTTGGCCAATCGACTCCGGTACGCTGGGGCACGAGGAAGCAACGCAGCGGAAGCACGCCGATGCGTTGTGTTTCCTTCCGTGCAAGTGAATCTTTCAAGGAGTGACGAATGGCTGGAAATACAGCGCTGACTGCCCCTCTGATACTGGCGGTGGTGTGTGGATTGATTGCGGTGGCCTATGGCATCTGGGCCCGGGGATGGATTCTTGCCAAAGACCCCGGCAACGCCCGCATGCAGGAAATCGCCGCCGCCATCCAGGCCGGCGCCGCCGCCTACCTGGCCCGCCAGTACAAGACCATTGCCCTCGTCGGCGTGGTGCTGGCCATTCTCATCGGCATCTTCCTGGACGGCACCACGGCCGTGGGCTTCATGGTGGGCGCAGTGCTTTCGGGCGCCTGCGGCTTCATCGGCATGAACGTGTCGGTGCGCGCCAATGTGCGCACGGCACAGGCGGCCACGCAAGGCATTGGCCCGGCGCTGGATGTGGCGTTTCGCGGCGGCGCCATCACCGGCATGCTGGTGGTGGGCCTGGGGCTGCTGGGCGTTACCGGGTTCTACTGGTTTCTGGCGGGCAACGGCAACCTCACGCCCACGGCCAAGCTCTCCGTGCTGCTCAACCCGCTGATCGGCTTTGCCTTTGGCTCGTCGCTGATCTCGATCTTTGCGCGCCTGGGCGGCGGCATCTTCACCAAGGGCGCCGACGTGGGCGCCGACCTGGTGGGCAAGGTGGAGGCCGGCATCCCCGAGGACGACCCGCGCAACCCCGCCGTGATTGCCGACAACGTGGGCGACAACGTGGGCGACTGCGCCGGCATGGCGGCCGACCTCTTCGAGACCTACGCCGTGACGCTGATCGCCACCATGGTGCTGGGCGCGCTGCTGGTGGCCACCGCCCCGGTCAACGCCGTGGTGTACCCGCTGGCGCTGGGCGCCGTGTCCATCGTGGCCAGCATCATCGGCTGCTTCTTCGTGAAGGCATCGCCCGGCATGAAGAACGTGATGCCCGCGCTGTACAAGGGCCTGGCGATTGCGGGCGTGCTGTCGCTCGTCGCGTTCTACTTCGTCACCCTGTGGATCATGCCGGACAACGCCATCACCGCCACCGGCAGCCAGATGAAGCTGTTTGGCGCCTGCGCCACGGGGCTGGTGCTGACGGCCGCGCTGGTGTGGATCACCGAGTTCTACACCGGCACGCAGTACTCGCCCGTGCGGCACATCGCCCAGGCATCGACCACGGGCCACGGCACCAACATCATTGCGGGCCTGGGCGTGTCCATGCGCTCCACCGCCTGGCCGGTGATCTTTGTGTGCCTGGCCATCCTGTCGGCCTACCAGCTTGCGGGCCTGTATGGCATTGCCGTGGCGGCCATGTCCATGCTGAGCATGGCGGGTATCGTGGTGGCGCTCGATGCCTATGGTCCCATCACCGACAACGCGGGCGGCATCGCCGAAATGGCCGAGCTGCCCAGCAGCGTGCGCGACATCACCGACCCCCTGGACGCCGTGGGCAACACCACCAAGGCCGTGACCAAGGGCTACGCCATTGGCTCGGCGGGCCTGGCCGCGCTGGTGCTGTTTGCCGACTACACCCACAAGCTCGAAAGCTATGGCCGGGCCATCAGCTTTGACCTGAGCGATCCGCTCGTGATCATCGGGCTGTTCATCGGCGGGCTCATCCCCTACCTGTTCGGCGCCATGGCGATGGAGGCCGTGGGCCGCGCCGCCGGTGCCGTGGTGGTGGAAGTGCGCCGCCAGTTCAACACCATCCCCGGCATCATGGACGGCACCGGCAAGCCCGAGTACGGCAAGGCCGTGGACATGCTGACCACCGCCGCCATCAAGGAAATGGTGATCCCCAGCCTGCTGCCCGTGGTGGTGCCCATCGTGGTGGGCCTGCTGCTGGGGCCGAAGGCGCTCGGCGGGCTGCTGATGGGCACCATCGTCACCGGCCTCTTCGTGGCGATTTCCATGTGCACCGGCGGCGGCGCCTGGGACAACGCCAAGAAGTACATCGAGGACGGCCACCACGGCGGCAAGGGCAGCGAGGCGCACAAGGCCGCCGTGACCGGCGACACGGTGGGCGACCCCTACAAGGACACCGCCGGCCCCGCCATCAACCCGCTGATCAAGATCATCAACATCGTGGCGCTGCTGATCGTGCCGCTGGTGGTGAAATTCCACGGCGGCTGATTCCAGCCACCGCTCCCCACAGGCTCGCTGCGGCGGGCCTTTTTTGTGCCCGCCAGCGCCGTTTTTCAGACGATCTACGGCACCGCCAGCGGGTAGCACCCCCCAAAACGCTATTACATCAATAGCTACAAGTGTTTTATATACAAGCGTTAAAGCCATTTTTGACATCACCCCCCGAGGGACACCTGGCTTTTACCGCACAATTTGACCATGCCACTGCACTTCATCGCCAATGCCCCCGTTCCCTCCACCTCTGGCCGCACGATCCCGGTGATCGACCCGTCCGACGGCCAGCCGTTCGACGAGATCCAGCGCGGCACGGCCGAGGACATCGACGCCGCCGTGCGCGCGGCGCAGCAGTGCTACCACGCCGTGTGGCACAAGATGGCACCCGCCGACCGGGGCCGCCTGCTGCACAAGCTCTCGGTCAAAATTCTGGAGCACGCCGACGAGCTGACCGCGCTGGAGCGGCGCGACTGCGGCAAACCCACCCGCCAGGCCCTGGCCGATGCGCTGGCGCTGGCGCGCTACTTCGAGTTCTATGCCGGCGCCTGCGACAAATTGCACGGCGAGACCATTCCCTACACCGATGGCTACAGCGTGCTCACCTGGCGCGAGCCCCATGGCGTGACGGGCCACATCATTCCGTGGAACTACCCCATGCAGATCTTTGGCCGCAGCGTGGGCGGCGCGCTGGCGGCGGGCAATGTGTGCGTGGTCAAGCCGGCCGAAGATGCCTGCCTGAGCCTGATCCGCGTGGCGCAGCTGGCGGCCGAGGTGGGGTTTCCGGCCGGTGCGCTCAACATCGTCACTGGCTACGGCCACGAGGTGGGCGACGCACTGGCGCGCCATCCGGGCATCCAGCACATCAGCTTCACCGGCAGCCCCAAGATCGGCACGCTGATCCAGCAGGTGGCCGCCGAGCGCCACTGCCCCGTGACGCTGGAGCTGGGCGGCAAAAGCCCGCAGATCATCTTTGCCGATGCCGACCTGGACGCCGCCGTGCCCGTGGTCATCAACGCCATCGTGCAGAACGCGGGACAGACCTGCTCGGCCGGCTCGCGCGTGCTGATCGACTCGCTCATCTACGAGCCCCTGCTGGAGCGCCTGGGCCGCGCCTTTGAAGCGCTGCGCGTGGGCCCCGCCGCGATGGACCTGGACGTGGGCCCGCTGATCCGCCAGTCGCAGCAGCAGCGCGTATGGGATTTTCTGTCCGACGCCCAGGTGGCCGGCATCCCCATGGTGGCCCAGGGCCAGATCGTGGACGAGGCGCCCGAAACCGGCTTCTACCAGGCCCCCACGCTGCTGCGCGATGTGCCGGTGGAGCACCGCCTGGCGCAGGAAGAAGTGTTTGGCCCCGTGCTCAGCGCGATGGCCTTCCAGGACGAGGACCATGCGGTGGAACTGGCCAACGCCACGCAGTTTGGCCTGGTGGCCGGCATCTGGACGCGCGACGGCGCCCGCCAGTTCCGCATGGCACGGCGCGTGCACAGCGGCCAGGTGTTCATCAACAATTACGGTGCCGCCGGCGGCGTGGAGCTGCCGTTTGGCGGCGTCAAATCGAGCGGCTACGGCCGCGAAAAGGGCCTGGAGGCGCTGCACGGCTTCACCACGCTCAAGACCGTGGCGATCCGGCACGGCTGATCCAGGCCCGCCTGTCACGCCCGCGCAAGACGGTGCGGCGGTGTGCCGGTAGCATGTGCCCTCGCCCTTCCTCCCTTCCTTTTTGCCCGACGGTTTCTTTTCTCCATGCCCCTGAGCCCCCCTGCCCCTCGCACCGCCCGGCACCAGCGCCGCGTCCATTACCAAGGCTTTGAACGCGACGACGGGCTGTGGGACATCGAAGGCGAGCTGCACGACAGCAAGACCTACGATGCGCCCTCGTTCCGCGAGGCCGGTCTGCGCCGTGCCGGCGAGCCCATCCACCACATGTGGCTGCGCGTCACCGTCAACCGCCAGCTGGTGGTGCAGGCCATCGACGTGGCCATGGACACCCACCCGCTCAAAGACTGCCCCCAGGCCCAGCCCGCGCTGCAATCCATGGTGGGCTGCAGCATGGCGCGCGGCTGGCGCCAGGCCATCCAGAAGAACCTGGGCGGCGTGGCCAGCTGCACCCACCTGCGCGAGCTGCTGTTCAACCTGGCCACGGCGGCATTCCAGTCGGTGCCCGCGGTGTTTGCATCCGCCAGTGCCGACGAACCGCCCCGCCACCTGGGCCAGTGCACCGGCTGGGACTTCAACGGCAATGGTGTGAAGGAATATTTTCCGCAGTTCTACCGCCGCGGCCCGGACGGTCTGGCGGTACCGGTGGACCCGCCCCCCGCGGCCGACGACGCCCGCACCGCGCTGCAGCCCTAGCCCGCGTGGTGGTGGGGGGGGGGATACAGACAAAAGCAGGCGCGAGCGCTTACCCATAAAGCGTAAGCCGCTATCCAATTTATAAAGCAAGGAGACAACACCATGCGCGTGCAGCACAAATCCATCATCGTCACCGGCGCCGGCAATGGCATTGGCGAAGGCATTGCCAAGCGCCTGGCCGCTGAAGGCGGCAAGGTCATCGTCAACGACATCAACCAAGCCGGTGGCCAGCGCGTGGTGGCCGAGATCATCGCGGCGGGCGGCACGGCGGCCTTCTTCCAGGCCGACGTGACGCAATCGGCCGAGGTCAAGGCCCTGGTCGACGAAGCCATGCGCCTGCATGGCCGGCTGGACGTGGTGGTGAACAACGCCGGCTGGACGCACCGCAACCGCCCCATGCTGGAAGTGAGCGAGGACGAGTTCGACAAGGTCTATGCCATCAACGTCAAGAGCATCTACCTCTCGGCCATCCACGCCGTGCCCGCAATGCGGCTGGGCGGCGGCGGCAGTTTCATCAACATTGCCTCCACGGCGGGCCTGCGCCCCCGTCCGGGCCTGACCTGGTACAACGGCTCCAAGGGCGCCGTCATCACCACCAGCAAGTCGATGGCCGCCGAGCTGGGCCCCGACAACATCCGCGTGAACTGCATCAACCCCGTGTTCAATCCCGACACGGGCCTGGCCGCCGAGTTTGCGGGCGGCCCGGTGGACGAAGCACGCCGCGCCAAGTTTCTGACCACCATTCCGCTGGGCCGCTTTTCCACGGCGCTCGATGTGGCCAACGCCGCGCTGTACCTGGCCAGCGACGAGGCCGCCTTCATCAGCGGCGTGTGCATCGAGGTGGATGGGGCGCGCTGCGTGTAGCGGCACACCACAGCCCCCACCCCGGACGGCGCTGCCGGCAAGCCCCTGGCTACAGCACCTCGCGGAAGGCGGCTTCGTACAGGCCGGTGAGCCGGTCCATCACGCTCAGCAGGCGTTCGCTGGTGGTGGCCACCGCGCTCAGCCCCTGCTCGTCGGCGGGCCGGCGCAGGGCCGCCTCAAAAAACACCCACTGCGGGGCCGCCAGTTCCAGCTCGCCACGAATGGCGGGCGTGGAGACCGGTGCGGCCATCAGGGTCTGCATGGCCTGCCGGAAATCGGCGGCGTCTGCCGCCAGTTGCGCGTGCACCAGCTTGGTGTCCGCCTTGGCGGCCACCAGAAAATAGTTCTTGGCCAGGCGCTGCGACAGCATGCGCTGGCGCCCGGCCAGGTTCACCAGCCGCACACTGGCCACCCGTGCCATCTTTTCGATGGACTCGGTCACCGCCTGGGCCACCAGCAACGTACGGTCGGACTGCTCGGACACCGCCGCCACGGCCGCCCGCGACGTGGGCGCCGCTGTCAACTGGTCGAGCAGTGCAAACTGCTTTTGCACCTCGTCCAGCTGCCGCGCCACTTCGGCGGGCCACTGGCCCGACTGCAGCCCGCGCGCCAGCTCGCCAGATCCCTGCTGCACCCTTTTGCGCGCATGGCCCAGCACGTCCCTGGCAGCCTCGGGCAGCACCTGCAAATACTGCTGGCAATACGCCTTGGCCATGCGCTGCGACAGTGCCCTAAACCCTCCCGCATGGTTGATGGCCCCCGACAGTGCCATTTGCGCCTGGGCCCCACCGGCCCAGGTGGGCAGCAGGATGCCTGCCGCCACCCACTGCACGGCCACCCGGCGCTGGCAGGGAAGCGCTTGCGCAATCGACCTCGCATTCGTCATGTCATTTCCTTGAAACTTTGTGTGCAGCGATTGTTGTGACGCACCACCTGCGACCCCTGCGCCATGTCAAGCAACTGCCATTCGCCGGACATTGGCGGGATGAACCCGCGTTGACCCGCTCCATTGACCTCCGTCAACCTCGCCAGCAGGGGCATGCCATCAATTGCGGGGCCGATACGGCAGAATCACCCCATGTCTGAACGTGTGATTCCTCTGGTGGACCAACGCATCGCCGCCCTGGCGGCCAGGGTGCCCGCGCAGGCCGCCGCCCCCACCGGCCTGCTGACCGACACCCGGGGCCGTCCGCTGCGCGACCTGCGCATCAGCGTGACCGACCGCTGCAACTTCCGCTGCAACTACTGCATGCCCAAGGAAGTGTTCGACAAGGACCATGCCTACCTGCCGCACAACGCGCTGCTGAGCTTTGAGGAGATCACGCGGCTGGCGCGGCTGTTTCTGGCCCACGGTGTGCGCAAGATCCGCCTGACCGGGGGCGAGCCCCTGCTGCGCAAGAACCTCGAAGAACTGGTGGCCCAGCTGGCCCGGCTGCGCACGGTGGACGGCACCGCGCCCGACCTCACGCTCACCACCAACGGCTCGCTGCTGGCCCGCAAGGCGCGGGCCCTCAAGGATGCGGGACTGAACCGCGTGACCGTGAGCCTCGACGGCCTGGACGACGCGGTGTTCCGCCGCATGAACGATGTGGATTTTCCGGTGGCCGATGTGCTGGCCGGCATCGAGGCGGCGCACGCGGCGGGGCTGTCGCAGATCAAGGTGAACATGGTGGTCAAGCGCGGCACCAATGACCACGAAATCCTGCCCATGGCGCGCCACTTTCGCGGCACGGGCACCACGCTGCGCTTCATCGAATACATGGACGTGGGCGCCACCAACGGCTGGCGCATGGACGAGGTGCTGCCGTCCGCCGAACTGATCGGGCGCCTGCGCGCAGAGTTGCCGCTGGTGCAGCTCAGCCCCACCAGCCCCGGCGAAACCGCCGAGCGCTGGGGCTACGCCAACGCTGCAGGCCAGCACGACCCGACCCTGGGCGAAGTGGGCGTGATCAGCAGCGTGACCCAGGCCTTCTGCGGCGACTGCAACCGCGCGCGCCTCTCCACCGAAGGCCGGCTGTACCTGTGCCTTTTTGCCACCCAGGGCTACGACCTGCGCAGCCTGCTGCGCGGCGGCGCCAGCGACGAGGCCATTGCATCGGCCATCGCGCCCATCTGGCAGCAGCGCACCGACCGGTATTCGGAGCTGCGCAGCAGCCTGCCGGCCGACACCACGCAGGGCGCGCGCCGGGTGGAGATGAGCTACATCGGCGGATGAGATGAAACCATCCCCGGAGCGACTTCGCCGCTTCCCCCCACTCTCTTGCGCTGCGCGCGGGCAGGGAGACACAGCCCTCGCTGCGGGGCGGCCCTTGCTGGGTTGCCCTGGCCTGGGCCGCGCTCACTGAATCGGCAACGACCATCAAAGACATGATTGAAACGAAAGACATCACCGGCCTCGTGCTGGCCGGCGGTCGCGGCTCCCGCATGGGCGGCGTCGACAAGGGCCTGCAGAATTTTCGCGGCCTGCCGCTGGCACTGCACACGCTGATGCGCCTGCAGATGCAGGTGGGGGCCACCATGGTCAATGCCAACCGCAACCTGGCCGCCTACGAGGCCTTTGGCGCACCCGTATGGCCCGACGTGATTGCCGACTATGCCGGCCCGCTGGCGGGCTTTCTGACCGGGCTGGAGCGCTGCGAAACCCCGTGGCTGCTCACCGTGCCCTGCGACACCCCGCTGTTTCCCCTGGACCTGGCCGCGCGGCTGGCGGCCGCTGCGGACGCCCAAGGTGCCGACATCGCCATGGCCGCCGCCCCCGAGGACGATGGCGCGGGCGGCACCGCCGTGCGCACCCAGCCCGTGTTCTGCCTGCTGCGTGTGGATCTGCTCGAAAGCCTGGTCGCCTTCACCCAGGCCGGTGGCCGCAAGATCGACGCCTGGACCGTGCAGCACCCGCATGTGGTGGTGTCCTTCGACCAGCCGGGCGACAACCCGCTGGCCTTCTTCAACGCCAACACGCTGGACGAGCTGCACCGCCTTGAAAGCGCCGGTATTCCCTGACCGGGTGCGCCTGTTGCACCCCCTCCCGCTCCGCGCGAACGCCCCCATGAAAACCATTGCACAGATTGCCGCCGAACTGCAGGGCTACGACCCCCAGGCACTCAGCGCCGACCAGGTGTCGGCCTTTCTGGAACGGCTGGTGCAGCCGGTCACGGCCACCGAAGAGATCGGCATTTTTGACGCCCTGGGTCGTGTGCTGGCGCGCGACGTGGTCTCGCCCCTGCGCGTGCCGCCCCCCGACAACTCGGCCAGGGACGGCTACGCCTTTGCCGGCGCGCAACTGGTGGCGGGCCAGCCGCTCACGCTGCGCGTGGTGGGCACGGCGCTGGCGGGCAAGGCCTGGACCGGCACCGTGGGCGCGGGCGAATGCCTGAAGATCATGACCGGTGCCATCATGCCCCCGGGCCTGGACACCGTGGTGCCGCAGGAGTTCACCACCGCCGCCGATGGCGGCCACATCACCATTGCCGCCAACGTGCTGCACCTGGGCGACAACCGCCGATTCAAGGGCGAAGACCTCATGGAAGGCGGCGTGGCGCTATCCAAAGGAGCGCTGCTGGCGCCTGCCGCGCTGGGGCTGGTGGCCAGTCTGGGGCTGAAAACCGTGGCGGTGTACCGCCGCCTGCGCGTGGCCTATTTTTCCACCGGCGACGAAATTCTGAGCCTGGGCGAGCCGCCCCGCGAAGGCGCGGTGTACGACAGCAACCGCTACACCGTGTTCGGCCTGCTCACGCGGCTGGGCGTGGAGGTGATCGACCTGGGCGTGGTGCGCGACACCCCTGCCCTGCTGGAGGCCGCCTTCCGCGATGCCGCGCAGCGGGCCGACGCCATCATCACCAGTGGCGGCGTGAGCGTGGGCGAGGCCGACCACACGCGCACCATGATGCAGCAGCTCGGTGACGTGGCCTTCTGGCGCATCGCCATGCGCCCCGGCCGGCCCATGGCCGTGGGGCGCATTGCCAGCGCAGCTGCAGCAAGCGCTGGCGGCTATCCAAAAGATCCTGGCCAAGCCGCAACCGGTGCCGTTCTTTTCGGCCTGCCCGGCAACCCCGTGGCGGTCATGGTGACCTTTCTGGCCTTTGTGCGCCCCGCACTGCTGCGCATGATGGGCAGCACCCGCCCGGCCCCGCCGCTGCTGCGCGCCGTGAGCACCGAGGCCATCCGCAAGAAGCCCGGCCGCACCGAATACCAGCGTGGCACCGTCACCACCGCTGCCGACGGCACGCTGCAGGTCTGCACCACGGGCAACCAGGGCTCGGGCGTGCTCAGCTCCATGGTGCAGGCCAACGGCCTGATCGTGCTGCACCACGGCCAGGGCAACGTGGCGCCCGGCGATGCCGTCGATGTGATGGTGTTTGACGGGGTCATTTAGCCCCCTGTGTCGCTTCGCACTTTCCCCAAGGGGGACAACGCCCTCGCTGCGGGGCGGCCCTTGCGCTGGCGTCCCTGGCCGGCGAGGCGCCCGTTGCATGCCGAGCGGGCGATGCGCAGCACAATGGATACCTCTTTGCATTCCAGTTGAAATCTTCGCACCCATGCCCTACATTGCCCAACACCTCGCACAGGCCCCCACCCGCGCCGACGTGGACAGCCTGCCCGGCACCACCGTGCTCGAATTCGGCACCCCCTGGTGCGGCCACTGCCAGCGCGCCCAGCCCCTCATTGAGCAGGCCCTGCGCGACCGGGCGGATGTGGCCCACATCAAGGTGGAAGACGGCCCCGGCCAGCGCCTGGGCCGCAGCTTTGGCGTGAAGCTCTGGCCCACCCTGGTGCTGCTGCGCGATGGGCAGGAAGTGGCACGCGTGGTGCGGCCGCAAGACGCCAGCGCCATGGCAACCTTGCTGCCCGGCACACCTTCGCCGGGCTGAGCCCAGGGTCTGCGCGCTCCAGCGATCAGGCCTGCTCGATCACCGGGGTGCGCTGGGCCAGCCAGGCCAGCGCGCTGGTCAGCGCTGCCATCGCCCCGCAGAAAACCACGATGGCCACCCGCAGGCCCAGGTGGTCCGACAGCCAGCCCACGCCCAGAATGGGCACGATGGTGCCCAGATAGCCCACCACCAGGTAGGTGGACAGCAGCCCGGACCGGTTCTCGGGGCCCGCCACCTTGTTCACGATGGCAATGCCTGCCAGGTTCACCAGGCCATGGCCCGCGGCGGTGCTGAGCACGCTCAGCACGAACAGCAGCGGCAGGTTGGTGTAGGTGGTGGCAATCAGCAGCAGATTGCAGGCTGCCAGCAGCCCCAGCCCGGCGATGGCGCAGGTCTTGGTGTGCACCGGCCGCGCCAGCCACTGAAATCCGGCCGAGAGAAACAGGATCATGGCAATCGACAGGCCACTCACGGCCGGCCCGTGCCAGGGCACCATGTGCGCCATGAAGCTCGGTGCCAGCGACGCATACAGGCCAAAGATGCCGAAGGTGCTGAACGCCCCCAGGCTGGCAATCAGGAACGGGCGCCGCAGGGCGGGCTGCGGCAGGGTGACGCGCGGCAGCCAGTCGTGCAAGGCCAAAGGCTGCGGTACCGCGGCCGCACCCGGGGAAGCCCGTTGCACCTGGTACAGGGCATAGATGGCCAGCACCCCCAGCACCACGCTGGGCGCATAGGCCGTCACCAGCGGCAGCGGCACCCACTGCGCCATCAGGCCGCCCACCAGCGGCCCCAGGCCAAAGCCCAGCGCCATGGCAAAACTGGTCATGGCCGAGGCGCGCATCACGTTGCGGCTGCGGTTGAGCTGCGTGAGGCCGATCGAGGCCGAGGTGGTGATCATTCCCGAGGCGATGCCGATCAGCACACGA
>JANJSZ010000222.1 GCA_024711405.1 Acidovorax sp.
TCGATCACGGCGTACAGCAGGTCCACCAGGAAGTTGACAGCGACCACCATGGCCGCCAGCAGCATCACGCAGTTGCGCACCACGATCAGGTCGCGGTTGGCGATCGACTGGAAGATCAGCCGGCCCAGGCCCGGAAGATAAAACACGTTCTCCACCACGATGGTGCCGGCCAGCAGGTTGGCGAACTGCAGACCCATCACGGTGACGACCGGGATCATGGCATTGCGCAGCACATGGCCCCACAGCGCCGCCCGCCGTGAAAGGCCCTTGGCGCGCGCGGTGCGCACGAAATCCTCGCGCAGCACATCCAGCACGGCCGAGCGCGTGATGCGCGCCAATATGGCTGCCTGCACCACCGCCAGGGCGATGGCCGGCAGCAGCAGCGCCTTCAGGGCTGCAATCGGGCTGCCGCCGCTGTCTTCGGTCCAGCCCGGAAACCCGCCGGCGGCAAACCACTGCAGCTTCACCGAGAACAGCAAGATCAGCAGGATGGCGAACCAGAAGTTGGGGATGGCAATGCCCAGCTGGGCCAGGCCCATCGTGCCCACATCGCCCCAGCGGTTGTGGCGCGCGGCGGCGTAGAGGCCGGCCGCGAGTGCCAGCACCGTGCTGAGCACCATCGCCATCAGCGCCAGCGGTACCGTGAGCGCCAGGCGCTCCAGCACCAGTTCCAGCACCGGGCTGCCATAGGCGTAGCTGTCGCCCATCTCGCCCACCAGCAGACCGCCCATCCATTGCCAGTAGCGCTGCGCCGCGGGCTGGTCCAGCCCCAGCTGGGTGGCAAGGGCGGCCACCGCGTCGGGTGGGGCATCGGGCCCCATGAGCACCTGGGCGGCATTGCCCGGCAGGATGTCCAGCACCAGGAACACGACCACCGATGCGCCGAGCAGCGTGGCCAGAAGGGTCAGAAATCGCTTGAGAAGAAAGAAACCCATGGGTTGGTGCGGGTGGTGCTTGTCCGTGTGCTTCAGCCGGTTGGAGAAGGCGGCTTGCGCAGCATACCGGCAAAGCACCCCTGATCGCAGTGGTGTGTTGTGCCGGGGGCCAAGGCGGTGCAGGGCAGGGGCGCGGGATAATCCAGGGCATGACCGTCTTCTTGAACTCTCCGTATCCGCATCCGGCCTGCCCGTTTTCCGCAGGGAGGTCCGCATGGCGCTGAGGATCACCGACGAGTGCATCAACTGCGATGTGTGCGAGCCCGAGTGCCCGAATCAGGCCATCTCTGTGGGCGAGGAAATCTACGAGATCGATCCCGACAAGTGCACGGAATGCGTGGGCCATTTCGACGAGCCCCAGTGCGTGCAGCTGTGCCCGGTGGCATGCATCCCGGTGGACCCCCGGCATGTGGAGAGCCGGGAAACGCTGTGGCAGAAGTTCCAAAGACTGCAGGCGGCCACCAAGGTTTGAGTGTGTTGGGCCTCTGGCACTTGTTCATTCAGTGCCAGAGGCGATAAAAACAGTAGTGCACTGAGGGCGCAGCCGCTGCGGAATGTCACTGGCCTTCGGGGCGCGGTGGCTTGGGACGTGGGGGTTTGGTGGTATGGACCAGCAGCGTGGCTTTGTCCATGTCGCCCGCCAGCATGGCGGCCTGGGCCTTGAGCGAATGCTGGATGCTGTCCTCGATCAGGGTGCGCTGGTCGGGCGAGGGTTTTTTCAGGACCCAGTTGGCCACTTCGGCCTTGACGCCCGGATGGCCGATGCCGATGCGCAGGCGCCAGTAATCGGGTGAACCGAGCTGGGCATGGATGTCCCGCAGGCCGTTGTGTCCGGCATGGCTGCCGCCGCGCTTGAGTTTCACCTGGCCGGGTGCAATGTCCAGTTCATCGTGCGCCACCAGGATTTCCTCGGGCTGGATCTTGAAGAACCGCGCGAGCGAGGCCACTGATTTCCCTGACAGGTTCATGAAGGTCTGGGGTTGCAGCAGCCAGACACTCTGGCCATGCACGCTGGTGCGGGCCACCAGGCCGTGGTAGCTGCGCTCGGGCACCAGCGTGGCCCTGAGTTCGCGCGCCAGCGCATCTATCCACCAGAACCCCGCGTTTTGGCGGGTGGCCTCGTAGTCGGGCCCCGGGTTGCCCAGGCCCACAAACAGTTTGATCATGTGCGCAATTATCGGTAGCTACCAATGAAAACGGCCCACACAGGTGGGCCGTTGGATGCGGCGCTGCCGAGGCAGGCCGCAGAGACCGGTGCGCCGGTCTTACTTCTTGCCCTTGCCCTTGCCCTTGGCATCGGCGGCAGGTGCCGCGTCGGCAGCAGGTGCAGCCACTTCCACCACGGGGTTGGCCACGGAGACCAGCACGGGGTTGTTGTTCTGGCCGCCACGGATCACGGCGTTCACGCCCTTGGGCAGCTTGATGTCCTTGAGGTGCAGGGAAACACCCTTCTTCAGCGTGCTCAGGTCCACGGCAATGAACTCTGGCAGGTCCGACGGCATGCAGGTCACATCGAGTTCGTTCACGATGGGGTTCACCAGGCACTTGTCCACCTTGACCGCGTCGGATTCTTCGGCGCCGCTGTAGTGCAGTGGCACCTTCATGTGCAGCTTGGTCTTTTCGTCCACGCGCTGGAAGTCGATGTGCAGCACCAGTTGCTTGTAGGGGTGGTATTGCACGTCGCGCAGCAGCACCTTGGAGGTGGTGTCGGCCAGTTCCATGTCCAGCACGCTGGAGTGGAAGGCTTCCTTCTTGAGGGCGTGCCACAGTGCGTTGTGGTCGATCTCGATGAGTTGGGGTTCGGCGGAACCACCATACACGATGCCAGGCGTCTTGCCCGAATTGCGCAGACGGCGGCTCGCACCCGTACCCTGCTTGGCGCGCTCAAAAGCGACGAAGTTCATAGTTAGCTCCTGAAAAGGGACGACCGCGACCAGTCATTCCCTGTTGAAAAAAGGCTTGTTGCGCCCGGATGGCGGCAAGCCCACAACAATGTCCCCGAACAGGCAAGCCTCCCGAAGGAGGCCTGCAAGCATCTGAACCGGCGACAACCATGCCTCGCGAGAGGCGGGCCGACGCTCAGAAAAGATTCTCTTGGTCCGAGAACAAACTCATCACCGACTCACCCTTGGCAATGCGCTGGATCGTCTCGGCGATCAGCGGAGCCACGGAGAGCTGGCGGATTTTGGTACATCCCTTGGCGTTATCGTTCAAGGGGATGGTGTTGGTCACCACCACTTCGTCGAGGGCAGAGCCCTGGGCGATGCGTTCAATGGCGGGGCCCGAGAAAATGGGATGGGTGCAGTAGGCATACACCTTCTTGGCACCACGCTCCTTGAGTACCTCGGCGGCCTTCACCAAGGTGCCGGCGGTGTCGATCATGTCATCCATGATCACGCAATTGCGGCCATCGATTTCGCCGATCACATGCATCACTTCGGACACGTTGGCCTTGGGGCGACGCTTGTCGATGATGGCCAGGTCGCAGCCGAGTTGCTTGGCAAGGGCCCGGGCGCGCACCACTCCACCCACATCGGGCGAAACGACGATCAGGTCTTCGTAGTTCTTCTGGCGCAGATCGCCCAGCAGAACGGGCGACGCGTAGATGTTGTCGACGGGGATGTCGAAGAAGCCCTGGATCTGGTCGGCATGCAGGTCCATGGTCAGCACACGGGCCACGCCCACGGCTTGCAGCATGTTGGCGACCACCTTGGCAGAGATCGGAACCCGGCTGGAGCGGGGGCGGCGATCCTGGCGGGCATAGCCAAAATAGGGGATCACGGCGCTGATGCGCTCTGCGGAGGCGCGCTTGAGCGCGTCCACCATGATCAGCAGCTCCATGAGGTTTTCGTTGGTGGGCGCGCAGGTGGACTGCACCACGAAAACGTCGCGGGCCCGCACGTTCTGTTTGATTTCGACGGTGACTTCGCCGTCGGAGAAGCGTCCCACATCAGCAGCACCCAAAGTGGTGCCAAGGTGTTGGGCAATTTCAGCCGCCATGCCAGGATTGGCATTGCCGGTGAAAACCATGAAGTCGGGTTGGTTGGCTTGCATAGCGTCCCAGCAGTCTGAAAAAAGAGCCCGTACGCGAAAAGAAATTTGGCAGGGGAGAAAGGATTCGAACCTTTGCATGCCGGAATCAAAATCCGGTGCCTTAACCAGCTTGGCGACTCCCCTACACAGGTCAACTGCAAAGCAATCAACCTTCATTCTTGTCTGACGCCCATCCTGCCAGAGGATGAACCATCAGATTTTCACATGTCCTGACCTGCCAGCCACTGGGGGCGTTTTGAAGGTCAACAGCATGCGATATTTGTGCAAACACTGCACTGCCTGAACCGGTCATTCGACCTTGCAAACCGCGCGATTCAAGCCACCGAATGGCTTGGGTCACTTCGGGGCACAAGGCCTGGGCGACTGGTTGCAAGTCATTACAACCGAAATTGTAGTGTGCTGCAGCAAAGCCTAAGATTGTAGCACTATCTGAATCACGTTTCAGATCAGGAGCGGAAAAAATTGATTTCGTTTCCAGACCCGCCTCGGGTTTCACTACGACAAAACTCGCTTGCGGTAGTTGATTTGCCTTCTCAAGCGGCGTGATTATCTCACCAATTCCCTCTACCCAGGCGTTGCGGCCGCGCAAAAAAAATGGCACGTCGGCGCCCAGTTTCAGTCCGATCGCTTCCAGCGCGGTGAGGGGCAGGTTGAGTTTCCACAGGCGGTTGAGGGCCAGCAGCGTGGAGGCGGCGTCTGACGAGCCGCCTCCCATGCCGGCCTGCGCAGGAACTCTTTTCTGCACCCCGATATGAACGCCCAGGGGGCAGGTGGTGGCCGTTTGCAGGGCCTGTGCTGCGCGGACGGTCAGATCGATGTCGGGAAGCGGAGGGCCAAGGTCCTCGCGGGTGATGCCGCCATCATGGCGCAACTCGAAATGCAGGGTATCGCACCAGTCGATCATCATGAAGACGGACTGCATCAGGTGGTAGCCGTCAGTTCGTCGGCCCGTGATATGCAGAAAGAGGTTGAGCTTGGCCGGGGCCGGCACGTCGTACAGGGCGAGCATGAAGTGGTATCAGCGGGTCAGGATGATGCGCAGTGTGGCCTGTGGCGTCGGCGTGTGGCGTTGCGCCACCAACCGCCCGGCGGAGAGAGCCGACAGATCGACCTGCCAGCCAACGGCATCCACATGGATGCCTTCGAGCCAGCTGAACAGTGCAGCGACCGGAATATCCGTGCCCAGCACATCCCGCAGCAGGGCATCCAATGATTCGGACTCCCGGGTGTTCTGGCCCGTGGTGATCTCTGCGTGGCTGGCATTCCACTGGATCCGTGCGAGGGTGTTGCCCAGAGGGTTGAACAATACGAATTGGCCTTGCTGCGCCGATCCTGAGAGCTCAAAAGATGCGGAAAAAGACTGCGACGCCGTTTCTTCCACTTGCAATGCCAGGCGTCCTGTCCACGGGGCGCGATGGGGGTTTTCCGGTGTGGCCGGCGGATGGGCGCAGCCGGCCAGCAGCAGAACAAAGACCGCGAGCAAGGATGCAAACCAGTGGGGCAGCCTTGGGGTCGCGCCTTGCGGTTGCAGACCCTGTGGCGTGGCATGCAGCATCAGGGCATGGCTCCCAGTCGTTTCAGGGTGTCTTTGAGCGTTTCGTTGTCTGGGTTCAGGCGCAAGCCCTCGCGCCAGACACTGGAGGCTTGTGCACGGTTTCCGGTGCTCCAGAGGACTTCGCCAAGGTGCGCTGCAATTTCGGCATCGGGCCGGGCCTTGAAGGCGATCGATAGCAGGCGCAAGGACTCGGTGCTGTTGCCGAGGCGAAATTCGACCCAGCCCAGGCTGTCTGTGATGAAGGGGTCGCCAGGAGCGTATTCCAGCGCCTTGGAGATCAGGGCTTTGGCCTCTTCCAGGCGCAAGCCCCGTTCCGCGAGGGCGTATCCCAAGGCGTTGTAGGCGTGGTGGTAATCGGGCTTCCGCTCAATCAGCTGCCGCAGCAACTGCTCCATCATGGTCGGATCGCCTGATTTTTCGGCCAGCATGGCCTGGTCGTAGACCAGTTCATTGTCTTCCGGGTCCTGGGCTACCAGTTCCGCCTGGACGGCCAAAGCCTCCTTGTACAAGCGCATTTCCTGCAGCAGCTGCACCTCTGCCTGCAGTTTCATGCGGGCATGGCTGGGGGTATTGCCCGGCAGTCCGCGCAGCAGTGCGCGTGCCTGAGAAAGTTTGCCCTGTTGTGCGAGCAGGGATGCGCGGCGGCGTTGTGCGCTGAGCATCTCTTCCGAATTTTCGATGCGTCCAAGCCAGGATTCGGCCGCGGCGTAGTCTTTGTTCTTTTCGGCAATTTGTGCGGAGAGAAGGTAGGCCTGGGTCAGTCCACGCCGCTGCAGATCCGGGTCTGAGGTGGCGGCATTTGTCAGCTCCATGTAGCGTTGCAGTGATTTTTCCGCATTGCGCAGTCGGTTGTCCTGAAATTGCAGCGTGGCAAGGGCAAGCCATGCTTCCCGCAGATCCGGCTTGTCGCGCGTCACTGTCTCCAGTTGTTGGCGCGCGGCTGGGTAGCGTTGCTGGCCCAGCAGGACGCGGGCATATGCCGTGCGCAGGTCCGGGTCGGGGTGTTTGGCAAGGTGGGTTGTGACCAGCAACTCTGCTTCGGGTACTCCCTCTTCCATCAGCTCCAGGGCCAGCGGCATGGCAACCGCGTTGGCTGCGTCGAGCGTCACTGCCTGGCGAGCCGCATCCAGAGCACCCGCCTTGTTGCCGGCCGCCAGGCGCATACGGCCCAGTGCGGTCCACGCTGCAGGACCCGTGGCGGGGTGCAGAAGCTCATCGGTGAGCGCCCGCTCCACCACATTTGCCGCCAGTGACTTGTCGCTGGCGCGGCCATACATCGGGGGCAGGGCTGACAGGGCCGAGGCCTTGGAGGCGGCGGGCACTTGCGCCAACTCCTGTCGCAGCAGTTCCGGAGTCTCGCCGATGCGATTGAGCGCAATGAGAATCTGCAACGTGTAGCGGTTGGCTTCTCGCGATTGGGGTTGCGCCTCTTTCCATGCCCGTGCCGCTGCCAATGCGTAGTCGCCAGACCGGGCTTGCAAGGCAATATCGGCGGCACGCCGATACAAGGCGCTTTCTCCGCTGCGCCGCGCCGCTTCCAGCATCAGCGAGTAACCCGCTCCGGGATCTCCGGACTGGGTGGTCAGCTCGCCCAGAAAAATTTCATAGAAAAGCTCGGCATCGAGCTGTGCGCTGGGAATGTGCGGGGGGACAACTTCGGCGCTGCTGAGCGGCCCCCTGGACTGTGTCCATCCGGTGGTGGCTGTTGCCAGCAGAGCGGCGGTGAGAAGGGCTGTTCGAAAGCGATGAGATGGCACCATCGGGCCATAATAATCCATGCTCTTCAACCTGTTTTCAAGGCGATGGCATGCCTGAGTTGCCCGAAGTGGAAGTGACCCGCCGCAGTTTTGCGCAGGCCATTGCCGGGGCTCGGATCGAGTCGGTTCGGGTGGGCAAGCCGTTGCGGTGGCCGCTGGGGTGTGCGCCGCAATCGCTGGTGGGGCAAAAGGTGGTTGCGATACGCCGACGGGGCAAATATTTGCTGGTGGATCTGGATTCCGGTCTTTTGCTGCTACATCTGGGGATGTCCGGAAGCCTGCGCTTCAGTCCTGATCTGCCCCCGCCGGGCGCGCACGATCATTTCGACGTGATGACCTCGCAGGGGACGCTGCGCCTGCATGATCCCCGGCGTTTTGGTGCCGTGGTGTACGCAGCAGACGAGCAAGCTGCAGTTGCACAGAAATTGTTGGGCGGGCTGGGGATGGAGCCGCTGTCCGACGTCTTTACCTACCCCGCCTTCGAGGCAGGGCTCAAGGCGAGTCGTGCGCCCATCAAGCAGGTGCTGCTGGCGGGACGTCTGGTCGTGGGTGTGGGCAATATCTATGCATCCGAGGTGTTGTATCTGGCGGGCATTCGCCCTACCGTTCCAGCGCAGCGCATAGGTCCGCAGAGGGGGCGCAGGCTTTTTGACGCCATCCGGACGGTGCTGGCGCGTGCGGTGGAACTTGGCGGCAGTACGCTGAAGGACTTTTCCAGTGCCGACGGGATGGCCGGACATTTCCAGCACGAAGCGAATGTGTATGGGCGGGATGGTGCGCCCTGCCACCACTGTGGCAGCGCCATCCAGCTGCTTCGCCAGGGGCAGCGCAGCAGCTATTTTTGTCCTCGATGCCAACGCGCGTAACGGGGCGGTGTTGACAGTCAACACATGGATCGCATCCACGGCACCGTCAATGCTATATTTTGTGGATATCTACGCATAGGCCGTACATCGCACTCCGGGAGCAAAGTGGGACCATCATTCAACGAGCAGTTCGACGAGCACGGCTTCTGGCGGCGTGAGTTTGCGCACCAGATTCGCCGTCTGTCCGAGTGGATGTCTGATCACGAGCTCATGGACGCTGCGGTTCAGGAGCGTCTGAGTCGCCTGGAAGCACAGGTGCGCAGCGATAAGGTGACGGTGGCTTTTGTCGCGGAGTTCTCGCGCGGCAAATCAGAGCTGATCAACGCCATCTTCTTTGCCGGCTATGGCCGTCGCATCATGCCTGCCAGCGCCGGCCGCACGACGATGTGCCCCACGGAATTGGGCTACGACGCTTCGGTGGCGCCCTGCCTTCGGCTGCTGCCAATCGATACCCGGTTGCAACTGCAGGGCCTTGCCGAATGGCGGTTAAAACCCGATCGCTGGGTGGAAATCCCGCTGGATGTCAACAATGCCGACCAGATCGCCAAAGCACTGGAGAAGGTTGCAGAGGTTCGAAAAGTTACGCTGGATAACGCGCGGGCGCTTGGGTTCTGGCACGACGAGCTCGCAGACGACAACCCGGTGCCTGATGCGGATGGCTTGGTGGAAGTGCCGATGTGGCGCCATGCCATCATCAATATCCCCCATCCCTTGCTGAAGCAAGGGTTGGTGATTCTGGATACCCCGGGATTGAATGCGGTGGGCGCCGAGCCCGAGTTGACCGTCAATCTCATTCCGCAGGCCCATGCGGTGGTGTTCATCTTGAGTGCAGACACGGGAGTTACCCGTTCGGACCTGGCGATCTGGCGAGAGCACCTGGCGACGTCTGCGGAAAGCCTGGAAGCACGGCTGGTGGTTCTCAACAAGATTGATACCTTGTGGGATACCCTCAATTCGCCGCACGAAATCATTGCGCAGATGAACCGGCAATGCGCGACCTCTGCGGAAATGCTGGGTGTGCCGCTGGCGCAGGTGGTGCCTGTTTCTGCCCAAAAGGGGCTGCTGGCAAAAATCACGTGTGACGATCTTCTTCTCGAATCCAGCGGCCTGCCTTCACTGGAAGAGGCGCTGGCCAGGGGGATCATGGGCCGTCGTCAAGCCATCCTGCGTGCTGCCGTGGCAACGGGTGTGGCGGGTTTGCGTGCTGAAACTGCGCGTGTCATCAACATTCGTCGCAGGGATTTGGACGATCAGATGGCTGAACTGCGAAATCTCCGGGGCAAAAATGCTTCGGTGATCGTGTCGATGCGCCACCGTGTTGAGCAGGAACAGCGCGAGTTTGATATGAGCGCTGCCAAGATTCAGGCGGTTCGTGCGGTGCATCTCAAGCTGTTGCGGGACGTTTTTCATCAGTTGGGGGCGAAGTCCCTCAAGCTGGAGTTGACCGAGTTGGCGCAAATGCTCCAGCAAAAAGGGCTGAAGCTCGGCGTGCGCAAGATCTACGTCCAGACATTTGAAAAATTCAGGGGAACGTTGGATAAAGCGCAAGCATCCAGTATTGAAATACAGGCGATGCTAGGGGGCACGTTTCGCCAGCTGAATGCGGAATTCGGGTTTTCTTTGCAGGTGCCCCCCCCTCCGAAACTCGAACACTTTGTCCAAGAACTCTCGCAGATTGAGCAGAGCCATCTGCAATACCTTGGGGTTGGCAATGTCCTGAAGCTGGCGCAGCCTGAATTCGCCGAGCGCCTGGTTCGTGCCTTGGCCATGCGTTTGCGCACGGTGTACGAGTCGGCGGCCAATGATCTGGAATTGTGGAGCAAGTCTGCTACGGCTCAACTGGACGCCCAGTTGCGTGAGCGCCGTCGGAGTTTTACCAGACGCATAGAGGCGGTTGACCGGATTCAGCATGCAGCCACTGGCCTGGTGGAGCGAATTTCAGAGATCGAGGCGGGTGAAGAGGAACTCATTCAACTGGAACGACGCTTGACCGAACTGACAGCCCAGTTGATAGCGTTGCCCGTCTCGGCGGAGGCCACAGAACGCCCCGGGCTGATGCCTGCATGATTCTTTCGGAAACAGATGTTGCCACGCGAGTGGTTCACTGGCAGGCAATCCACGGACGCAACCACCTGCCTTGGCAGCAGACACGCGATCCTTATCGGGTCTGGCTGTCTGAAATCATGCTGCAACAAACCCAGGTCAGCACGGTGCTGGGCTATTACGCGCGGTTTTTGGAGCGGTTCCCCGATGTGAGCGCCTTGGCCAACGCGTCGCTGGATGAGGTCATGGCTCTGTGGAGTGGCCTCGGGTACTACAGCCGGGCACGCAATCTCCACCGCTGTGCACAGACTGTTGTCAGCGAGCACGGCGGAATTTTTCCCCGCAGTGCGCAGGTGCTGGCTACGTTGCCCGGAATTGGGCGCTCAACGGCGGGCGCGATTGCGGCTTTCTGTTTTGCGGAGCGCACGCCCATCCTGGACGCCAACGTGCGAAGGGTGCTGACACGCGTGCTGGGTTTTGACGAGGATCTGGCAGTGGCTCGGAACGAGCGGACATTGTGGGCGCATGCACAGGCCTTGTTGCCATCGGTGGACATTGACACGGCGATGCCGCGCTATACCCAGGGTCTGATGGATTTGGGGGCCAGCTTGTGCATGCCTCGCAATCCCGCTTGTCCGCAATGCCCTTTGCAGACTGTGTGCGTTGCACATCGCGTTGGGGAGCCCGAACGGTATCCCGTGAGAACGCGCAAGCTCAAGCGCCGCTCAGAATCGTGGTGGCTCATGGTTCTGGAGGATCCTGCGGGGAAATTTTGGTTGTCCCGCCGCCCTTCGGCAGGCATATGGGCTGGCCTGTATTGCGTGCCCATCTTTCCCCTTCGGTCGGATGTCTCGGCATTTTTCGATGCAGCAGGGCGCCCCTCTGTGAAAACCATGGAGGAGGGGGTCCCTTTTCTTCATGTGCTGACCCATCGCGATCTGTACTTGCATCCTGTGATCGTGCGGCAATATGGTGAGGCAACGCCAGACGATGGCGGAGGCTGGTTTACTGCGGAACAGATCGCTGTCATGGGCCTTCCTGCCCCCGTTCGCAAACTACTGGCCCGGCTGTAGGCTCAGCAGGACCTCGCTGTGGCACGTTTTTTTAGCGACCATCCAACTCGCGATGGCGTCGCAGAACGGTCCATCGGTCGCTGAATACCTGGGCCAATTGCTCCACGAGATAGACGGATCTGTGCTGACCGCCTGTGCATCCGACGGCTACCGTCACATAGCTTCGGTGGTTCCGGTCCAGCATGTCCAGCCAATAGGAGAGAAATTTCTCGATGTGCTGGCCCATCAGCCGCACATCCGCCTGTTGGCGTAGAAAGTCTGCGACAGGGGCATCCAGTCCCGTCAGGTCGCGCAGCGCGGGTTCGTAATGGGGGTTGGGTAGCATCCGGACGTCGAACACATAGTCGGCATCCACGGGAATTCCCCGCTTGAATGCGAACGACTGGAAAACCAGTGTGAGCTGCCCCGGCGCCGATGGCATCAGGTCTTTGACATAGCTCTGGAGCTGGGATGCCCTTATCGTGCTGGTGTCTATGACATGTGCCTGCTCCCGCAGATCCGTCAGCAAATCGCGCTCCAGTTCAATCACCTGCGTGAGTGCTCGACGGCCATCTGGAACATCATCATGCGACAAAGGGTGGCGGCGACGTGTCTCGGAAAAACGGCGAACCAGTGTGTCTGTGGTCGCATCCAGGAAGATGGACTGAACAATCACCCCCTGTTTGCGCAGACGGTCCAGTTCCCGGGGTACTTGCGGTAGTGACGTGGCGCTGCGCACATCCATGGCGATTGCCACGCGGTTCCCGTGGTGCTTGTGCTCCAGTGCCACAAAAGCGGGGAGCAATTCAGGGGGCAGGTTGTCAACGCAGTAATACCCGTAATCCTCCAGCGCATGCAACGCCACGGATTTTCCCGAGCCAGACATTCCGGTGATCAGCACAATTTCCAGGGACATGGTCATCGTTCCATTGTCGAGGTAGTAGCAAGGCTTAACATTTCGTTGGCATGCGCCAGGGTGGTTCCCGTGGGGTGTTCACCGCCAAGCATGCGGGCCACTTCCGCAATCCGCTGGTCGCCCAGAAGCGGCCTGACGGTGCTGGTGGTTCCGTCCGCATTGCGACGCTTGAACACCATGAGATGGTGGTCTGCATAGGCTGCCACCTGCGGCAAGTGGGTGACTGCCAGCACCTGCCGGTCGCGTCCCAGTTGCCGCATCAATCGACCCACAGTTTCTGCCACGGCCCCTCCGACGCCCGAATCCACTTCGTCAAAAACCAGGGTGGGCGCCGTACCCAGTTCGCTGGTGGTCACGGAAATGGCCAGGGAAAGCCGTGACAGCTCGCCGCCCGATGCGACCTTGCCGATGGGGCGGGGCGTCATGCCAGGGTGGCCTGCCACGAGAAAGGCAACGTCGTCCAATCCATGCAGTGCAGGCTCAGAGGCCGTTGTCACCGAAACCTCAAACACACCTCCCGTCATGCCCAGGCCCTGCATCGCCTGTGTGATGGCCGCGGACAGTTGGGGTGCAGCCTTTGCTCTACCGCGCGAAATGGCGCGTGCGATGGTTTGGTAGGCTTTGGCGGTGCTCGCTTGGGTTGATTCGAGGCTGGCGAGATCGGCTGCAGCGTCCAGACGCAGCAGTTCTGTTTTCCAAGCTTGCAGCAAGGCGGGCAATTCTGAAGGTTGGCGCTTGTAGCGCCTCGCCAGAGTCATCCACTGCGACACGCGCACGTCGAGATCTGCAAGACGTTCCGGGTCCAGGTCGGTACGCCTCAGATAGGCTTGCAGCGAGCGGATGACATCGCTGGTCTGCGCCAAGCTGGACGAAAGGATATTTGCCAGGTCGCCAAACACAGGTTCAAGCTGCTCGTGGTTCTGCAGTCGTGAGACAGCGCGCGTCAGTCTGGAATGTGCGCCCGACTCCTCCTCGTCGAGGGTTGCCAGTGCATCCTGGGCGGCTTCCAGCAGCGTGTGGGCATGCGAGAGACGCTGGTGCTGCATTTCCAGGTCCACCCACTCGTCGTCTCCGGGGGCCAGTTTGCTGATTTCAGCAATTTGCCATTGCAGCCGCTCGCGCTCTTGCTGCAGAGATGCTTGGGCCGCACGTGCTTCCTCCAGGATCTTCTGGGCGACACGCCATTGGGTCCAGCTTGCAGACAATTCCTGCAGCGAAATACCCGCATAAGCGTCCAGCAAGCCGCGCACGGAATCCGGGCGGGTCAGACTCTGCCATGCGTGCTGGCCATGAATGTCCAATAATTGATCCCCCAGGTGGCGGAGTTGCGTTGCGGTAGCCGGCGTGCCATTGATCCACGCTCGACTTTTCCCCAGGGTGTCTACGGTTCGGCGCAGTAGCAAGATGTCGCTGGCCTCGATCCCCGCTTCTTCGAACCATGGGTGCAAGTGGCTGGGGGAATCGAATTCTGCGCACACATCGGCATGGCGGGCGCCTTCACGCACGTACCCTGCATCCGCGCGAGCGCCCAGTGCCAGTTGCAGCGCATCCACCAGAATCGATTTGCCGGCCCCGGTTTCCCCGGTCAACACGGTGAAGCCTGTCTGTAGATCCAGAGCAAGTTCTCGAACAATCACGAAGTCCCGCAGGGTGATTCGCCTGAGCGCCATGATTAGGAGCCCCCTTCGTTCCAGCGTAACTTCTTGCGCAGTGTCGCGAAATAGTTCCAGCCGAGCGGGTGCAAAAACCGAACGCTGTGCTCGGAGCGCTGAACAAGAATCCGGTCACCGTGCAGCAGTGACGCCAGAGACTGCATGTCGAAATTGGCGCTGACGTCCCTGCCACTCACTATCTCGACGGCCACTTCGGTGGCGTCCGATAAAACGATAGGGCGGTTTGAAAGGGTATGGGGTGCGATGGGAACCAATACCCACCCTGGAATGGACGGGTGCAGCATGGGGCCGCCCGCGGAAAGTGCGTAGGCTGTTGATCCGGTGGGCGATGCAATGATGAGCCCGTCAGCCCTCTGGTTGGCCACGAATTGCCCGCCCACTTCCACGCGAAGTTCCACCATGCCGGATGTGGCTCCGCGATTCACCACGACATCGTTCATGGCAAGGGCTTCGAAAACCGTGGCCTGCCCACGAACCACGCGTGCGCGCATCAGGGGGCGCAAATCCTCTTCGTATTCTCCGCACAGCATGGGAGTGAGCGCTGCCTGATAGCTGCCGAAGGGAATGTCGGTGATGAAACCCAGGCGCCCCTGATTGATTCCGATCAGCGGGGTGCCATAGCGCGCGAGCTGTCGACCGATGCCGAGCATGGTGCCATCTCCGCCAACGACGAGCCCCAGTTCGCATTGGGCGCCAATGGTGTCCACGTCCATGGAGGGATAGGCGGTCAGTTTGGTATTGATGGCGGTTTCTTTTTCAAGCACCACCTGACATCCCAGGCGAACAAGAAACTGAGCTATCTCTTCGAGGGCGTGGCGCGAGCTATCGGTCATGGCGCCGGCAGCAGTTGCCTGATACTTGCCGATAAGCGCAACATGGCGGAAATTGGACGTCATCGCGAAATTACATCATTAAAATCATTCCATGCTCGATGACCGTGCCAAGTTGTTGCTGAAAGCGCTGGTCGAGCGCTATATCGCCGATGGGCAGCCTGTGGGTTCGCGCACCCTTTCACGTGCTTCCGGGTTGGAGCTCTCCCCGGCAACGATACGCAATGTCATGGCGGATCTGGAGGCGCTGGGGTTGATCGCAAGCCCCCACACCTCCGCTGGAAGAATCCCCACCGCGCGTGGCTACCGCCTGTTTGTGGACACCATGCTGACAGTGCAGCGGGATCCACTGACGCCGCCACAACTGGTGCCAGAGCAGCCGCAAAAAGTGATTGCCAATGCGGCGCACCTTTTGTCGAACCTCTCCCAGTTTGTGGGTGTCGTGATGGCGCCGCGGCGCACCTCCGTGTTCCGCCATATCGAATTTCTTCGACTTTCGGAGCGCCGGTTTCTGGTGATCATTGTTTCACCGGAGGGAGATGTGCAAAACCGTGTCATCTTCACCGATGTGGACTATTCACAGTCGCAGTTGATCGAGGCAGCCAACTTCCTGAATGCCCACTATGCCGGTTTGGCCATGGAGCAAGTCCGTGAAAAGCTCAAATCGGAGGTGGACATGCTGCGAGGGGAGATCGCTTCATTGATGCAGGCTGCGGTCAACATCAGTTCGGAAGCCCTTTCCGAAGCGCAGGATGAGGTCGTCATTTCTGGCGAAAGAAACCTGCTGGCAGTGAGCGATTTCTCTAGCGACATGGGCAACCTTCGCAGGGCCTTCGATTTGTTCGAACAGAAAACCCAGATACTTCGCCTTCTGGACATCTCCAGCCAGGCAGAGGGCGTCCGTATCTACATCGGCGGAGAGAGCCAGGTTGTGCCGTTCGAAGAGCTCTCGATTGTTAGCGCACCTTACGAAGTGGACGGCCGGGTGGTGGGTACGCTGGGGGTGATCGGCCCCACCCGCATGCCCTATGACCGGATGATCCAGATCGTGGACATTACTTCCAAGCTGGTGTCCAACGCGCTCAGTTACCGCAAATAAACACCCTACAATACTTGCCGTGCCCCGTCTGATTCAGCGCTGGCGCGAGGGGCGTTAGTTCAGTTGGTGAGAGCAGAGGACTCATGCTACATCGTTCAAGATGTTGAAGCAGGGGATTAAACTCAATAAAATCAACACCTTGCGCAGGTAGTGACCGC
The DNA here is from genome assembly GCA_024711405.1 of Acidovorax sp. Lineage (GTDB taxonomy): Bacteria > Pseudomonadota > Gammaproteobacteria > Burkholderiales > Burkholderiaceae_C > Acidovorax. The sequence continues at coordinate 15,939 of JANJSZ010000222.1, forward strand.
CCAAGCGAAGCCGCCATGTAACGGCCGAGTAGCAAAAATTTCGGGACGCTAGCTCATGCTTGGTTAGAGCAGTAGACTCATAATCTATTGGTGCCGTGTTCGACTCACGGGCGTCCCACCAAAAAAAACCCCAGCCCTCACCATCTGGGGTTTTTTCGTTACTGAGCCCCGCAAAGCCCCGGCTACTGGCCACACAGTGTCGCTGCGGGCCTCGCAGCACCTGCGCCAATACCAGTGCGGCACCCATCCCCCGATCAGCGCCCGTGCCGCCCGCTACCCTCACCACGTTTCATCCAGTCGTCCGCGCGAGACCGGCAGTCGGTCAATACCGACACGGGTACGAGCCTGACCGTGCGTCAGATCAGGCAAGGCAACAACGGCAAATCATCCACGTAGCCCAGCACGGGTATGAAGTCCGGAATAAGGTCAATCGGGCTGAGCGCATAGGCCACAACGAAAACCCCCTGCGCTTTTGCATACCACGGGGTTTCAGGTTGCTTGGCCCAGGTTTTGAAATTGTCGAGTTTGAACAGATTTCAAGCCCGCTAAAAGCGCCGTAACTCCGGCGTGCAGCGTCCCACAAGTCAAAGTCTGAGTGATGGCTAGGTGGGCGACACCCATTAAAGGTGTGTCGCCAAAGTCGCCGTGCCGCTGTCAGTATTAGCCCTTGAACGCTGCGGTCTCGCCCGGGCGGCGCAGCATCTTGTTGACCTCGTCTTGATGCAGCTCTTCATTGACGATCATCTCGCGGGCGTACTCTTCCAGAAGTACCGAGTGGCCTTCCGCGATCTTGAGCAAATCGTAGTACGCGGCCAGGGCGGTTTTCTCGTGCGACAAGCTCTCGCGCAGAATGTCGCCAATGTCGTGCTGTTCGGTTTCCAGCAGGGGGCCGATCTTGAGGGACGGGTGGCCGCCCAGCAGCGTGACCATTTCCCCGGCTTTGTGAGCATGGGCCAGGCTCTCATCGGCGTTGCCCTTCATCCAGGATACGATGGGAATGCGGTTGTAGCCATACACCATGAGCGAGTAGTGGGTGTACTTCACCACACCCGCCAACTCAAGTTCCATGATCCGGTTGAGAGCATCAATAGCGGCTTTGGTTTTGGATTCGTCCATGGTGGACTCCTTTCATGGCGGCGATATGTTGCTTTTTACTGAGCGAATGTATTTTCTGCCAGTTCGCCGTGGGTGTCATCCACGGTGATTTGCTGCAAGGTACGGGTCAGTGAGGAGGTGCTGGGGTTCTCGACGAAGACACATTGCTTGCCGGTACGTTTGCAGAAATCCTTGACCCGCCAGTAGGCGTTGTGACTGATGCAGCCGGTTTGGCAGATGACCAAATCGGCTGCGGCGAGGATGGAGTCGAGCGCACCTTGCTTGTCTTCCAGACCCCCATCGTGGTGTGCGAAGTTGCCCCCCGCTTTCTCGATCACATCGCGATAGTTCGCCACGTTTCCGTTGCGACCCCCGACACACAGGATCGTCTTTGCCTTGAGATGGAAGGTGATTGGGCTTTCCTTGGGCGTGTCGTGGTGCTGTTCGGCTGCGGGAGCAGGCTGAGCCGCCGATTCACGCAGGCTCGGCGAGCGTTGTGCTTCGCTGAGCTGCTGGCGCAGTTGTGCGTTTTGCGTTTCCAGCTCCGCCTGTCGAGCCGTGAGCTGATCGATCTTCTTTCGCAGCCGGGACGTGTTTTCAAAGTCCGGCAGCGACGCTTTCAGCTGCTCCATGTCCTGCAGATGGAACGCAATCCGCGAGTCCTTACCAATCACGATGGCTCGCTGCTGCACGAGTTGTGCGTGCAGTTGCTCGATTTCAGCGGCCTTCTCCGTGATCACTCGGGTGCATCGTTCTTGCACTCGGCCCAGCTCCCGACCCAGGACACCGTTTTCCTTGATCAACTCGTTGAACTTGGTCAAGTCAATGCGAACAGCGGCCCCGGCCTGGTGCTGCAACATGTGCATGTCTCTCAGGACAACCTCCTGCAAAACCTCGTCGCAGCGGGGGTGGGTCAACGTGGCCCAAAAAGCCCCTGAGACATCGCCTTGGCGAACAGCGTCAGCCCACAGGTCGGCCACCGCCTTGGTGTCCTTGGCGAACTTGAACGCCTGAACGGTTCTGGCGTACCGTGATTCCAGATCCTTCTGCAGCAGCTCGGACAGCCGATTGCGCTGGGTGCATTCGGCGACCGCGCCGACATGAACCTCGTAATCATCCGCAATGGCTTTGCCCCCCAATGCCTTGTTCACCAACTGGCGAAGTGCTGCCAGCGGAAGGCACACCCCCACCACGGGGCAGTGGCACTGGTGTGGAAGATCCCAAAGCCGCCTGCGGCGAGACCCGGTATTGGCCGGAAGAGGGCTGGCGCATTGATCACACATACGACCTCCTGGTTGTGCGGTCTCGTTTTCAATGAACCACATGAGCGGACTCGTGACAGGCATGGCCTTCGTGCGGTTGCATGCCGTTCAAGCGCTTTTGGGCTTGCGACAGCATCTCGGCCAAGGCCAAGAATGCGTTGACTTCCAGTCGAACCGACAGGCAATCTATGGACAGATGCACCACCCCGCAATCGGAACAGACCGACACATGCCCGACAGGGCTACGGGCCAGCATGGTGTGCTGGCAGCTGGGCGAAGTGGACAAGTGCTCCATGCGAACCTTCGGTGAAGTGGTTGGTGAAATTGATTATAAATAAGAATCGTTCGCATTAAAAGAGTGCATCCAAAACCAAAAACCGAACAGCTTGCGGGTTGTTCGGTCTTTTGGTGTGCGGTTGTGGGTAGAAGTTGGCAACGGAGCATCCCTCCGTTCTGGCGACTTTGGCGACACAGCAGTAAAAGTCGGAGTCGCCGTGTCGCCAGGAGCGTCTGTGAGCGTGGTGGGCCGGCCTGCCTCGGCTCTTCGTTGGCATGAACTGCGGCGGCAGGCAGGTTGCTGCCGGGCGATGACGTGCCTGATTGCTGTCGCAGGCCGTGAAGTTCGAATAGATGCCGCCCAGCAACCAGCGCTGAACACGTGAGAAGCTCAGTTGCAGGCCAAGAGGATAGGCCATTGCCTGCGTTTCGCTGTCGAGCGGATGCCCACGCAGCGGACGCCCCATCACGCTCGCCCTTGGCACTTTGGCGTATCCAGGGTTAGGCGCACAGATTTGAAGTGCACGGGCGTTGACTTCTGGTGAATGATTTTTCGTTGCGGACATGAAAATTTACAAAACAAACACGAACCATTCTCATTGGCATACAATATGGGCACCTGAGGCAGGGGGCGCTCCCCGTCCAAAGTTGCACCTGCCCTGCACTTACGGGCTGGGTTGAGGGCTTACCCAGCAGCTTCATGCGTTGCAAGGCACGGCTTCAGGTCCTTGATGAACTCCTGTTGTCGGAGTTTTTCGGACCAACACCAAGCCGGATAAACAGATGAACAGAAGCACCCTGTGGGCGTCGCCATGCGCGTCCGAAACGAAGCGATTTCCAGCTAAAGCGCTGACGCTAGCCATCGCAGCGGCATGTTCCGCGTTGGCCCACGCCCAGGATTCCGAAGCCCGGCCTTCCTTGTCCGAGGTGACTGTCACGGCCACCCGGTCTGAGGCACTGGTCAACACCGTTCCGCAGTCCATCACCGTTGTGCGCCGCGATGAAATCGAGGAACAGGTCAGCGCAGGCAGCGGCTTGGGTGACATCTTGGGCAAGCTGGTGCCCGGCTTTGGCTTGGGGCGCCAGTCGCCCAGCACGTTCACGCAAACCCTTCGCGGCCGAAACATCAACGTGCTCATCGATGGTGCGCCTCAGAGTACCAACCGAAACGGTGCTCGTATCCTCACGCTGATCGGCCCCTCAGCCGTCGAGCGCATTGCGGTGATCCGGGGCGCCACCGCCATTTATGGCGATGGCGCCCCGGCGATGTGGTCAACATCATCACCCG
>JANJSZ010000226.1 GCA_024711405.1 Acidovorax sp.
CAATTCGCCATGAAAACTACCAAAACCATAGCTGCTGGCGCTTGTAAAAAAAGCGCTGCAGTCGTATTTGCTGCTGCTTTTCTGGCGGGATGCTCGGCCTTGCCTTCACCGCCGTCACGCCCCGTGCACTACGACTTTGGCCCGGGCGCCATGGCACCCGTGCCCGCCGACCGGCGCGCGCCCCTGCTGCCCCTGGCGCTGGCCGATCTGGAGGCACCGGGCCTGGTCGAAGGCAGCACCGCCGTGCTGTACCGCCTGGCCTACGCCGACGCCCGGCAGCTGCGCCCCTACCGCCAGGCCCGCTGGAGCCAGCCGCCCGCGCAACTGGTGCAGCAGCGCCTGCGCGATCAGCTGGGCCAGCGCCGCGCCGTGCTCACGGCCGAGAGCGGTGCGGCCCAGGCGCGCTCCGCTGGGAAGCTGCCCACCGTGTTGCGGGTGGAGCTGGAGGAGTTCAGCCAGGTCTTCACCAGCGCCACCGAAAGCGCCGGTCTGGTGCGCCTGCGTGCCACGCTGGCAGAACCCGCTGCGACTGGTGAAACGCTGCTGGGTCAGCGCGTGTTCATCGTGCAGCGACCGGCCACCAGCGCGGATGCCGCCGGCGGCACGCGGGCCCTGGTAGAAGCCACCGACCAGCTGGCCCAGGAACTGGTGCAGTGGCTGGAGCAGCTGGGGCGCTGATCGGCCCCTGAACCGGGTGTGCCCCCGGGGAGAGGGCGGCGCTGTGTGGGGTGTGGCGCCGTCCGTGCAAAGCTGCAACCCGCGTCCTTGTCTGCCATGTCCGTAGGCCTGCGCTGACGCGTGTTTCGCGGCGTGGCCTACGCGGTGCGACGGGCATCGTTTCTACAGTGGACTCCATCGCATCACGCAGATGTTCCACGCATTCCGGGTGGATGGCAGAGGCGAAATTTCCGAGGAAGCGCACCATGAACGAAGACACCCTTCAAGGCAACTGGAAGCAGTTCAAAGGCCAGCTGGTCGAACAGTGGGGCAAGCTCACCGATGACGATTTCGATGTGATCGCAGGCCGTCGCGATCAGTTGCTGGGCAAGCTGCAGGAACGCCATGGCATCGCCCGCGATGTGGCGGAAAAGCAGCTCAAGGAATGGCAGGGACGCCATCCTGAATTCCGCTTCAGGGACTGACGCTTCTTGCGCACCAGCCCCCAAAACCGTTGAACCACTTTTGTCCGCGCACAGGTGCCGCGGCAACTGCGCAGCAGACTACCCTGAGGACCAAGCCATGAAAATCGCACGCACCCTGATTGCCACCATCACCGCCGGCCTGCTGGCCACGAGCGCCTTCGCAATGACCCAGCCGGAGTACAAGGCGGCGAAGGACACCATCTCGGCCGAATACAAGGCCAGCAAAGACAAGTGCAATGCCCTGACGGGCAATGCCAAGGACATTTGTGCCAAGGAAGCCAAGGGCCACGAAGACGTTGCCATGGCCGAACTGGATGCCAGGTACAAGCCCAGCGCCAAGGCGGAGTACAAGGCCCGCGTGGCCCGTGCCGACGCCGACTACGCCGTCGCCAAGGAAAAATGCGACGACCTCAGCGGCAACGCCAAGGACGTCTGCATGAAGGACGCCAAGGCCGCCCATGTGACCGCCAAGGAAAACGCCAAGGTGAGCGAAGCGCGGGCCCAGCCCGCCGACACACCCGCCGCCAAGGGTGCTGCCGTGGCCGAGGCGCGCAAGGACGCCGCCGCCGAGAAGAACGAGGCCAACTACAAGGCCGCCAAAGAGCGCTGCGACACCCTGCAGGGCGATGTGAAGTCCAAATGCGTGGACGAGGCCAAGCGCATGTACGGCCAATGAACGGCAGCAGGGAACATCCTGGCGGATGCCCCTGCTGGCGATGCCCACGAGCCCCGCCCTGCGCGGGGTTTTTGCATGCGGGCGGCCATGCGCCGCGCACATGACTTGCGTCAATACTCCGGTCAGCCTGCCCCCCTAAGCTGGCGCTTTTTTTGAACGCAAGGAAGCAAAGATGGCTGCACTGCAATGGTCGGAGGCGCTGGCGCTGGACCTGCCGCCCATGGATGACACCCACCGCGAGTTTGTCGATTTGCTGGCGGCGGTGGAAGCCGCCGACAACGCCACCCTGGTAGCCAGGTGGCAGGCACTGGTGGAGCACACCGAGCAGCATTTTGGCCAGGAGGATGCCTGGATGGCTTCCACCGGCTTTGCCGCGGGCAACTGCCATGCCATGCAGCACAAGGTGGTGTTGCAGGTCATGCGCGACGGTGCCGCGCGTGCGGTGGACAAGGGCGAGCTGCATGTGGTGCGTGCCATGGCGGCCGAGCTGGCGCTGTGGTTTCCCCAGCATGCGCAGAGCATGGACGCCGCTCTCGCCCTGCATCTGCGCCGGGTGGGCTTTGATGCGACCACGGGGGTGGTGCATGCGCCCGATGCGCTGCCAGATGGTTTGCTCCATGGCTGCGGCGGCGCCAGCTGCTCGGACGAGCGCACCGCGCCTGCCGCCGTGGCCTGAACGGCGGTGGCAGGGTGCCTGGGCTGCGGCCGGGTACTTCTGATGTTTGCGCTGTTTTGATGGCTACTGGCGCTTTATGGAGGGGCGCTCTCCGTGCTTTTTGTCTCGATTCCCGTTCGACCTGCCCGGGTCATGGGGCCGTGGCCGCCCGCCATTGCTGCACCTGTTCTATCACCCACTGGGGCGCATCCAGCGGCAGATCGTGCCCCGCATCGGCATGCAGGGCCAGGGCGCAGTGCCAGCCATGGGCAATGGCTTGCGAGCAGCGGCTGTCCACCAGCTGGTCGTTCTGGCTGGCCAGCAGCAGGATGCGGGGGGTGGGCGCCAAGGCGGGCGCACGGTAGCGGGCCGCCGCCACCAGCTGGCGCAGGGCGTTGGCGGCCGACACCGGGCGCAGGGTGCGGGCGGCCACCCAGTCACCGATGACGGCGCTGCGCGGATCGGGCGCGTTGCTCGTGAGCCGCCACACCGTGCGTTCGATGGCTTCGGCCGAGCGAGGAAGCAGCGCCAGTCCCAGCAACGCCGCATAGTTGCGGGGGCGCAGCCGGTGAAAAAAGGGGCTGAACGGGCGAAAGCTGGTGTTCACCAGCACGCAGCCGCTGATTTCTTGCGGTATCGTGCGGGCCCATTCGGTGGCCACCATGGCGCCCAGCGACATCGCAAACAGATGCAACGGCGGGTGCACCCCTTGCCTTGCCAGCTCGGCGCGGCAGGCCGCCACCATGCCCTGCACGGTGGCCGGGCTTTGCCGTGCATGGAGCAGGCCGTTGCCCGGCAGGTCGATCGACACGACACGGGTCCCGGGCCATGCGCTCGGGAAATCGCCAGCAAAGCGGCCCCAGTGGGCGGTCTCGCGGGTCAGGCCGCGCAGCAGAACCCAGGTGTCCATGTTCAATACCACTCGGCCAGCGCGTTGACGCGGCGTTGCGCGTAATGTTCGGCGCCAGGCACCCACCGCTGGTGGCTGCAGGCTGCGCGCGACAGAAAATCGAGCAGCGCCAGATGCCGGCGCAGCACCCGCTGCTGGCGGTGGTCGATCAGCGGATTGAAGATGCCCAGGCGGGAGAACAGCTGGCGCGGGTTCTTCTTGATCCAGATCCACGAGCCCATCTCCAGCGTCAGTGGCAGGAAGATGCGCTCCGCTTGCTCGCAGGACTGCAGGTACAGGTAGTCCCACAGGTCACCATGGGCCAGGTACTGCGCGCTCTGGGGTTCGATGATGTACTGGTGGTTGCTGTGAGCCTGCAGGAAGATGTTCTTCAGTGCATGCAGTTCGTTCAGGTGCGCAATGGGCTTGCGGGTGTGGGCAAACGGAAACCACAGGCGGTCGCGCACCCCGAAGCCCGAATGGCAGTCCAGCGCAATGCTGAAGGGGCGGGGCAGCAGCTCGGCGCCCACCACCTCGCACAAGGCCTGGCTTTCGACTTCCATGGGTGCGCCCGGGTGGCCCCGGAACCAGGGCAGGCCGGCGCTCAGCCGCTGTCCACCCATCAGAAAAGGCACGCGGTCCAGGGCCTGCACCGGCGCATTGCGCATCAGGTCCACCCCGTTCGGGTTGGCGCGGGTGGCCGCCCACATGCCGCCGGGGTTGACGATGGGCATGAACACCAGGCGCACCTGTTCGAGCTGCTGGTGCAGCGTGGTGTCCCAGCGCAGCCGCATGGCGATGTTCTGCAGATAGGCCAGCACCACCTCGGCGCCGATGCGTTCCAGGCCATGCACTCCCCCAAAAAATCCCACGGCAGGGATGTGCGGGCTGGTGTTGCCAATGCCGATCGAATAGATGGGAAAGCGCTGGCCCGATGCCACGCTGACCTCGCGCACCACGCGCACCTGCAGGTCGGGGCCGCCCTGCTCGATGATCTTTTCCAGGGCCAGCAGTTCGGGCAGAACGTTTTCGGGCACGGTGGTGGAGGGCGGTGTGGCAGGGGGGAAGACGCCGCAGCATACCGCTCGCTTGGCCTGCCGTGTGAATCCAGGGGGTGGGTGTGGCAAATGTGCCGACGGACGCCAAACTGTCACACAGCGCAGGTAACTTGCAACAGCCAACCACCTCTTTCAAAGGCCTCGCATGCTGTGGAAACTGCTCGGATTGCAGAGACTCTTCGACGACCTGTTCGACGAACGCTGGCGTTGGCTGGATTTGCCGGGCAACGACTGCTTCTCTTATGAAGAATTCACCACCCCATCGCCCGCACAGGATTGACGCCTTGCGCTGGCTGATGCTGTGCGGCCTGGTGGGCTGCGGCATGGCGTGGGGCGTGGTGGAGCTTTTTGCCCCGCAGCGGGCGCGCTACCACGCCTGGCGCGATCGCCAGCAGACCGCGCTGCCGCACTAGGTGCGCGGCGATGGGCCGGTCTCTCCTCACGGGCAGCGCCGGGCGTGCGCAAAGCCGGGACGAGGAAACCGCCAATGCGGCCAGCCACGCCGTGGCGTTGATCGCCGCCCTGGGCGCCGGTGGCTGGCTGGTGTCGTGGGGGCGCAGCCTGAGCGCCGAGGGCTTTGCCGGCATCTGCGTTTTTGTGGCAACGATGGTGTGGCTGTACCTGGCGTCCACCGTGTACCACGCCTTGCCGGATGGCCGGGCCAAGCGTGTTTTCCTGAGGCTGGACCACGGTGCGGTGTTCCTGTTCATTGCGGGCAGCTACACGGCTTTTGCGGCGGGGCATCTGGGGGAACCTGGGGGTCGCTTCATTCTGGCCCTGGTGTGGCTGGTAGCTGCTGCAGGCACGGCGCTCAAGGCCATGGGCCGGCTGTCATCGCCCTGGTTGTCCACGGGCGGGTATCTCGCCATGGGGTGGCTGGTGCTGCTGGCGGCAGTGCCCATCCTGGAGCGTGCGTCGACGGCCGGGGCGCAATGGCTGGTGGCCGGGGGCTGCTCCTATACCCTGGGCGTGGTCTTTTTTGTGCTGGACGCCCGCATCCGCTACGCCCATGCGGTATGGCATGGCTTCGTTGCGGCGGGCACCGCGTGCCACACCTGGGCGGTGCTTGGTTGAGCTACCGCGCCCCGAGAATGGGGAACAGCTTGCCCAGGCCGTCGGCCATCACTTCCACGGCCAGGGCCGCCAGGATCAGGCCCATCAGCCGCGTCATCACGTTGATGCCGGTCTTGCCCAGCACGCGGGCAATCGGATCGGCCAGCGAAAAGCACAGGGCCGTGGCCAGCCCGATCACCACGCCGTAGCCCACCACCGCCCCGTGCTGCCAGACGGTCAGCGCACGGTCGGCATAGATCACCACGGTGGACATGCTGGCAGGTCCGGTGAGCAGGGGAATGGTGAGGGGCACCACGGCAATGCTGCTGCCCGCCGCCGCCTTCTCGGCGCCTTCCTCCAGTTCATGCGTGTGGGGCTTGGCCTCTGCCGGCTGGGCGTTGAGCATGTTCATGGCGCTGATCAGCAGCAGCATGCCGCCGCCCACCTGAAAGCTCTGCAGCGAGATATTGAAGAACTCCAGGATCTGCAGGCCCAGCAGGGCGCAGGCGGCAATCAC
>JANJSZ010000228.1 GCA_024711405.1 Acidovorax sp.
ACAAGGCGGTCGTGGCGGCACTGGACGATCCGGAAGCCTTCACCCAGGACGAGACCGAACACAAGAATGTCGAGTTGCTGCCGCGTGCTCCGGTGGTCACCGTCATGGGCCACGTAGACCATGGCAAGACCTCGCTGCTGGATTACATCCGCCGCACCAAGGTGGCGTCGGGCGAAGCCGGCGGCATTACGCAGCACATCGGGGCCTACCATGTGGAAACGCCGCGCGGCATGGTGTCGTTCCTCGATACTCCCGGCCACGAGGCTTTCACGGCCATGCGTGCCCGTGGCGCCCAGGCCACCGACATCGTGATTCTGGTGGTGGCGGCCGACGATGGCGTCATGCCCCAGACCAAGGAAGCCATCAAGCACGCCAAGGCGGCCGGTGTTCCTATCGTGGTGGCGATCACCAAGGCCGACAAGCCCGATGCCAACCCCGACCGCGTCAAGCAGGAGCTCGTGGTGGAAGAGGTGGTTCCCGAAGAGTACGGTGGCGATTCGCCTTTCGTGCCGGTGTCTTCCAAGACCGGCATGGGCATCGACACGCTGCTGGAGCAGGTGCTGCTGCAAGCCGAAGTGCTGGAACTCAAGGCCCCCGTCGATTCGCTGGCCAAGGGCCTGGTGATCGAAGCCAAGCTCGACAAGGGCCGCGGCCCTGTGGCGACCGTGCTGGTGCAGTCCGGTACCCTGAAGGTGGGCGACGTGGTGCTGGCGGGCCAGACCTATGGCCGTGTGCGCGCCATGCTCGATGAGGGCGGCAGGGTCGCCAAGACGGCGGGTCCGTCGATCCCGGTTGAAATCCAGGGTCTGACCGAAGTGCCGCAGGCCGGTGACGATTTCATGGTGCTGACCGATGAGCGCCGTGCGCGCGAAGTTGCCACCTACCGTGCCGGCAAGTTCCGCAACACCAAGCTGGCCAAGCAGCAGGCGGCCAAGCTGGAGAACATGTTTGCCGACATGACGGCGGGCGAAGTCAAGATGCTGCCCATCATCGTCAAGGCCGATGTGCAGGGTTCGCAGGAGGCACTGGCCCAGTCGCTGCTCAAACTGTCGACGGATGAAGTCAAGGTGCAGCTGGTGTATGCCGCCGTGGGCGCCATCAGCGAGTCCGACATCAACCTGGCGATTGCCTCCAAGGCCATCGTGATCGGCTTCAACGTGCGTGCCGACGCCGGTGCGCGCAAGCTCGCCGAGAGCAATGGTGTGGATCTGCACTACTACAGCATCATCTACGACGCCGTCGATGAGCTGAAGGTGGCCATGTCCGGCATGCTGGCCCCCGAGCAGCGCGAGGAAATCATCGGCACGGCCGAGATCCGTACCGTGTTCGTGGCGTCCAAGATCGGTACCGTTGCGGGTTCGTACATCACGTCCGGCATGGTGCACCGCAATGCCAAGTTCCGTCTGTTGCGCGACAACGTGGTGGTCTACACCGGCGACGTCGATTCGGTCAAGCGCCTCAAGGACGATGTCAAGGAAGTCAAGGAAGGTTTTGAGTGCGGTATCAAGCTCAAGAACTACAACGACATCAAGGAAGGTGATCACCTCGAATTCTTTGACATCAAGGAAATCGCCCGGACGCTGTAAGGCAACGACGACTCTATGGCAGCGAAGAAATCCTCTACCCCCAACCGCGCCTTCAAGGTGGCCGATCAGATTCAGCGTGATCTGACGGAGTTGATCGCGCGCGAGTTGAAAGACCCGCGCGTGGGCATGGTGACGCTGCAGGGCGTGGAGGTCACCCCAGATTACGCCCACGCCAAGGTGTTCTTCAGCCTGTTGATGGGCGACCCCGTGGAAACGCAGGCAGCGCTCAACCAGGCTGCGGGATTCCTGCGCAATGGGCTGTTCAAGCGCCTGCACATCCACACGGTGCCCACGCTGCATTTCGTGTTTGACCGCACTTCCGAGCGTGCCGCCGACATGAACGCCTTGATCGCCAAGGCCGTTTCCTCGCGCGCCAAGGAAGACTGACCATGAACGCGCCACGCACCAGGGTGCAGCGGCGCCCTGTGCATGGGGTGTTGCTGCTCGATAAACCGCTCGGCCTGTCGAGCAACGACGCCTTGCAAAAGGTGAAGTGGCTGCTGCGCGCGGAAAAGGCGGGCCATACCGGCACGTTGGATCCTCTGGCCACCGGTGTATTGCCACTGTGCTTTGGCGCTGCCACCAAGTTCAGCCAGTTGCAGCTGGATGCACCCAAGACCTACGAGGCCGTTGCGCGTCTGGGCGTGGTCACGAGCACAGGGGATGCCGAGGGCGAGGTGGTGCGCGAGTGTGCGGTCGATGGGTCCATGCTGACACCCGAGCGACTGGCCGATGTGCAGCGCCGGTTCACCGGCCCGATCTCGCAGGTACCGCCGATGCACAGCGCGCTCAAGAAAGACGGGAAGGCGCTGTACGAGTACGCGCGTGCGGGCATTGAGATCGAGCGCCCGGCGCGCAATGTCCAAATTTATGCATTGAATGTGGCTCTGGCGCTTGATGGTCAAGCGCAACCAGCTCTCAAATTAATAGTTACATGCAGCAAAGGTACCTATATCCGCACGCTGGGCGAAGACATCGGAGCGGCACTCGGTTGTGGCGCCCACCTGACCTCTTTGCGCCGCATTGACACGGGCGGTCTCGGCATCGCGCGCTGCGTCACCTTGCCCGCACTCGAGGCCATGGACGAAGCGCAGCGGCTGGCCTGCCTGCTGCCGGCAGAATCCCTGCTGGCCGATCACCTGCCCGTCACACTGGGCAGCGAAGATGCTGCACGCTTCCTGTCCGGGGTGCGCCGACGTGGCCAGTGGCCCGATGCCCGCGCCGTGGCCGTGTTTGGTCAGGCGCCGCGCGCGCTGCTGGGCGTGGCCCATACGGTAGCAGGCGAGCTGATCCCTGATCGCTTGCTGAGCCCCATCGAAATTCAACAAATCCTGCAAAGTACGCCGGGCCCAGTGGCTGCCGGCATTATGGAAACATTATGAGCAAACAAATCCGCAACATCGCCATCATCGCCCACGTTGACCATGGCAAAACCACCATGGTCGACCAGCTGCTGCGCCAGTCCGGCACCTTCGCCGACCACGAAAAGGTCGTCGATACCGTGATGGACAACAACGCGATTGAAAAAGAGCGCGGCATCACCATCCTGGCCAAGAACTGCGCCGTGAGCTGGAAGGGCACGCACATCAACATCGTGGACACCCCCGGCCACGCGGACTTTGGCGGTGAAGTGGAGCGTGCGCTGTCCATGGTGGACAGCGTGGTGCTGCTGATTGACGCGCAGGAAGGCCCCATGCCCCAGACGCGTTTCGTGACCAAGAAGGCCCTGGCCTTGGGCCTGCGCCCCATCCTGGTGGTGAACAAGGTGGACAAGCCCGGTGCCAACCCCGACAAGGTGGTGAACGCTGCGTTCGATCTGTTCGACAAGCTGGGCGCTACCGATGAGCAGCTGGACTTTCCCGTGGTGTACGCCTCGGGCATCAACGGCTGGTCGTCGCTGGAAGAAGGCGCGCCCGGTGAGCAGTGGGGTCCCGACATGTCGGCCCTGTTCGACACCATCCTGAAGCACGTGCCACCGAACACGGGCAACCCAGACGCTCCGCTGCAGCTGCAGATCTCGGCACTCGATTTCTCCACCTTCGTGGGCCGCATCGGTGTGGGCCGCATCAGCCAGGGCACCTTGAAGCCCATGATGGACGTGGTCGTCATGGAAGGCCCAGGCGGCAAGGCTGTCAAGGGCCGTGTGAACCAGGTGCTGACCTTCCAGGGCCTCGATCGCATGCAGACGCCGATGGCCGGCCCTGGCGACATCGTGCTGATCAACGGCATCGAGGACATCGGCATCGGCGTGACCGTGACCGACCCCGCCAACCCCGCGCCCCTGCCCATGCTGAAGGTGGACGAGCCCACGCTGACCATGAATTTCTGCGTGAACACCTCGCCACTGGCAGGCCGTGAAGGCAAGTTCGTGACCAGCCGCCAGATCTGGGACCGCCTGCAAAAGGAACTGCAGCACAACGTGGCCCTGCGCGTGAACGAGACCGCCGAGGAAGGCATCTTCGAAGTGATGGGCCGTGGTGAACTGCACCTGACCATCCTCTTGGAGAACATGCGCCGCGAAGGCTACGAGCTGGCCGTGTCCAAGCCCCGCGTGGTGTTCAAGGACATCGACGGCGTCAAGCACGAGCCCATCGAACTGGTGACGGCCGACATCGAAGAAGGCCACCAGGGCGGCGTGATGCAGGCCCTGGGCGAGCGCAAGGGCGAGCTGGTGAACATGGAGTCCGACGGCCGTGGCCGCGTGCGCCTGGAATACCGCATCCCGGCCCGTGGCCTGATCGGTTTCACCAACGAATTCCTGAACCTGACGCGCGGCTCGGGTCTGATCAGCAACATCTTCGACAGCTACGAGCCGCACAAGGGCGACATCGGCGGCCGCAAGAACGGCGTGCTGATTTCCATGGACGACGGTGAAATCTTCACCTACGCCCTGGGCAAGCTGGACGACCGTGGCCGCATGTTCGTGAAGGCCAACGATCCGGTGTACGAAGGCATGATCGTTGGCATCCACAGCCGCGACAACGACCTGGTGGTGAACGCCACGCGCACCAAGCAGCTGACCAACTTCCGCGTTTCCGGCAAGGAAGACGCGATCAAGATCACGCCTCCGATCGACCTCACGCTGGAATACGGCGTGGAGTTCATCGAGGACGACGAGCTGGTCGAGATCACGCCCAAGTCCGTGCGCCTGCGCAAGCGCCACCTGACCGAGAACGAGCGCAAGCGCGCTGGCCGCAGCTGAGCTGCCGTTCCCCGGGGCCTGAGGCCTTGAAGGCGGCAGGTTCCGAGGGGCCACTGCAGTGCAGTGGCCTTTTTGTCGTTTGAAGGTTTTCCGTTCAGCGCAATTTTCATGAAACTCACGCATTCCCGGGCCGTTGTGTTGATGCTCCTGATCACGCTGCTGTGGTCCATGGCTGGCGTGGTGACGCGCCACCTGGAGCATGCGCGCAGCTTTGAAGTGACCTTCTGGCGCAGCTTTTTCACCGTGATCTCGCTGCTGGTGATCCTGCCGGCGGCGCAGGGACGCGGCGTGTTGTCGGCCATGCGCCGCGGCGGCGCTGCCCTGTGGCTCTCCGGCCTGTGCTGGAGCGTGATGTTCACCACCTTCATGGTCGCCATGATGCTCATGCCGGTGGCGAATGTGCTGGTGACCATGGCGGCGGGGCCTCTGCTCACGGCCCTGTTTGCGCGCATCTTCATCGGGCACCGGATTGCGCTGCGCACCTGGGTGGCGATTGCCATTGCCGGCGTGGGCATGGCGTGGATGTACGGCGCGCAGATGGCCGGGCTGCCGCTGGTGGGTACCCTGGTGGCCTTGTGCATACCGGTGGCGGCCGCTGCCAACTGGACCGTGGTCCAATCTTCACAGCAGCATGGCCATGCCGTGGACCTGGTGCCTGCGGTCCTGGTGGGGGCCGTGTTTTCGGCGCTGGCCACCTTGCCGCTGGCGTGGCCGTTTCAGGCCACCGGCCACGATATCCTGCTGCTGGCGTTGCTCGGGCTGTTTCAGCTGGCCATTCCGTGCGTGCTGGCGGTGCGCTGTGCACGCGTGCTCAAGGCGCCCGAAATGGCATTGCTGGGCCTGCTGGAGGTTATCTTCGGCATCTTGCTGGCCTGGGCCGGTGCCGGTGAGCGCCCCGGTTCGACCGTGCTCACCGGGGGCCTGCTGGTGGTTGGCGCCCTGGTGCTCAATGAGTTTTTAGCTTGGAAGGAACAAAAATGACGGAGATGACAATGCAGATATCGAGTGAGGTGCTGAGCGAGGTGCGAGGCCAGGTGGGCTTCATTACATTGAACCGTCCGCGGGCGCTCAACGCGCTGTCCTTGGGCATGGTGCGGGATCTCATGGCCATCCTGCTGGCCTGGAAGGACGACGCGCGCGTGCTGGCCGTGGCCATCCGTGGCAGCAACAAGGATGGCCCGTTCGGGGCCTTTTGCGCGGGCGGCGACATCCGCTTTCTGCACCAGGCGGGCAGCCAGGGCAATCCGCTGCTCGAAGACTTCTTCACCGAGGAATATGCGCTCAACCACCTGATCCACAACTACGGCAAGCCCTACATCGCCTTCATGGATGGCATCGTCATGGGCGGCGGCATGGGCATCAGCCAGGGTGCAGCCCTGCGCGTGGTGACCGAGCGCACCAAGATGGCCATGCCCGAGACGGCGATTGGCCTGTTTCCCGACGTGGGTGGCGGCTATTTCCTGAGCCGCTGCCCCGGCCATGTGGGCGAGTGGCTGGCCCTGACCGGCGACACCATTGGCGCCGGTGACGCCATCGCCTTCGGCCTGGCTGACGGCTGCCTGCCGCTGGACGCACAGGCCACGGTCTGGGACGCCCTGAGCACGCAGACCTTTGCCGACGGTGCCGCCGTGAAGGCCTTGATTGCTTCTAAAATGGTAGCTGCTGACGAAAAAATGGCGGGCATCAGAGGCCAAATCGATCAGTATTTTTCGCTGGACAGCGTGGCCGCCATCACGGCTGCACTGGACGCCGCAGACAGCGAATGGGCGCGCAGCACGGCGGCCACGCTGCGCAAGCGCTCGCCGCTGATGCTGCATGTGGTGCTGGAGCAGATCCGCCGTGCGCGCGGCATGGGCCTGGCCGACGATCTGCGCATGGAGCGCGACATGGTGCGCCACTGCTTTTTCCTGCGTGCCGGCCAGAGCGAGACGGTGGAAGGCATCCGCGCCCTGGCGGTGGACAAGGACCATGCCCCCCAATGGAACCCTGCGCGCATCGAAGACGTGGCGCCGGAGATGGTGGCCCCGTTCTTCGCCAGCCCCTGGCCTGCCTACGCACATCCCCTGGCCGCGCTGCGCTGACGGGCGCGCGGCGCTGGGTGCGTGTCGCCAAGGCGGGTGCCTCGCTTCAGAGCTGCTGGTGCACCGCAGTGGCGAGCGCCTGCAGTGCAGGGCGGGGGATCTGTCCACTGAGCGCATAGCCAAAGCCCTGATCCGTCCAGTAAAAACCGGAGACAGTGCCTTCCTGGGTAAAGCGAAAGGCGGTTTCGGAATGTCTGGGCTGGGTCGCTGGCGCCAGCGCACCCAGGTACAGCGTGACGCGCTCGCCTGCGCCGTTCTGGTACATGAATTGCGCGCGT
>JANJSZ010000235.1 GCA_024711405.1 Acidovorax sp.
CGTGCTTGGCGGCGATCTCCTGCGCTTCATCCGAGTACAGGTAGTCGAGGTAGGCCTTGGCCAGTTCGCCCGTGCCCTTCTTGGCGACCGTGCGCTCCACGATGGCCACGGGGTTCTCGGCCGTCACGCTCACCGAGGGACGCCGCCCACGTAGCCCAGCAGCGTGACGATGGAGCTGCGCATGCCCGGCTCCAGCGAGGTGTGCGGAAAGTAGCGTTCACTGAGCCAGTGCTTGCCAATGCGGATGGCGACAAAGCCCGCGCAAATCACCGCCAGCGCGGTCAAAAGCGCCTGGGGGGCGAGCGTCAGATCGCCCACCTTCAGGCTGTGGTCCACATTGCTGCCGCGGCGAAACAGTTCGTCCGGGTTGGTGCCCAGCGGTGCCATCAGCGCGATGACCATGTAGAAAAACAGCAGCACGCGCAGCACGCCCGAGAGCACCACCGCGGACTGGTCGAGCAGTTGCGCGCCGATGCCCAGCGTGGTGTGGATGCGTGCGCCGACGCTGCCCTTGGACGACAGCAGCGCCTGGCTCAGATCGTCGGCCAGCTGGAACAGAAGATAGGTGGTGGCAAAGACCACGCCAGACCACACCATCTGCCGCGCCAGCGTGCCGGCCAGCGCGATGAAGCCGAAGGCCACCGCCGCCACGGTGAGCACCACCGCAACGCCGGCACCGGCCAGGATCAGGCCCACCCACAGGGGCCTGGTCTCGCCGTCTGGCCGTTCGTGCGCTGCCTCGTCGCCGACCGCAGCGCCATCGGGCGTGGCGTGCAGACGGCCCAGCGCCACGGCCACCGAGAAGGACAGCAACAGCGCGAAGACCGCGTGAACCAGCACCTCGGCCGCCAGGCTGGCGCCGATGATCGCGTTGACGTCGGTCACCACGGCGCCCAGTGCCGACAGCGCGGCCGTCCACCACGGAAGGGGGCTCAGGCGCCGGGCCAGATCGTCGGAGATGGGCAGCAGGCGCCAGGAGCTGCGCCGGCGAGACAGCAGCCCATGGCCCAGCGTGACCACGAAGGCGGCATAGGCGGCGGCGCGCACGGTGGCCTGCTGCAGCGCCAGCAGGTTGTCCGGCAGCGGCCCGCCGAGCTTGAGCGCGCTCCAGGCAAATTGCATGGCGGTGCCAACGATGAGCACGTTGGCCACGATGGCGGCCATGGCCAGCAGGGAGCGTCGCAGCCGCCCCGCCGGCAGGCGCGAGGGCAGAACGCGCACGAGGATGCGCTCGGCCAGCCAGGTGCCCGCCACGGCCAGCAGCAGGGCCAGCAGCAGGTAGCCCTGGAAGGCGTTGCGGTGCTTGGAATCCAGCGCCGCGCGCGCTGCGCCGAGCAGATCTGCGCCCAGCACCCGCAGGCGCGCGAAGTCGCCCGGGGCGGCCTGGCGCAGGGTGCGCCAGAAGGAGGGGCTCAAGGGCGAGTCGGCGTGCGTGGTCAGCGCGGCCTGAAACTGCAAGCGGCGCTGGCGCACGAGGTCGGCACCGCGCTGTTCGGCATCCACGGCGATCAGGCGCGCGAGCTTGAGTTCGGCGTCAATCTCGGTGCGCTGCTTGTTCAGGCTCGCGCGTTGCGCGGCCACGTCCGGTGCTTCCGCCGGGGTGCCCTTGGCGGGCGCCGGGCCCAGGCCGGCGAGGCGCAGGTCCAGTTCGGCCAGCTCGGTGGTGCGATGGTCCGCCAGGCGTTCGGCCGCCGTGCCCACGGCGTTGATTTCGTCCAGCAGCTGGCGGTTGCTGTCCGCTTCGTCGAGTTTCCTGGGAATGGCGTCCAGCTGCCTGCGCAGTTCGTCCACCTGGGGCAGGGGGGTGTTGTCCTTGCCGGTCTGGTCCATGGTGGACTTCGTCGACTGGTCCTGGGCCAGCGCAGGGGCCGGGCCCAGTGCCCCCAGCCAGCCCGCGAGCAGCCAGCACAGCAGCAGGCGCGCCAGCGGCCGGGGTGCTGCCGGCAGGGCGGGTGGCTTGGGCGGGGGGAAGGTGTGGCGGCGGTGCATGCACGTATTTTCAGCCTGCGCGGGGTGCGGCGCGTGAGCAACTGTGCGGGCGGACCCACCGCTATCGGGCGGGGCTGAACAGATCGACGCGGTCGGTGATGATGCCGTCGGTTCCCAGGTCGATCAGGCGTTGGGCAGCCCACTCGTCGTTCACCGTGTAGCCCAGGGCGCGCAGGCCGAGCGCATGCACTTGTGCCACCAGGGCCGCATCCCACAGTGCGTGGTTGCACACCAGCGCCTGGCAGCCCAGTTGCTGCGCCAGGTCAAGGCAGCCCGGCTGCAGGGTGTCGATCAGCAGGCCGCGCGGCAACTGCGGCGCAGCGGCCTGGGCCGCCGCCAGCGCATCGGGCCGGAACGAGGTGAGCAAGGGCGCAATGGCTGTGGTGGGCCAGATGTGTGCCAGCAGCTCGGCCACCGCGCGGCCGGTGGCGGCTTCGGTGCCGGGCGTGGGCTTGATCTCCACATTCAGGCAGAAATGGCTGGCCAGGCACCAACGCGCCAGCGCCTCCAGCGTGGGCAGGCTTTCACCTGCGTGAGTGCGCGAATGCCAGCTGCCGGCGTCCAGTTGCGACAGGGCAGACCAGGGCAGCTCGCCGCCCGTGCCATGGCCATTGGTGGTGCGCTGCAGCGTGGCATCGTGCAGCAGGAACAGCACGCCATCGGCGCTGAGCTTGGCGTCGCATTCGAACATGCGGTAACCGTATTGCGCGCCCAGTCGGAATGCCGACATCGTGTTTTCGGGGGCCAGCTTGCCGGCGCCACGGTGGGCGATCCAGCGGGGATAGGGCCAGGGGTTCTCCATGGTCTGCATTCGTCGGGGCAGGTCAGAGGCGTTTGCCGGACTGGGCATCGAACCAGTGCAGGCGGTCCGCGCGCGGCGTGATATGGATGGTGTCGCCTGCCTGGGGCGAGGCGCTGCCTTCGTCAATGCGCACGATCAGGTGGTCGCCGCCCATGGTGGCGTAGACCAGGCGCTCGGCGCCCAGCAGTTCGACCGTGTCCACCCGCACCTGCCAGCCGGTGGCGGTGATGTCCAGGTGCTCGGGGCGAATGCCCACAATGGTGCCGGGCTTGCTGTTGGGCGCGTGGTGCAGCAGGTTCATGGGCGGCGAGCCGATGAAGCTGGCCACAAAGATCGATGCCGGCGTGTGGTAGACCTCTTCGGGCGTGCCGAACTGCTCCATGTTGCCGGCGTTCATCACGATCATGCGCTGCGCCAGCGTCATGGCCTCGACCTGGTCGTGCGTGACGAACAGGCTGGTGATGCCCAGCTCGCGGTGCAGCTTCTGGATCTCGATGCGCGTCTGCGCGCGCAGCTTGGCGTCGAGGTTGGACAGCGGTTCGTCGAACAAAAACACCTGCGGCTGGCGCACGATGGCCCGGCCCATGGCCACGCGCTGGCGCTGGCCGCCCGACAGCTCGCGCGGCTTGCGTTCGAGCAGGTGGCCCAGTTCCAATATCTTGGCGGCCTTGTCCACGCGCGTCTTGATCTCGTCCCGGGGCACGCTGGCGATCTTGAGGCCGTAGGCCATGTTGTCGAACACGCTCATGTGCGGGTACAGCGCGTAGTTCTGGAACACCATGGCGATGTCGCGCTGCGCGGGTTCGAGGTTGTTGACCACGCGCTCGCCGATGGCGATCGTGCCGTCGGTGATTTCTTCCAGGCCGGCCACCATGCGCAGCAGCGTGGATTTGCCACAGCCCGAGGGGCCGACGATGACGACGAATTCACCGTCGTGGATTTCGGCGTTCACGCCGTGGATCACCGGGGTGGCCTTGGGGCCGTGGCCGTAGCGCTTGACGATGTTGCGAAGGGTGATGGATGCCATATTTGCTATTGAATGAACAGCTGCAAGCGCTTTCTTCATAAGCGTTGCAGGTGGTTTTGACGCTTATTTCTCGGTATCTACCAGGCCCTTGACGAACCACTTCTGCATCAGGATGACGACGGCTGTGGGCGGCAGCATGGCCACGATGGCGGTGGCCATCACGATGTTCCAGTCCACGTCGGCCTCTCCGCCTGCCAGCATGCGCTTGTTGCCGTTCACCACCGGGTACATGTCTTCGGAGGTGGT
>JANJSZ010000316.1 GCA_024711405.1 Acidovorax sp.
GGCGCGGCGTCGTGCGCTCCTTCCAGATCTCGGCCACGTTCCCGCACCTGACGGTGCTCGAGAACGTGCGCATCGGCCTGCAGCGCGCGCAGGGCACCTCCTTTCACTTCTGGCGCCCGGCCAGCATGCTCGATGCGCTGAACGACCGCGCGCTCGAGCTGCTCGAAATGGTGGACCTGCGCGAGTACGCCGACTTCGTCACGGTCGAGCTGCCTTACGGCCGCAAGCGCGCGCTCGAGATCGCCACCACGCTGGCCACCGAGCCCGAGCTGATGCTGCTCGACGAGCCCACCCAGGGCATGGGCCACGAAGACGTCGACCGCGTCACGCAGCTGATCAAGAAGGTCTCGGCCAACCGCACCATCCTGATGGTCGAGCACAACATGAAGGTGGTGTCCACCATTGCCGACTGCATCACGGTGCTGCAGCGTGGCGCCGTGCTGGCCGAGGGGCCTTACGCCGAAGTATCGAACAACCCCCAAGTGATGGAAGCCTACATGGGCACGACCGACGGCCAACTGCAGGGAGCCCACTGAAATGGCGACCACTGCCTCCAATACCCCCGCGCTCGAAATCCGCAACCTCGAAGCCTGGTACGGCGAGTCGCATGTGCTGCACGGCGTGGACATCGTGGTGCAGCCCGGCGAAGTGGTGACCTTGCTCGGGCGCAATGGCGCCGGGCGCACCACCACCATGCGGGCCGTCATGGGCCTCACCGGGGCGCGCAAGGGCTCCGTGAAGATCAATGGTGTGGAGACCATCCACATGTCAACGCACCGCATCGCGCATCTGGGTGTGGGCTATTGCCCCGAAGAGCGGGGCATTTTCTCCAGCCTGTCGTGCGAAGAAAATCTGCTGCTGCCGCCCGTCCTCAAGACGGGCACGCCGGGCATGTCGATCGACGAAATCTACGCCATGTTTCCCAACCTGGCCGAACGCCGCAACAGCCAGGGCACCCGCCTGTCGGGCGGCGAGCAGCAGATGCTGGCGGTAGCACGCATTTTGCGCACCGGTGCCAAGCTGCTGCTGCTGGACGAAATCTCCGAAGGCCTGGCCCCCGTCATCGTGCAGGCGCTGGCCCGCATGATCATCACGCTGCGCGAGCGCGGTTACACCGTGGTCATGGTCGAGCAGAACTTCCGCTTTGCCGCGCCACTGGCCGACCGCTTCTATGTCATGGAGCACGGCCGCATCGTCGAGAAATTCGGTGCCAGCGAGCTGGAAGAAAAAATGCCGGTGCTCAACGACCTTCTCGGCGTCTGACCCCCGGGGTCGGGTTGCAGTCTTTCCATTGAATGCCATTTTCCGAGGACAAAGAATGAAGAAATCGTTGAAGACCCTGGTTCTGTGGCTGGGTGTCGCTGGCTTGGCAGCCTCTGCGGCGCACGCGCAAGACAAGGTCAGGATTGGGTTCATCACCGACATGTCGAGCAACTATGCCGATGTGGAGGGCAAGAATGGCGCGCTCGCCATTCAGATGGCCATCGACGACTTCGGTGGCAAGGTCAACGGCATGCCGATTGAGTTGCTCACGCTGGACCACCAGCACAAGCCTGATATTGCAGCGACCAAAGCGCGTGAATGGATCGATACCCAGGGCCTGACCATGCTGTTCGGTGGCACCAACTCGGGCGTTGGTCTGGCGTTGGCCAAGGTGGCACAAGAGAAGAAGCGCGTGTATTTCGTCAATGGCGCGGGTGCCTCGGCATTGACCAACGAGCAGTGCAGTCCCTACACCGTGCACTATGCCTACGACACCGTGGCTCTGGCCAAGGGAACCGGCGGCGCCATCGTCGAGCAGGGCGGCAAGAGCTGGTACTTCCTGACAGCCGACTATGCCTTCGGTGCGTCGCTCGAAGCCGATACGTCCAAGGTCGTCAAAGAAAAAGGCGGCACGGTCGTGGGTGGCGTGCGCCATCCGCTCAATGCGTCCGACTTCTCCTCCTTCCTGCTGCAGGCGCAAAACTCCAAAGCCCAGATCCTGGGGCTGGCCAACGCCGGCGGCGACACCATCAATGCCATCAAGGCTGCCAAGGAATTCGGCATCAACAAGACCATGAAGATGGCCGGCCTGCTGGTATTCGTGACCGATATCCATAGCCTGGGGCTGAAAAACACCGAGGGCCTGCTGCTCACCACCAGCTGGGACTGGAACCTGAACGACCAGACCCGCGCCTTTGGCCGTAAATTCTTTGCCAAGACCAAACGCATGCCCACGGACATCCAGGCGGCGGACTATTCGGCCACGATGACCTATCTCAAGGCTGTGCAGGCGGTCAAGACCGTGGACGCGGACCAGGTGATGGCAAAACTGAAATCGACGCCCATCGACGATTTCTATGCCAAGGGCCGCATCCGTGCGGATGGACGCTTTGTGCACGACATGTATCTGGTGCAGGTCAAGTCACCGGCCGAATCCAAGGAGCCTTGGGACTATTACAAGGTCGTGAAAAAGTTACCTGGCGATCAGGTTTACACCACCAAGGCGGAGAGCAAGTGCGCTCTCTGGAAGTAAACCCCGGTGGGGCTGCCGGGACCGGCGGCTCTTCGCAGGGGCGGGCCTTGATGTCTGAGGACTGAAGGTTCCGTTCAGCAAGGCGACAGCCCAGTTTTGTAGTCAAACGCAAACTCACAGGAGAGATTCATGAAAAACAAACTCAAGGCACTGGCACTGATGCTGGGCGCAGCCGGCTTGGCCACTTCGGCCGTCCAGGCGCAGGAAAAAGTCAAGATCGGTTTCATCACCGACATGTCCAGCCTGTATTCGGACGTGGAAGGCAAGGGCGGCGCAACCGCCATTCAGATGGCCATTGATGACTTCGGCGGCAAAGTGCTGGGTCAGCCGATCGAGCTGCTCACCGCCGACCACCAGAACAAGGCCGACATTGCCGCCTCCAAAGCCCGTGAGTGGATCGACACGCAAGGCGTCACCATGGTCTTCGGCGGCACCAACTCCGGTACCGCCCTGGCCACTGCCAAGGTGGCCCAGGAGAAAAAACGCGTTTACTTCAACAACGGCGCCGGCAGCTCCGCATTGACCAACGAGCAATGCACCCCCTACACCGTGCACTATGCCTACGACACCGTGGCACTGGCCAAGGGTACGGGCGGTGCAGTGGTGGACAGTGGCGGCAAGAGCTGGTTCTTTCTGACGGCTGACTACGCGTTCGGCCATTCGCTGGAAAACGACACCACGGCTGTTGTCAAGGCCAAGGGCGGCACGGTTGCAGGTGCAGTGCGCCATCCCCTGAATGCGTCCGACTTCTCCTCCTTCCTGCTGCAGGCGCAAAACTCCAAGGCCCAGATCCTGGGGCTGGCCAATGCGGGTGGTGACACCATCAATGCCATCAAGGCCGCCAAGGAATTCGGTATCAACAAGACCATGAAGACCGCCGGTCTGCTGGTTTTCCTGAGCGACATCCACAGCCTGGGTCTGAAGAACACCGAAGGCCTGCTGCACACCACGAGCTGGTACTGGAACAAGGACGACGAGTCGCGCAAGTTTGCTGACCGCTACTTTGCCAAGATGAAGCGCATGCCCACCGACGTTCAGGCCGCTGACTACTCTGCCACCACCACCTACCTGAAGGCCGTGGCAGCCGTCAAGAGCACCGATGCCGACAAGGTCATGGAATACATGAAGAAAACGCCCATCAACGACTTCTTCGCCAAAGGTGGTGTGATTCGTCCTGACGGCCGCATGGTTCATGAGATGTACCTGGTGCAGGTGAAGTCTCTGGCCGACTCCAAGAAGCCCTGGGACTACTTGAACATCATCAAGAAAATCCCGGGTGACCAGGTGTTCACCACCAAGGCCGAGAGCAAGTGCGCGCTCTGGAAATAACCCGTTAACCTGAACCTCTCCCCACCTGCCGCCTGCCATGGAAATTTTTGGTGTCTCATTGCCGGGTCTCTTGAGCCAGCTCCTTTTGGGGTTGGTCAATGGCTCGTTTTACGCAATCCTCAGCCTCGGGTTGGCCGTGATTTTCGGCCTGCTCAACGTCATCAACTTTGCGCATGGTGCGCTGTTCATGCTGGGGGCCGTGATTACCTGGATGGCCATGAACTACTTCGGCATCAACTACTGGTTGATGCTGGTGCTGGCGCCACTGGTGGTGGGGTTATTCGGGGTGGTGATCGAGCGGCTGCTGCTGCGCTGGATCTACAAGCTGGACCATCTGTATGGCCTGCTGCTCACACTGGGCCTGACGCTGCTGATCGAGGGTGTCTTTCGCTCGATCTATGGCGTCTCGGGCCTGGGCTACGACACGCCCGAGTTGCTCGAAGGCGCCACCAACCTGGGCTTCATGATCCTGCCCAACTACCGGGCCTGGGTGGTGGTGGCTTCCATCACGGTGTGCATTGCCACCTGGTACGTGATCGAGAAGACCAAGCTGGGCGCCTACCTGCGTGCCGGCACTGAAAACCCGCGCCTGGTGGAAGCGTTCGGCGTCAACGTGCCGCTGATGATCACGCTGACCTATGCCTTTGGTGCCGCGTTGGCCGCCTTTGCCGGTGTGCTGGCCGCGCCGGTGTACCAGGTGTCGCCACTGATGGGGCAGAACCTCATCATCGTGGTGTTCGCCGTGGTGGTGATCGGTGGCATGGGTTCCATCATGGGCTCCATCCTCACCGGCCTGGGTCTTGGCATCGTCGAGGGATTCACCAAGGTGTTCTATCCCGAAGCATCCTCGACCGTGGTGTTCGTCATCATGGTCATCGTTCTCCTGATTCGCCCCGCCGGCCTGTTCGGCAAAGAAAAATAAGGGGCTGCACACATGAATTCCAAGAACCTTTCCGCTGTCGGCTAC
Organism: Acidovorax sp.; assembly: GCA_024711405.1. Lineage (GTDB taxonomy): Bacteria > Pseudomonadota > Gammaproteobacteria > Burkholderiales > Burkholderiaceae_C > Acidovorax. Next base: position 4,812 of record JANJSZ010000316.1, read on the forward strand.
GGCCTGTTGTTTGTCGGCCTGCTGGCGGCGCCGTTGCTCGGCGCCTACCCGGTGTTCGTGATGAAGCTGATGTGCTTTGCGCTGTTTGCCTCGGCCTTCAACCTGCTGCTTGGCTACACCGGCATGCTGTCCTTCGGCCATGCCGCCTTTCTGGGGGGCTCGGCCTATGTGGCGGGCCAGTCCATGAAAGTGTGGGGCTTTACCCCCGAAGTCGGCCTGCTGCTGGGCACGGCCAGCGGCGCGCTGCTGGGTCTGATCGTTGGCTTCTTCGCCATCCGCCGCGCAGGCATCTATTCCACGATGATCACGCTGGCGCTGGCGCAGATGCTGTTCTTCATCTGCCTGCAGATGCCCTTCACCGGTGGTGAGGATGGCCTGCAGGGCGTGCCACGCGGCAAGCTGTTTGGCCTGATCGATCTGCAGAACGACATGACCATGTACTACGTGGTGCTGGTGGTGGTGGCGGCGGCATTCCTGCTGATCGTGCGCACGGTGCATTCGCCCTATGGCCAGGTGCTCAAGGCGATCAAGGAGAACGAGCCACGCGCCATTTCGCTGGGCTATGACACCAACCGCTTCAAGCTGCTGGCGTTTGTGCTGTCGGCCGCGCTGTCCGGGCTGGCCGGCTCGCTCAAGACCCTGGTGCTGGGCTTTGCCACCCTGAGCGATGTGCACTGGACGGCATCGGGCCACGTCGTGCTGATGACGCTGGTCGGCGGCCTGGGCACCCTGTCCGGCCCGCTGGTGGGCTCGGCGGTGGTGGTGTTGCTGGAGAACAAGCTGGGCGAAATCGGCCATTTCCTGGCCACGCTGACCAGCGTGGAGTGGTTCAACACCCTGGGTGAATCGGTCACCATGGTGACGGGCCTGATTTTTGTGATCTGCGTGCTGTCGTTCCGCCGCGGCATCATGGGTGAAATCATTGCCTGGCTGGGCCGCCGCAAGGCCGGCAGCAAGGGCTGAGTCTCCCGGCTCCCTTTTCGTGCGGGCTTTGCGAAAGCCGCTGCGTCACAGGCGCAGCGGCTTTTTGTATCCCGTCATCTCCAGATAGCCCCGGCCGATCACCGCGCCCGCCGCATTGCGCAACTCGGACAGACCCTCCCAGTAAACCGCGCCGGTCGAACCGCTGCTGTCGAGTTCCTGGTTGTCCAGCAGCGCCCGCACGCCAAATGGGCCGGCAGGGGTATCGACCCGCCACTGCACCGGGTAGCGGGCGCCGCTGTGCGGGCTGTTCCAGTGGCGTTGCGCCACAAAGGCCACGCTGTTGTCGGCAAACACCTGGGTGGGCTGCCCGGCCGGGCGCAGTGAGCCGCCCGACCACAGCGCTGAACCATCGGCACGCCGCAGGCGAAACGCGGTGAGCGCGCTGCCATCGAAGAGGTTCATGCCGATCCAGTCCCAGCCCACGGCGTCGGGGTGCATCAGGGCGTCGCTCCATTCATGGTCCAGCCAGGCGCGGTGGGTGGCGCTGTCGGTGGTGCTGTTTTCAATGGCCATGCGCCGACCGTTCAGCACGATGGCGCCGCTCACCGCCAGCTGCGGCTGGCTGTAGTAATAGCTGGCCTGGCTGGCCTCGGGGCCTTTGCGCGACAGGCCTTGCCGGCCCTGCAGCAGCGGTGGCTGCACGCTATCGCACTGCAGGTCCAGACCAAAACCATCGCCCTCGACCCGTGCGGCATACCGGCTGCCGGTGGTGGCCGGGCCTGGCCCGGCGCCGCTCGCCTGGGTTGCAAGCGGGGCGCTGGTGGGCAGGGCAGTTCGCGCCAGCGACCAGCCGTGCAGCCTGATGGCCGTGTCGGCCTCGCTGGCCTGCGCCACGCCAAAGCCGGTACGGGCAATGCGCTGGTCGTGGTGCAGGCGCTGGCCTTGCACATCGGTCAGCGCCGCGTGGGCGAACAGCAGCTGCTTGGCTGCAAAGGCCGAATTCAGGCCCTGCGTGGCATCCACGCGCGAGCGAAAGAACGTCACCTGAAACCCCCACAGCCGGCCTGCGGCCCGCGCATGGCCCGTGAGGTACCACCATTCGGTGTGCAGGTCCGGGTGGCTGCCATGGTCACGGGGAAACTGCAGGGCCCGCATGGGCAGAGCCTGAGTGCTTGCTGCACCCGCCGCCAGGGTCAGCGCCAGCCACTGGCGGCGCGTGTACAGGGCTGTGTGGAAGGGCGCTGCGGTGAAAGTCATGGGCAAGTGCGATGGGTGTTTCAGGGCAGCGGGGCATCCAGACGCTGGTGGACGGCGGTGCGGGTTCCCCCGGTGGCTTCGATAGCCCAGTCTTGCGCAGGCATGGCGTGGATTGTGTCCCAACGCCTGCACCGCATACGCGGCAACCCCGCGCTGCGGCTACCAGTCTTCCTTGACCGCCAGCACCGCATCCTGCCCCGCTGCCGCCCGGCCCGCCAGCCAGGCGGTGAGGGTGCCCGAGGCCACCACGGCGGCGCACAGGGCCAGCAAGCGGACTGCGGGAACGCGCAGCTCCATCGTCCAGTGAAAGCTCTGGGGGTTGACCACATGCACCAGCACCAAGGCCACGGCCAGGCCCAGCAGCAGGCCCACGGCCGCGCCGATGCCAGTCCACGCCGCGCCCTCGCCGGCCACCACGGCCAGGATCTGCCGGCGGGTCAGGCCCAGGTGGGTCAGCAGACCGAACTCCTTGCGCCGCGCCAGCACCTGCGCGCTGAAGCTGGCCGCCACGCCGAACAGGCCGATGCCAATGGCCACGGCCTGCAGCCAGTAGGTGACGGCGAAGCTGCGGTCGAAAATGCGCAGCGAACGCTCGCGGAGGGCCCCGGCCGAGACAAACTCCAGCCCTGCTGCACCCGCACCTTTTTCTGCGCCGGAATCGGCCAGCAGCGCACGGATCGCCTGCTGCAGCTGCGCCAGGTCGGTGCCATCGCGCGGCCACAGCGCCAGGTCGCTGGCGCGTGCGTCGCCCGTCAGGCGCAGGTAGTCGGTGCGGTCGATGGCCACGGCGCCCGACTGGCGGGCGTAGTCGCGCCAGACGCCAGCTATGAAAAACATAGTTGCTTGCGCTTTTCCATCCAGCGCCAGAGGGCTGAAAGCCTTTGAAAGTGCGGGCCACTCCATGCCGGGCTGCAGGCCATACAGGTCCACCACCGCCTCGCTGATGTAAACCCCCATCCGGCCCTCGGGCACGGGCAGCGCCGCGCCCACCAGCGGCAGCGTGCGCGCCGGGTCGCTGCCCAGCGGGCGGCTCAGCAGCGTGAGGGCGGGGCGTGCGGCGTCCAGTTGCAGCGGGCTGGCGCGCTGGGGTTGCACGCGGGCCACACCAGGCAGCTGCGCCACGGCCTGGTCGAATCCGGGCGGCAGCAGGGCCGCCTCGCCCCCCGCCGCGCTCAGGATCGAGCGCACATACAGCGGCGAGGGCAGCACCGCATCGAGCCATTCGGTGACCGATCCGCGAAAGCTGGCCACCATCACCGTCAGCGCCACGGCCAGGCTCAGGCTGGCCACCACCCCTCCCACGGCGATGGCGGCCGAGCCGCGCATGCGGCGCGCGCGCTCCAGGGGCAGCACCAGCAACAGGTGGCCGGCCACCCACGGGCGCAGGCGCTGCAGCAGCCAGGCCATGCCCCAGGGCAGCAGCGCAATGCCGCCCACCAGCAGCAGGCCAATGGCGATGTAGGCGGCCAATGGAATGCCATGAATGGGTGGAGCGCTTGCCAGTAAAGCGCCTAAAGCTACCAAAACAAGACCGACCGTGGCGCCCGAGCCCGGACCGGCCGCGGCGCCCAGGCCCTTGAGGGTTTGGGCCGGCGGCAGGTGGCGGGCCGCCTGGGCGGGCCACCAGCCACCCACCAGCGCGGCGACCACGCCCAGTGCGCCATACAGCAGCGCGGCCGGGCCGCTCCATTGCAGTGCCGGCTGCACCCCGGCAAAGTAGCCACCGCCGAGGTCACCCCCCAGCAGTTGCAGCGCAGTGGCCGCCAGCGCCGTGCCCAGCCCAATGCCGGCGGCACTGCCCACCAGCCCCAGCAGGGCCGACTCGGCCAGCACCAGGGCCATGCGCTGGCGCGGCGTGGCGCCCAGCACCGCCAGCAAGGCCAACTGCGGAGCACGCTGCGCCACGCTGAGGGCCAGCACCGAAAACACCAGAAATGCCCCCGTGAACAGCGCCACCAGCGCCAGCACCGTGAGGTTGACGCGGTAGGCGCGTGACAGGTTGCCGATGCGCTGCACCGCGTCGCCAGGCTCGGCCAGCATGGCGTTGGCGGGCCAGCCGGGCAGTGATTGCAGCCGCTGCCGGAAGGCCGTGCGGTCGGTGCCTGGTTGCAGCTGCAGATCGATGCGGGTGAGGTGGCCCGCCTGGCCCCACAGGTCTTGCGCGGCACCGATGTCCATCACGGCCAGGGGCGCGCCGCCCGCAGCCACCGTACCGGCCACGCGCACCATGTGCGATCCCTGCGTGCCGGCCTGCAGCCGCAGCGGTGCCGCGCCACTGCCATCGCTCGCCAGGCCCAGCGCCTGCAAGGCCGCCGCGTTGAGAAACACCGTGGCCGGCGCCAGCATGGCCAGCCGTTCGCTGCCGGTCGAGGCGCGGGGCATGAGCGCCGGCGCCACGGCCGGTAGCAGCAGCGCATCCACGCCCAGCACCCGCAGCACCACGCGGGCCGGTGCAGGCGCGGGTGCGGCGACAGGTCCATCCACCTGGGCCAGTGTGGAAAGTTCCAGCCACGGGCTGGCGCGCACCACCTGCGGGAGGGCGGCGACCTCCCCGTAGAGTGCTTCGGGCAGCGGGCCCTGCATGGCGCGCAGCTCCAGATCGGGCTGGCCGTTGACGGCGCGCACGGCCTGCGCGAACTCGTCGAGGGCCGAGCTGTTGATCACATGCACGGCAAAGGCCAGCGCCACGCCCAGCATCACGGCCGCCACCGCTGCGGCGCTGCGCCAGGGGTGGTGGCGCAGCTCCTGCCAGGAGAAGGTGCGAAGCAGTGCAAGCATGACCCGATTGTGACGGCGCAGCGCCGGCAGGGCAGGTCATTGAGGCAGATCAAACCCGACTGCCGCAGCCCTTGAAATGGGGCTGGGCGGTTCGTATCTTGGTATTAGGAGCCTGCGCGGCAGAAGGGGCGTCGGCTGTAAATGTGCCGCAGCGGTCCATTTTTCACCGGCTTCTTGACCCATGACGGGGCCATGGACCTGCGAATCCGGCAAAAACTGTCATCGCCGGGGCCCATTTTCGCTATCGACGCCTTCTGCCGCGCAGACTCCCAGGGCTGGTGCTCCCTTGCCGGCCCGGTTGTCCAACCCTTACGTTCAGGAGCTTCACTATGAATTCTCTGGTTACCCGTGGCAATTTGTTCGATGACTTTTTCAAGGACATCGCCCCCGGTTTCTATGTGCGCCCATTGCATGGCGACGGCATACCCTCGCCGGCGCAGATCAAGGTGGACGTGAAGGAAACCGATGGCGGCTACACCGTGCAGGCCGAGGTGCCGGGTGTGCCCAAGGAGGATATCCACGTCGCGATCGATGGCAATATGGTCAGCCTGCGCGCCGAGGTGCGCCAGCACGACCAGAAGACCGAGGGCGAGAAGGTGCTGCGGTCCGAGCGCTATTTTGGTTCGGTGGCGCGCAGCTTCCAGCTGCCTGTGGATGTGGATGCCGCCCAGGCCAAGGCCAAATACGACAACGGCGTGCTGACGCTCACGCTGCCCAAGAAGCAGGGCGGCAGCGCACAGCGGCTCAATATCGAATAAGCCCGGCGGGGCCGGCCCAGCCAGCGATGCCGTCCGCCGTGAGCCGCAGTACCCGGTCGGCGCGCGCTGCGGCGGCATCCGAGTGCGTGACCAGCACCAGCGAGGCGCCATGTTCGCGCGTCTGTGCGAGCAGCAGGTCCATGACGCGCGCGGCGGTGCCGGGGTCGAGGTTGCCGGTGGGCTCGTCGGCCAGCAGCAGGGCCGGGCGGTGCACCAGGGCGCGGGCAATGGCCACGCGCTGCAGTTGGCCGCCGCTCAGTTGCTGCGGCAGGCGCTCACCCAGGCCCGCCAGTCCCACGGCCGCCAGCATGTGCTGCACCCGCGCCGGGTCGGCGCGGCCCAGCAACAGGAGCGGCAAGGCCACGTTCTGCGCCACATCCAGGTGCGGCAGCACATGGAAGGCCTGGAACACAAACCCCACATGGGCGCGCCGCCAGAGGGCGCGCTCGGTTTCATCCAGCGGTGCCAGGTCGGTGCCGCCATGCACGACGCGCCCCGCGTCCCACCGGTCCAGCCCCGCCAGGCAGTTGAGCAGGGTGGACTTGCCCACCCCCGAGTCGCCCACGATGGCCACGAATTCGCCCGGCTGCACGGTGAACTGCACGTTGGCAAACACCGGTGTGCCGCCGTAGTGTTTGGCCAGGGCTTCGACCTGCAGCGGACCGCTCATGGCGCAGGGATCTCCAGGCGCTGCAGCACGGCCTGCACCAGGCGCGCGGTGGCGTCGGGCTGGTCGCAGGCAATGGCCTGGCGCCAGGGCATGCTGCGCAGCCAGGTGATCTGGCGCTTGGCCAGCTGGCGGGTGGCGGCAATGCCGCGTTCGCGCAGGTCGGCCAGGTCGAGCGGTGCCCCGGGGCCGGCTGCGGCCTGGGCATCGAGCGCTTCCCAGGCCTGGCGGTAGCCCACGCAGCGCATCGAGGGCAGGTCGGGGTGCAGGTCGCCGCGGGCACGCAACTGGTGTACTTCTTCCACGAAACCTTCCGCCAGCATGGCGTCAAAACGCAGTGCGATGCGCTTGTGCAGCCAGACGCGGTCGTCGGGTTCCAAGGAAAAAAGGGCTGTCGCGCTTGTGGGTTGTGCGCTGTCAGCTCTCTTTTTTGTCGTATGAAAGTGCGAGAGGGGCTGGCCGGAAACATGCCACACCTCCAGCGCGCGCTGGATGCGCTGGCTGTCGGCGGGCGCCAGGCGGGCGGCGGTGGCGGGGTCCACGCGGGCCAGTTCGGCGTGCAGGGCCGGCCAGCCTTGTTCGGCGGCCTGGGCCTCCAGCCGGGCGCGCACAGTGGGGTCGGCGGGGGGCATGTCGTCGATGCCATCGAACAGCGCCTTGAAATACAGCATGGTGCCGCCCACCAGCAGCGGCAGGGCGCCGCGCGCGCGGATTTCGGCGGTCAAACGCTGGGCGTCCTGCACGAACTCGGCGGCGCTGTAGGCCTGCAGCGGGTCGCGGATGTCGATCAGGTGGTGCGACACGGCGGCCAGCTCGGCGCGCGTGGGTTTGGCCGTGCCGATGTCCATGCCCCGGTACACCAGGGCCGAATCCACGCTGATGATCTCGACCGGCAGGCGTGGCGCCAGCACGGCGGCCAGGGCCAGGGCGCCGGCCGTCTTGCCAGCGGCCGTGGGGCCGGCGATGGCGATGGCGGGCAGTGGGTTGCTCATGGCTTGGCCGGCTCCCCGAATTTCTGTACCAGCGTCCAGGCCGCGAGGGCGGCACACAGACCCCAGAACCACACGCCCAGGGCGAGCGGCAGCACCGTGCCGTCCATGCGCTGGCCCAGCCAGTAGCCCACGCCAAACGCCACCAGCATCATGGCAAAGCCGTTCAGTGCAGCGGCCGTGCCGGCGGCTTGTGGAAAGGGGCCCACGGCGCCGCTCTGGCTGCAGGGCATGTGGATGCCATGCGCGATCTGGTACAGCAGGAAGGGCAGGGCATAGGCCCAGCCGCTTTGCACGCCGGCGAGCGCAAAGATGCCCATCAGCGTGCCGCCCGTGGCGCTCAGCAGGCCGGCCAGCGCCATGCTGCGGCGCAGCCCCCAGCGCACCAGCAGGCGCCGGCACAGCACCGTGCCGCTGATGTACATCGCCGCATTGCATGACAGCAGCAGGCCGTAGGCGGTGGGGCTCCAGCCCAGCACCTGGATGAAGGTGAACGACGAGGCGGCCAGGTAGGTGAACAGGCCCGCGTAGGTGAAGGTGGTGGTCGCCGAAAAAGCCAGGAAAGTGGGGTGGCGCAGGATCTGCCCCCAGGTGCGCAGCAGGTGCGCGGGGTGCAGCGCCAGCGGGTTGGGGCGGGGCAGAGTTTCCTCAAAGCGCAGCAGGACCAGCAGCAGCGCCAGGCCACCAAAGCAGCCCAGCGCGGCCATCGTGGCGCGCCAGCCCAGGTGGCCCGCCAGCAGACCGCCGAGTGGCGGGCTCAGGCAGGCAATGATGCCCAGACCCGTGAGCGCGCGGGACATGGCGTGCGCGCCTTGCACCGGTGCATACAGGTCGCGCACCACGGCGCGCGCACCCATCACGCCGGCGCCCATGGCGGCGCCCTGCACGGTGCGCCAGAAGATCAGCGTTGCTATCGATTGCGACAGGGCGCAGCCCAGCGCGGCCAGCACATAGGCCGCCAGCCCCGCCAGCAGAATGGGGCGGCGCCCCCAGCGGTCCGACAGCGGCCCCCATGCCAGCTGAGAGCAGCCAAATGCCAGCAGCAGGGCCGTGAGCGTGAGCTGGGATTGGGCCATGCTGGCCAGGAGCTGCGCCTTGAGCGTGGGCAGCGCGGGCAGATACAGATCGGTGGTGACCGGCTGCAGGCCCAGCAGCAGCGCCAGCAGGCCAATGACCAGCCCGGCCGGCATGGTCGCAGTGCCCGTGCGAACCGGGGCGGTGGAAGCGTCAGACATGCGCTGGAGGGTAGCAGATGCAGGGCCGCAAAATGCCTGATCAGCCCCTGGCACAACCGCGTGTGAAGGTGCTCAGGACAGCCTGGACGCCGACTGCATGGGCGACGATGTGTCGATCGAGAGATCGCCGGCATCCACCGTGCGGACGCCGGCGGCCAGCCGCACGCGCAGCGCCAGGTCGGTGCGCGAATCGGCATTGTGCAGCGCTTCCTCCAGCGAAATCCGGCCCTCGGTGTAGAGCGCGTAAAGCGCCTGGTCAAAGGTGCACATGCCGATTTCGGTGCTGCGCCCCATGGTCTCCTTGATGCCCGCGAATTCACCCTTGGCGATCAGGTCGGCGATGTAGGGTGAGTTGAGCATCACCTCGACCGCCGGCACCAGCTTTTCGTGCAGGCCCGGAATCAGCCGCTGCGACACCACGCCCGCCAGGTTCAGGCTCAGGTCGATGAGCAACTGGTGGTGCGCGTCTTCGGAGAAGAAGTTGATGACCCGTTCCATCGCCTGGTTGGCATTGTTGGCGTGCAACGTGGACAGGCACAGGTGGCCGGTTTCTGCATAGGCAATGGCCTGCTTCATGGTATTGCGGTCGCGGATCTCGCCGATCATGATCACATCGGGAGCCTCGCGCAGCGCATTCTTGAGCGCCTCTTCGTACGACAGGGTGTCGATGCCCACCTCGCGCTGGTCCACCACCGAGCGCTTGTGGACATGCAGAAACTCCAGCGGGTCCTCGATGGTGAGGATGTGGCCGGTCACGTTCTCGTTGCGGTAGTTGATCATCGACGCCAGCGTGGTCGATTTGCCCGAGCCCGTGGCGCCGGTCACCAGCACCAGGCCGCGCTTGCGCAGCACCAGCTTTTCAAGGGTAGGCGGCAGTCCCAGCGCCGCCAGGGGCGGGATCTTGCTCTTGATGTAGCGAATCACCATGCCGGTCTCGCCGCGCTGCACGAACACGTTCACCCGAAAGCGCCCCAGGTTTTCGGCCGAGATGGACAGGTTCATTTCCATCCTGGCCTCGAACTCGCTGATCTGCTTTTCGTTCATCACCGAATAGGCCAGCTGCTTGACCTGCCCCGGCAGCAGGGCGGGCATCGTCAGCGGATGGGTGATGCCTTCGACCTTGAGGTTGACGGGCGCGCCCACGCTGAAGAAGAGGTCAGAGCCGCCGTTCTCGACCAGAGCGTTCAGGAAGCTGAAGATTTCCACGGTGAATCCCGCTAAATGTGACGATTTGTATGCCTCTGCGAGCATATCCGCTGGAGCGCGCGGCGCAAAAAAAGGGGGCGAATGCCCCCCGGTTCCGGTGTGCGAATCCGCGTTGCGGATTACACCACTCCCTGTGCCAGCATGGCGTCGGCCACCTTCACAAAGCCGGCGATGTTGGCACCGTCGATGTAGCTGACCGAGCCATCGGCGCGCCGCCCGTATTTCAGGCAGGCGGCATGGATGCCCTGCATGATCTGCAGCAGGCGGGCGTCCACTTCTTCGGCGGGCCAGCTCAGGCGGGCCGCATTCTGGCTCATCTCCAGGCCCGACGTGGCCACGCCACCGGCGTTCGATGCCTTGCCTGGTGCATACAGCACGCCAGCGGCTTCAAACGCCTTGGCCGCTTCGATGGTGGAAGGCATGTTGGCGCCTTCGGCCACGCACAGCACGCCGTTCCTGATCAAGGTGGCGGCATCGTCGGCGTTGAGCTCGTTTTGCGTGGCGCAGGGCAGGGCCACGTCCACGGCGATATGCCATGGCGTCTTGCCGGCCTGGAACTCGGCGCCCACCAGCTGGGCGTAGTCGTTGACGCGGCCGTATTTGTGGTTCTTCACTTCCATCAGGATGGCCAGCTTTTCGGCCGTGAAACCATCCTTGTCGTACACCGTGCCGCTGGAATCGGACACCGTCAGCACCTTGGCGCCCAGGGCCATGGCCTTTTCCACTGCATATTGCGCCACATTGCCCGAGCCGGACACCGACACGGTCTTGCCGTCAAACGATTGGCCGCGGGTCTTGAGCATCTCTTGCGCAAAGTACACCGTGCCGTAGCCGGTGGCTTCGGGGCGGATCAGCGAGCCGCCGAACGACAGGCCCTTGCCCGTGAACACGCAGTCCGCACGGTTGCTGAGCTTCTTGTACATGCCGGCCATGTAGCCCACTTCGCGGCCGCCCACGCCGATGTCACCGGCCGGCACGTCGGTGTCGGCGCCGACATGGCGGAACAGTTCCGACACAAAGGCCTGGCAAAAGCGCATCACTTCGCCAGGGCTCTTGCCCTTGGGGTCGAAATCGGAGCCGCCCTTGCCGCCGCCCATTGGCAGCGTGGTCAGCGCGTTCTTGAAGGTCTGCTCGAACCCCAGGAACTTGAGCACCGACAGGTTCACCGAGGGATGGAAGCGCAGGCCGCCCTTGTAGGGGCCAATCGCCATGCTGTGCTGGATGCGGTAGCCGCGGTTGACCTGCACGCTGCCATGGTCGTCCACCCACGACACGCGGAACATCACCACCCGCTCGGGTTCCACCAGCCGTTCCAACAGGCCGTGCTCGGCGTAGCGGGGGTGCTTTTCGATGAAGGGCCACAGGCTTTCCATGACCTCTGTGACAGCTTGCAGAAATTCAGGTTGGCCAGGGTTGCGCTGTGCGACCTGCGCGAGGAAGCTGTCTACGGACTCGTACTTCATGGAAAGGGCTTTCTGTGCAAAAAACGAAATATGCGGCGTTGCAGCACCGAATTATGTCAAAAAGACATGCGCTCATGCATGATCCTGCACCGTGGTGGGGCATTTCTGGCGGGGTTTGCCGGTTTTTGGTGCGTTCCGGTGACCGCTTTTGGTGCGTTTGCGTGTCATGCGTTTGTCACCCTTTCGCACCACAGTGGACCGTTTCCAATACACACCAGAGGGACGGAAGAGATGCGCCAACAACCAATTGCAAAAGTCGGACTGCTTGTCCTGGCAACGGCCACTGCGCTGGTGGCATGCGGCGGCAGCGATGGGCCGAACTACCCGACGCCCCGCGGCGAGCGGCCCCTGGTGATCGGGCACCGCGGCGCCAGCGGCTACCTGCCTGACCACACGCTCGAAGGCTACAGGAAGGCCATCGAGATGGGTGCCGATTTCATCGAGCCCGATCTGGTGGCTACGAAGGATGGTGTGCTCATCGCCCGCCATGAGCCCAACATCACCGGCACCACCGATGTGTCCACCCGCACCGAATTTGCCAGCCGCAAGACCAGGAAAGTGGTCGACGGCGTGGAAGAAGAGGGCTGGTTTGCCTCGGACTTCACCCTGGCTGAAATCAAGACCCTGCGCGCCATCCAGCCCATGGCCGACCGCGACCAGTCGTTGAACGGCAAATACCAGATCCCCACGCTCGATGAAGTGCTGGACCTCGCCAGGAGCGAAGGCACCAAGGCCGGCCGCACGGTGGGCGTGTACCCTGAAACCAAGCACCCCACCTACCACGTCAACCTGGGCCTGAAGCTCGAAGACCGCCTGCTGGCCACACTGGCCAGGTACGGCTACACCACCAAGGCGTCGCCCGTGATCGTGCAGTCGTTCGAGGTGTCCAACCTCCAATACCTGCGCACCAAGACGCAGGTCCGCCTGGTGCAACTGGTGGATGCCAACGACGTCAACGCCAACGGCAGCCTGGATCTGACAGCTCCCTATGACAAGCCTTACGACTTTGCCGTGGCGGGTGATGCACGCACCTTCGCCAGCCTGCTCACCCCCGCGGGGCTGAAGGAAGTGAAGACCTATGCCGACGGCGTGGGCCCCTGGAAACCTTATCTCATTCCTTCCAGGCAGGTGGACGCCAACAGCGACGGCAAGCCGGACGACCTCAACGGCGACGGCAAGATCGACGACCGCGACCGCGTGATGATGGCGCCCACCAGCGTGGTGAAGGACGCCCACGCCGCCGGCCTGTTCGTGCACGCCTACACCTTCCGCAGCGAGGCCAAGCGCCTGGCATCGGACTTCAAGGGCGACCCCAAGGCCGAATACAAGCTGTTCTTCGATCTGGGCGTGGATGGCGTGTTCAGCGACTTCCCGGACCACGCCAAGGCCGCGCG
>JANJSZ010000089.1 GCA_024711405.1 Acidovorax sp.
ATCGAGACCGTGGCGCGCAATGTCTCGCCCGGTTTCGTGCGCACCGCGCAGAGCACGGCCGCGCTGTGCCAGGATGCCGTGGACGCGATCGCTGCCGCGCGTGGCCTGCCCGGCCAGGTGGCCACGCTGATCCTGCCCGCAGACGTGTCGTGGGGCGAGGGTGGCGTGCCCTGCGCACCACCACCGCCGCCGCGCCCCGCAGCGGCGGACGACGCCACGGTGCAGGCCATCGCCCAGACGCTGCGCGCGGGCCCCAAGGCCGCGCTGCTGCTGGGCGGGCAGGCGCTGCGCGCGCCCGGCCTGCTGGCGGCCGCGCGCATCGCCGCGCACAGCGGCGTGAAGGTGTTCGCCGAGGTGTTTCCGACCCGGTTGGAGCGCGGCGCGGGCCTGCCCCCCGTGGAGCGCATCGCCTACCTGGCCGAGCTGGCCGGGGTGCAGCTCGCCGGTATCGAGCACCTGGTGCTGGTGGACGCCAAGGCACCGGTGTCCTTCTTCGCCTACCCGGGCAAAAAGAGCGACCTCGTACCCGACAGCTGCACCGTGCACACGCTCTCCACCCCCGCGCAGGACGCGGCCGCGAGCCTGGAAAAGCTCGCCCAGGCCCTGGGCGCCGCCCAGGTGCCGCCGGCGCTGCAGCCGCCCGCCCGCCCGGGCCGTCCGCGCGGCAAGCTCACCGCCGAGAAAGTGTGCAAGGCCGTGGGCCACCTGCTGCCCGAGAACGCCATCGTCATCGATGAGGCCATCACCTCGGGGCTGATGCTCGCCCCCTTCACCGCCGGTGCGCCGCGCCACGACCTCATCACGCTCACGGGCGGCGCCATCGGCCAGGGCCTGCCCAACGCCGTCGGCGCGGCCATCGCCTGCCCCGATCGCCAGGTGCTGGCGCTCGTCGGCGACGGCAGCGCGATGTACACCGTCCAGGCGCTGTGGACCATGGCGCGCGAGCAGCTCAATGTCGTTTCCATCATCTTCAACAACGCCTCGTACTCGGTGCTCAACGTGGAGCTGGAGCGCGTGGGCGCCGAGGAGGTGGGTGCCAAGGCCAGATCGCAGCTGGATCTGGCCGGGCCGGTGCTGAACTTCGCCCACCTTGCCCAGGGCATGGGCGTGCACAGCATGCGCACCACCACGGCCGAGGAGTTTGTGCAGGCGCTGGAGCAGGCCCTGGCCACGCCCGGCCCGCACCTGATCGAGGCCATGGTGCCGCAGTCGCTCAGCGGCCTCAAGCGCAGGCTGCTGCCGTGGCTGCTGCGCTCGCTGCCGAGCTTGCCGCCGGCGGTGGCGAGGGCGCTGAAGCGAAAGATTGCGCCTTGAATTTTTGGGCTTTTTTTGCTTACTTGGCTTACGCTGACAGCTATTGTTTTCGTAGTTGGTAGCGTGCGTTTGCTGAGGGCGGAGGCCGGGTCTCGCCCCGGCGGACGAGGTACTTTTAAATCAACCCGCTGTACGGGTTGTCTTTGCCTCGCCAAAGGTGCGCTTTGCGCACGGTGCTCTCGCATGTTGCTTCGCAACCTACTCCAGCACCAAACGTACCCAAAAGAAAGGCGACCCTACAGGCTGCGTCCCTGCGCTGCGCTGCGGGCAACCTGCGGTACTCGCGTCCAGCGGGGTCTCGCTCGAACTCGCTCCACTGCGTTGCGCTCAGACAATCGCGAGCCCTGATCCGCTGGCCGCTGCGCTCCTCGGCACATCCTGAAGGGAACCCGAGCAAACATCCCTTCGGGCCATCGCGGCGCTCGGCCCAGCCTGCGCAGCGCTTGCGCCCGCGAGATGGGGCCGCGCGCAGCGATGGCCCGTGGGGCTGTTGGGTTGTTCACCCCCATCTGGCTGCGCCTGCGGCGGGGCGGTTGCGGGGTGGCATGCGCGCCAGTGCGCGCATGCTTCGTCAACTGGCTCGCCGTGGTTGTCCGAGCGGCGCGCGCAGCGCATAGCGAGTTCCACGGCGCACCCCGCAATCGCCCCGACGCAGGTTTGCCCCGAAGGGGTCACAGGCTGTGGGTCGCCTTTTCTTTGCTCACTTTCTTTTGGCGAAGCAAAAGAAAGTGAGGCGGCCGCCGGGCCGAGACCCGGCCTCCGCCCTCAACCAAGGCACAGTACAAACCACAAAAACAATAGCTGCCATCGCACTACAGACAAGCGCCACAGCCAAACAACAGCAAAAATTACAACTTCAACCGCGCCCGCACCGCTTCATACTCCCCCCGCAACCTGGCCACCAGCTGCGCCGTGCTGGTCACCGCATTGATCGCACCGATGCCCTGCCCACAGCCCCAGATATCCTTCCACGCCTTCTTGGCATCGCCGCCAAAGTTCATCTTGCTCGGGTCGGATTCGGGCAGTTTGTCCGGGTCCATGCCCGCCGCACGGATCGACGGCGCCAGGTAGTTGCCGTGCACGCCGGTGAACAGGTTGCTGTAGACAATGTCGTCCGAGCTGCCTTCCACGATGGCCTGTTTGTAAGCGTCCGAAGCGCGCGCCTCGTGCGTGGCAATGAAGGCCGAGCCGATGTAGCCAAAGTCTGCGCCCATGGCCTGAGCGGCCAGGATGGCGCCGCCTGAAGCAATCGAGCCCGACAGCGCCACAGGGCCATCGAACCACTGGCGGATCTCCTGGATCAGCGCAAACGGGCTCTTCACCCCCGCATGGCCGCCCGCACCGGCCGCCACGGCGATCAGGCCGTCAGCGCCCTTTTCAATCGCCTTGTGCGCGAACTTGTTGTTGATGATGTCATGCAGCACGATGCCGCCCCAGGCATGCACGGCCTGGTTCACGTCTTCGCGGGCGCCCAGGCTGGTGATGATGATCGGTACCTTGTACTTGGCGCAGACCTGCATGTCGTGCTCCAGCCGGTCGTTGCTCTTGTGCACGATCTGGTTGATGGCAAAGGGCGCCGCAGGCTTGTCGGGGTGGGCCTGGTTGTGGGCGGCCAGGGCTTCGGTGATCTCGGCCAGCCACTCGTCCAGCAGCTCGGCGGGGCGGGCGTTGAGCGCAGGCATGGCACCCACCACGCCGGCCTTGCACTGCTCGATCACCAGCTTGGGGTTGCTGATGATGAACAGCGGCGATGCGATCACGGGCAGTGACAGGTTCTGCAACACGGGGGGCAATTTCGACATGGCAACAACTTTCCGAAAAAATACGAATGAAAAATGCCTTTAGCGCTTATTCCAAAAGTGCTAGCAGCTATCATTTTTTAGCAAACAGTCCCTGCATCGCAGGGAGCTTTCACGGGGCCGGCAGTCTCAGAAGGCGTCCAGCGCCAGATCGGTCACGCTGGCGGCGCCTTCAACAATGCTGTCGCGCAGGCCCGGCGCCTTGACCAGGATGTGCTCGGCATAGAACTGCGCCGTGGTGATTTTTGCGCGCAGGAAGGCTTCATCCTGTCCCTTGGGCAACAGCTCCTCGGCCACCAGCAGGCTGCGCGCCAGCTGCCAGCCCGCCACGAGGTTGCCTGCCAGCAGGAGGTAAGGCACGCTGCCGGCAAAAACCGCATTGGGGCTGGCCTTGGCGCCCCCGGCGACGAAGTCCACCACATCCAGGAAGGCCTGGCGTGCCGCCGCGAGCCGGCGCGCCACGGTCTTGGCAGCGGGCGTGCCGCTGGCCAGCAGTTCGGCTTCGGTTTTTTCGATCTGCGCGGCAATCGCCCTGGCCGTCTGGCCGCCGTCGCGCGCGGTCTTGCGGCCCACCAGGTCGTTGGCCTGGATGGCGGTGGTGCCCTCGTAGATGGTCAGGATCTTGGCGTCCCGGTAGTACTGCGCCGCGCCCGTTTCCTCAATGAAGCCCATGCCGCCGTGCACCTGCACGCCCAGGCTGGCGACTTCCGGGCTCATCTCGGTGCTGTAGCCCTTGACCAGCGGCACCATGAATTCGTAGAAGGTGGCGTTCTGCTGGCGCACCTCGGCATCGGGGTGGTGGTGGGCGGCATCGTAGGCGGCCGCCGCCACGGTGGCCATGGCGCGGCAGCCTTCGGTGGTGGCGCGCATGGTCATGAGCATGCGGCGCACGTCGGGGTGGTGGATGATGGCTGCGCTGGCGTTGATGCTGCCGTCCACGGGGCGGCTCTGCACGCGGTCCTTGGCATACTGCACGGCCTTCTGGTAGGCGCGCTCGGCCACCGCGATGCCCTGGATGCCCACGCCGTAGCGCGCGGCGTTCATCATGATGAACATGTATTCCAGGCCACGGTTCTCCTGGCCCACCAGGTAGCCCACGGCGCCGGGTCCGGTGCCGTTCACATCTTGCGCCGCCGTGCCGTCGCCAAACTGCAGCACGGCCGTGGGGCTGGCCTTGATGCCCAGCTTGTGCTCGATGCTCACGCAATGCGCATCGTTGCGCGCGCCCAGGCTGCCATCCTGGTTGACGAGGAATTTGGGCACCACAAACAGGCTGATGCCCTTGACGCCCTCGGGCGCCCCCGCCACGCGGGCCAGCACGAGGTGGACGATGTTCTCGGCCATGTCGTGCTCGCCCCAGGTGATGAAGATCTTGGTGCCGAAAACCTTGTACGTGCCGTCGGGCTGCGGCTCGGCCCTGGTGCGCACGAGCGCCAGGTCGGAGCCGGCCTGCGGCTCGGTCAGGTTCATGGTGCCGGTCCACTGGCCGGAGATGAGCTTTTCGAGGTAGATGGCCTTGAGCTCGTCGCTGCCGGCGGTCAGCAGCGCCTCGATGGCGCCATCGGTCAGCAGCGGGCACAGCGCGAAGCTCATGTTGGCACTGTTGAGCATTTCCGTGCAGGCCGCGCCAATGGTCTTGGGCAGGCCCTGGCCGCCGAAGTCTTGCGGGTGCTGCAGGCCCTGCCAGCCGCCTTCGGTGAACTGGCGAAACGCGTCCTTGAAGCCGGGCGTGGCGGTGACCACGCCGTCCTTCCAGGACGAAGGGTTCTTGTCGCCCTCGAAGTTGAGCGGAGCCAGCACGCCCTCGGTGAACCTGGCGCACTCTTCCAGCACGGCAGCGGCGGTGTCCAGGCCGGCGTCCTCGAAGCCGGGGATCTGCGCGATCTGTTCAATATGGGCC
>JANJSZ010000057.1 GCA_024711405.1 Acidovorax sp.
ACCCGGTCCTGCAGGCCACGTTCGCGCAGCACGCTGATGGCGGCCTCCGCCATCAGGGCATTGCCGACCACAAAGTCCAGGTCCTTGTGATCGTCGAGCACCTGCTGTAGCAGATTGCGCTGCACGGCCTTGCCGGTGTCGCCCCATGCGGTCGTGCGGATGACGACGCGGCTGCCGGCGATGGCCTGGCGAAAGGCGCGGTCCACGCCTTCGCTGACACTGTGCGGCCCCGGGAACCAGGCCACCTGCACTGGAGGGCCGTCGCCCCGCGTCTGGCGAACCAGAAAGCGGCCAGCAGCCCGGCCCATGTCGTCCCAGTCCACGCCCACCTTGCCCGAAATGCCGATGTCGTCAATGGCATTGACGGTGCCGATGACGGGCATGCGCGTTGTCAGCTGGCGCAGGTACGGGGTCATGACATCATGGGTGACGGCACCGATGATCAGGGCGTGCACGCGGCGGTCTGAGGCACAGGCCTGTATCTGGGCACGCTGGACCGCCAACTGGGCATATCCGCCGGCCTCGGCAAATCGCACCTCTACGCGCAGGCGGCGCGCTTCCTCCACCATGCCGTAGTTGACGCCCAGCCAATACGCATCCTTGATGTGTGGCACCACCACGCACAGCACCCACGGCTGGCGGGCGGGCGCAGCTGGCGTGTATTTGGCCCGCACGGGCGCGGCCGCCTTGAATGGCGGTTCCCAGCTCAGGATGGGTTGGGCTGCAGCGGGTGCGACCACCACGATCCAGGCCATGCACAGACCCCACAAGGAAGCGGCGGCTCGTCGCAACGGGTGAAGGGAAAGAAAGGTGGACGTCATGCCCGCGGACTGTAAGCCGGTTTCCGGGTCAGAATAGTAAGACAGATGACTTTGGTCGGCACGCGAACGTTGGACTGGAAATGATGCTCCCCTGGATCAAGCGGCTCGACCGCCGGCTGGGCTTGATCGGCAAGATCGGGCTGGCGTTGACCGTGGGCGCGCTGTTGACGGCGGCGGTGGCGGCCACGGCTTGGCTCAGCTTCAACCAGGTGGTCGGGCTGCAGCGCCGCATCATCGACAACACGGTGCCGGCACTGGAAGCGGTCGGTGCGGTTATTCAGCTCAACAACCGCACCCTGGCGCTCGTCGATCAGCTGCGGCTCGCGCAAACCGTCGATGAGGTCGATGCCTTTCAACGCCAGGGCGACGCGCAACTGGCCCAGGTGCGCAACCTGCTGGGGCGTCTGGAACAGCAGGACTTCGAGCCCCAGCTGGAACAGGCCCTGGCGGTGACGGTCCAGGAGATGCACACCAATCTCGGGTTGCAGGCCAGCAAGGCGCGGCAGTCACAGCAGGTGCAAGCCGAGATTCGCCAGGCCCAGGAGGCCCTGCACCGGGCCGTGGCCGAGCTGATGCTGCTGGCGGAGGCGCTGGCGGCGAATGCCTCGACCTATTCCACGGCCACCGTGTCCAGCCTTTACCCCATGGTGGAGCGCGGCGCCAGCCGGGACGAGATTCTCGAGTCACTGGACCGCCTGATCGAGGTGGACATCGATCGCATGGAGCGCATGTCCGAATTGCAGCTCGTTTGCTTCCGGATCAAGACCACGCTCGATCGCGTGGAGGGTGCCCCCACATCGCCGGCCTTGCGGGATCTGGGCAAAGATTTTTCAGCCGATCTTGCCATCCTGTCGCATCGGCTGCAGGACTTCCGGGACCCGACCCGCAAGGCCACAGCGCAGCGGCATGCCGACATACTGAAGGCGGCATTGACGCCGCAGGGCCTGTTTGCCTTGCAGGCTCAGCGCGTGGCGCTCGACGGACAGCTGGCCGCTGCGCGAGATACGGGGGCTGCCCTGGCACTGCACCTGAACGAACAAGGGGCCGCACTGCTCCAGGCCAGTCAACAGGCCATGGCGCAGGTGGGCACAGGCTCGCGTACCGCGATCGCCCGCGGAGCCGTGGGCTTTCTGGCCGTCGCCGGTGTCCTCTTGCTGGCCTTGCTGGCCACGTTCTGGTTGATCCTGCGTTACGAGTTGCTGGGTCGACTCAAGGGCATGGAAAACGCCATGCGGGCACTCATGGCCGGCGATCACAGCGTGGCGATCACCCATCCGGTGGCCCGCCACGATCCGCTGGCGCCGCTGGTGCAGGCGCTGGAGCAGTTCCGGGAGCACGCGATCGAACGGCAACGCCTGGAGCAGTCGCTGCGCGTGCACCAGCAGCAACTGGAGCAGCAGGTGCAGGACCGCACCGCGGCACTCAGCCGCAGCAACGAACTTCTGGAGCGCGAAGTCGCGCTGCACGCGCAGGCACGGAGCGAGGCCGAGGAGGCCAACCGCGCGAAGAACGAGTTTCTCGGCAGCCTCAGCCACGAGCTGCGCACGCCGCTCAGCGGAGTCAGCGGCAGCGTGCACCTGCTGCGCGACACCGCACTGGACGATCGTCAACGCGAGTACCTGCGGATGATCGAGTACGCCAACGGCACCCTGCTGGAAACCCTGGAGGACATGCTGGGTTTTTCCCGCCTGGAGGCCGGCAAGCTGGAAGTCACGCGGGAGCCCTTCGCGGTACGGGATGTCATCGACGACATGCTGGCGCTGCAGTCCGTCGCGGTGCGCAGCAAGGGCTTGGCACTTGTGCGCGATATCTCCGATGACGTGCCAGAGTGGCTCGTGGGCGATCGCCGCAAGCTCAACCAAATCCTGCTCAACACCATCGGCAATGCCATCAAGTTCACCGACGAAGGCGAAGTCACGGTGAAGGTGGTACGTGCAGCGGACCACCCGACCGGTGTGGTGCGTCTGCAGTTTCAGGTGCTCGACACCGGTATGGGCATTCCGACCGACCAGCAGGAGGCTGTTTTCAAACCGTTTGTCCAGGTGGAGGACACGGCGCATCGTCGGCATGGCGGGACCGGACTTGGCCTGGCCATCTGCCAACGCTTGGTGGAACTGATGGCGGGGCGCCTGTGGCTCAAGAGCACGGTCGGGGAAGGCACGGAGGTCGGCTTCGAACTGCCGTTCGAGCCTGCTGCGGCAGGGACATCACCGGCTCCACTGCCCGATATCGCCGGCCCGATCCCATCGCTGGATGTGCTGGTGGTCGAGGACGACGACATCAACCGCATCGTCTGCCAGCGTTACCTGGAAGCACTGGGCCATCGGGTGCGCCTGGCCGACAGCGGCCCCACCGCCATCGATTTGCTGCGCCATGGGGGGCACACGGACTGCGTGCTGATGGACATCAGCCTGCCCGGCGATTCGGGGCTGGAAGTCGCCCAGACGCTGCGCACCCTCGACGGCGGCCGGTGGCGGGCACTGCCCATCCTGGGCATGTCCGCGCATGTCACGCCGGACATCCTCGAACACCCGGCCGCTGCCAACATGGTGGGCTTTCTCAGCAAACCTTTCCAGCGCGGCGAGCTTGCGCGTGCACTGGCTCGGGCGCTGCAGGCCTCCTCACCCCCGACGGGTGCCTCAACATCCACCCCACCGGTCAAGGACGTGGCAGCGGCAGGCGATGCACCAACGCTGGACGAGGCCTATCTCACACAGGAGCGCGAAGACCTCGGACTCGATGTCCTGCGGCAGTTGCTGAGCCTGTTCCGCCAAGTCTCCGATGCGTCCGCAACATCCCTGCACGATGCAGCGCAGGCCGCCGACGCCGAACAGATCCGACGGACCGCCCACCAGCTGCGCAGCGCAGCGAGCAACCTGGGGCTTCTGCGCGTCATGCAGGCCTGCCGGCGCCTGGAAGACGCGGTCCGTGCAGGAATGTTGACGGCGGCGCAGCGTGTACTGCTGGTCAGCCAGCTGTTGGAGAGCATTCCCGAGGGGATCGAGGCGCTCGAAGGCTGGCTTGGCTCGCCCGACGAAGGGGGTCAGGATGCCGCGTTGTCGGCCAGCAGGTAACCGACACCCCGGACGGTAACGATCAG
>JANJSZ010000187.1 GCA_024711405.1 Acidovorax sp.
ATGGATAAAGCGATGGAGTCCCGAAAACGCAGCCAGTTGATCTCAACGAAGCCTTGAGCGCGAAACCGACGGATCACCGCAGACTTTTAGGCGAGAAAAACCCCGCAAATTGAATATGTCGCACAGTTTTTGGGAAAAGGCAAGTGCTTTTACCCGCTGTGGCAGCAATGCCGCAGCCATGAAAAAAGGAGCCCTGAGGCTCCTTGTTTTCCGGTGGCAGGTGCAAGCACCTGCCGAACGGTCTTAGTAGCTGCTGCGGCCACCGCCGTAGCCGCCACCGCCGCCGCCGTAGCCACCGCCGCTGCGGCCGCCGCCGTAACCGCCGCCGCCATTGCCGCCACCGAAGCCACCGCTACGGGGAGCGCGTGGCTCCATGGGGCGGGCTTCGTTGACCACGAGGTCACGGCCGCCGAAATTGGTGCCATGCACGCCTTGGATGGCGGCCTGGGCTTCGGCATCGCTGCCCATTTCGACAAAGCCGAAACCCTTGGAGCGGCCGGTGTCGCGCTCCATCATGACCTTGGCGCTGCCGACCGTGCCGTACTGGCTGAAGGTCTGCTGCAGGTCTTCGTCGCGGAAGGAATAGGGCAGGTTGCCCACGTAAAGTTTGTTGCCCATGAAGGACTCCTGAAAAAACATGAAAACGCGATGGGAGTCCGACGCAATCAACAAACCTGTGACGACTTCAAAGACGCGAAACTGACCAATCACCGCTAACTTAACTGCTTTCCTGCCGGGCAGAAAAAGCCAGGCCATTATCAATCACTTTTATGCGCTGTGCGGATATTTATTTCTAAGAAGAAATTGTTCGGGTAGAAAACGTTGTAAGAGCCTGGTTACGATCCCCTGGGAGATCGTAACCAGGCTCTCAAGGGATCCGGGAACACGTTGCGCTAAAATAGCGCCGTCTTTGGGGAGTAGCCCGCCCGGCCACACATGGCGCCGGGGGCTTGCGTCAACACACTTGGGTTCCCACAACCTATGGCGCACGCGGCTTGTGATGAGCTGGGCGAGACCATTGACTGCATGCCGATCCATTGGCCGGAGTCGGTGTGCAGTCAATGCGTTCATCGCCCATCCGGCCGGATTGGACCCCCTCCCCATGGAAGCCTTCTTTGTTTCTACCGCCATCGTCGCCCTGGCCGAGATGGGCGACAAGACCCAGTTGCTGGCACTGGTATTGGCCGCGCGTTTCCGAAAACCCTGGCCGATCGTGCTCGGTATCCTGGTGGCCACCCTGGCCAACCACGGGCTCGCGGGCGCCGTTGGCGCCTGGGTGACCACGTTCGTGGGGCCCCAGGTATTGCGCTGGATTCTGGGGGCCTCTTTCATTGCCATGGCGGTGTGGATGCTGATCCCGGACACGCTCGACGAAGGCGATGCCGACGGTTCGCCGCGCTGGGGAGTTTTTGGCACCACCCTCGTGGCCTTCTTCCTTGCCGAGATGGGCGACAAGACGCAGATCGCCACCGTCATGCTGGCGGCGCAGTACAACGCCTACCTGTGGGTGGTGGCCGGAACCACGCTGGGCATGATGCTGGCCAATGCGCCCGTGGTCTGGCTTGGCGACCGCATCACGCGCCTGGTGCCCATCCGCATCGTGCACATTCTATCGGCGGTCATTTTCTTCGTCCTCGGGCTGGTGGCGATTTTTGCGCCGGCATGACGCGCCAGGGTCGCCGCGCGGCGACCCTTTTGGTATATTTGCCGCACGCGCCGATTTGCCACAGCTTGCGGGCGCTTAATAAATTCTGCTAAAGACCCGTCCGACACATCCCGGCCTCGTTTTTAGCGACGCCGGGTTTTTTTATGTCGTTCATTGCCACACCCCAGACCATGCATTTTCCGGAGGTGCTGCCGCTCCAAAGCGGCGCGTCGCTCCGTGACTACCACCTGGCTTACGAAACCTACGGCACCCTCAATGCCGACGCGTCCAACGCCGTGCTGGTGTGCCACGCCCTCAACGCCTCGCACCATGTGGCCGGCGTGTACGAGGGCCAGGACAAGAGCGAGGGCTGGTGGGACAACATGATCGGCCCCGGCAAGCCGGTGGATACCAACCGCCTCTTCGTGATCGGGGTGAACAACCTGGGCTCATGCTTCGGCTCCACCGGGCCCATGCACCTGCACCCGGATACCGGCGAGGTCTACGGTGCCGATTTTCCCGTGGTCACGGTGGAGGACTGGGTCAACGCCCAGGCCCGGCTGCTGGAGCGGCTGGGCATCACGCAGCTGGCCGCCGTGCTGGGCGGCAGCCTGGGCGGCATGCAGGCCCTGTCCTGGACGCTGCAGTACCCCGAACGGGTGCGCCATGCCGTGGTGGTGGCCAGCGCCCCCAACCTCACGGCCGAGAACATTGCCTTCAACGAAGTGGCGCGCCGCGCCATCGTCACCGACCCCGACTTCCACGGCGGCCACTTTTACCGCCATGGCGTGGTCCCCAAGCGCGGCCTGCGCATTGCCCGCATGATCGGCCACATCACGTATTTGAGCGACGATGTGATGAACGAGAAGTTCGGCCGCCAGCTGCGCGAAGGCCTGGACCTCAAGTACTCCACCCAGGACATCGAGTTCCAGATCGAAAGCTACCTGCGCTACCAGGGCGACAAGTTCAGCGAGTATTTCGACGCCAACACCTACCTGCTGATCACGCGCGCGCTCGATTACTTCGATCCGGCGCGCGGCCATGGCGGCGACCTCACCCAGGCGCTGGCACGCGCCACGGCCAAATTTTTGCTGATCAGTTTCACCACCGACTGGCGGTTTTCTCCCCGGCGCAGCCGCGAGATCGTGAAAGCCCTGCTCGACAACCGCCGCAGCGTGAGCTACGCCGAAATCGATGCCCCCCACGGGCATGATGCCTTTTTGCTCGATGATGCCCGTTACATGAACGTCATGCGCTCTTACTTCGATAGCATTGCAAAGGAGCTGGCATGACCGAGAAAACCACGATGCAAGCCATTGCCCGCATGGTTCCACCCGGCTCGCGCGTGCTCGACCTGGGTTGTGGCGACGGCGCCATGCTGTCCTACCTGCAGCGCGAACGTGGCTGCAGCGGTTACGGCATCGAGATAGCCGATGCCAACGTGCTGGCCTGCGTGCAGCGCGGGGTGGACGTGATCCAGCTCAACCTCGACGAGGGCCTGGCCATGTTTGGCGACAACTCGTTCGACGTGGTGCTGCAGATCGACACCCTGCAGCACCTGCGCAACGCCGAGGTCATGCTGCGCGAAACCGCCCGCGTGGGGCGCACCGGCGTGGTGGCCTTCCCCAACTTCGCGCACTGGCCCAACCGCCTGTCGGTGCTGCGCGGGCGCATGCCGGTCACGCGGCGCCTGCCCTACCAGTGGTACGACACGCCCAATATCCGCGTGGGCACCTACAAGGATTTTGAGGTGCTGGCGCTCAAGAACCACCTGCGCGTGATCGATGCGTTCGGTCTGCAGGCCGGGCGCGCGGTTCGCTGGTGCCCGAACGCGCGGGCGGGCACGGCCGTGTTCCATTTCGAGCACGCCTGATGACCCCCCTCATGGCCGCCTCCCTTGCCCAACCGCTCCGTGGCGCGCCAGCTCACCTTGATGGCCATGGGCCTGATGGTGCTGCTCCGTTCGATCGGCGTTGCGTTGTCGCCAGGACACGCACCGTGCCGATGAAAGCAACCGCACCATGGCGGCGGTGGACGCGCTCACCGGCGCGGAGAACCGCCGCGCGCTGATCCGTGCGCTGGACCGCGCTGCGCCGCTCCTCCACCCCGGGGCCGCAGCAGGCCCCTCCCGATACGCGCTCCCCGCCTGGCCACGGAGAACTTGGCGCCTGCGGGCACGTTGTGGTCGAATGCGGTTTTCGCAACGCCGCAGGAGCCCGCCCATGAACGCCCGTGTCCCCTCCCAAATCCTTGAACCCGCGCTGGCGCTGGAGCGGATCGGCCAGACCTGGGACAGCGACATCCTGCGCCAGCTCACCG
Source organism: Acidovorax sp. (assembly GCA_024711405.1). Lineage (GTDB taxonomy): Bacteria > Pseudomonadota > Gammaproteobacteria > Burkholderiales > Burkholderiaceae_C > Acidovorax. The sequence goes on from JANJSZ010000187.1 coordinate 3,965, forward strand.
AATACATCGCCATTCCGGCCAAGTCGCCCACCTTTGCCCCC
>JANJSZ010000044.1 GCA_024711405.1 Acidovorax sp.
TAAGTAACTCGCGCTTGCGTGTGAGCTTGGTGGTGTTGCTGTTGACCAGGCTTCTTTGATTCATGAGCGTATTGTCTGAGCTTCAGGTCTGTCCAATCACATCACGTAGGGATTCGTGAAGAGAATCCCTAGCGCTCAAAAATATCAAAACGTCAGAATGGCATCTTGGGCATGCCACCCATGCCCTTCATTCCGCCCATCTTCTTCATCATCTTGATCAGGCCGCCGCCCTTCATCTTCTTCATCATGTCCTGCATCTGCTCGAACTCCTTGAGCAGGCGGTTGACCTCTTGCACCTGCACGCCGGCGCCGTTGGCAATGCGTTTCTTGCGCGTGGCCTTGATGAGCTCGGGCTTGCGGCGCTCCAGCGGGGTCATGCTCTGGATGATGCCTTCCTTGCGCTGGATGTCTTTTTCGGCCTTGTCCATGTCCACCGCGCCGGCCTTGGCCGTGAGTTGCGACGGCAGCTTGTCCATCAGGCTGGAGAGGCCGCCCATCTGCTTCATCTGCTGGATCTGCGACAAAAAGTCGTTCAGATCGAACCCGTCGCCACTCTTGACCTTGGCAGCCAGCTTTTGCGCCGCTTCGATGTCCACGCCCGCCGTGACCTGCTCGACCAGCGCCACGATGTCGCCCATGCCCAGGATGCGGCCGGCATGGCGCTCGGCGTCAAACACTTCCAGTCCGTCGATTTTTTCGCTGACCCCGGCAAACTTGATGGGCGCGCCCGTGATCTGGCGCACCGACAAGGCCGCGCCGCCGCGGGAATCGCCGTCGAGCTTGGTCAAGACAATGCCGGTGAGCGGCAGCGCCTCCTTGAAGGCCTTTGCCGTATTGATGGCATCCTGGCCCTGCATGGCATCGACCACGAACAGGGTTTCGACCGGATTCAGGGTGGCATGCAGGTCTTTGATTTCCTGCATCAGGGCCTCGTCGATGGCCAGGCGGCCGGCCGTATCGACCAGCAGCACATCGAAGTAGTGCTTCTTCGCGTAGTCCAGCGCGGCCACGGCGATGTCGTGGGGCTTCTGCTCGGGCGTGCTAGGGAACCACTCGGCACCGGCCTGCTTGGTCACGGTCTTGAGCTGCTCGATGGCGGCCGGGCGGTACACGTCGCCCGACACGGTCAGCACCTTTTTCTTGCGCTTTTCAATGAGATGCTTGGCCAGCTTGGCCGTGGTGGTGGTTTTGCCCGCGCCCTGCAGGCCCGCCATCAGGATGACGGCCGGCGGCTGGGCCGCCAGGTTGATGTCGGCCACGCCCTCGCCCATGGTGGCGGCCAGCTCGCGGTTGACGATGCTGACCAGCGTCTGCCCCGGTTTGAGCGAGCCCAGCACCTCCTGGCCCAGGGCCTTTTCCTTGACGCGGGCGATGAAATCGCGCACCACGGGCAGAGCCACGTCGGCCTCCAGCAAGGCCATGCGCACTTCGCGCAGCATGTCCGTGACATTGGATTCGGTGATGCGGGCCTGGCCGCGCATCTCCTTGACGAGGCGCGTGAGTTTGTCGGTAAGGGCGGAGGCCATAGGAGAAGTTCCGGTGTTGCCCGCGCGCCAGCCTTGCTGTCGTTGTGTATGCGGGCCCGCCAGGGCGCTGGCGGTGGGGCGAAAGGCTAAACTGTGCCCATGATTTTACCCAGTGCTTCCCCTGTCAGCTGGCTATTGGCCCTGGCGGCCGCTGCCGCGTATGCCGTACCGGCGGCTGCGTCCTCGCGCCTGAGCGCCACCGCCGCGCGCAATGCGCTGCTGCTGGCGTGGGTGCTGCACGCCGCCGTGCTGGTGTGGGGCCTGTGGGGCGACGCCCCCCGCTTCGGCTTTGCGCCCGCGCTGTCGATGACCGCATGGCTGGTGCTCACCGTGTATGCCGTCGAACGCCAGCTTTTTCCGCAATTGCGGGCGCGCTGGATGCTGGCGGTGCTGGGCGCGGTGGCAGTCCTGCTGACCCTGCTGTTTCCTGGCCAGCCTCTGCATGTGACCGCTTCCGCCTGGCTGCCGCTGCACCTCGCACTGGGCATTGCCTGCTATGGGCTTTTTGCCGCAGCGGTAGTGCATGCCTGGCTGATGACGCGCGCCGAACGCCAGATCCGCCAGGCCGAAGACCCGCAGAACGGTATCCCGCTGCTCACGCTGGAGCGGCTGACCTTCCGTTTCGTGACCGCCGGCTTTGTCCTCTTGTCGGCCACCCTGCTGGCCGGCTGGCTGTTTGGGGAAGTGCTTTACGGGCATGCCGGGCGTTGGGACCACAAGGCGGTTTTCTCGCTCCTGTCCTGGATCACCTTTGCCGCCCTGCTGCTGGGCCGCTCGCGCTTTGGCTGGCGTGGACGCAATGCCGTGCGCATGCTTTATGCGGGTGCCGGGCTTTTGCTGCTGGCGTATGTGGGTTCGCGCTTCGTGATGGAGGTGGTATTGGGTCGAAGCACATGAAATACCTCGTCTTGCTGATCGTTCTGGCGGTGGCCGTGGGCATCTGGCGCAGCCGCCGGCCCACCATCTCCGGCGCCGCCAGGGCAGCGCCCCGGACTCCCCTGCTGCCGCAGGACATGGTGGCCTGCGAGCACTGCGGCGTGCATGTGCCGCGCGCCGAGGCGCTGATGGTGGGCCATCACGCCTACTGCAGCGCCGAGCACAGGCGCCAGCACAGCGCCTGACACCATGCCCTATCTCCTGCCAGGCCTTGCCCCTTCCGCGGCCGATGCGCCCTTTGTGCGCCTGTGGCGTGGGTTCCTGACAGGCCGCGTGATGGTGGCACTGGCACTGCTTTTTTTGCAGGGCCTGGGCCAGTTCATGAACCTGGCTGTGGAGCCGGCGGTGCTGGCGGTGTGCCTGGCCTACCTGGCCGCGACCCTGGCCGAGCGCACTCTGGCAGGCCGAGCCCCACCACCGCCCACGGCGGGCGCCCGATGGCTCCCGTTCATCGGAGTGGACCTGGCGGCAGTGTGCGCCCTGCAGTTGCTGCAGGCCGGCACCATGAATTACACCCCCCTGTTCGGCCTGCCCATCCTGATGGCGGCGGTGCTGGGCACGCTGACCCTGGCCCTCGGCACGACGGCGGGCGTCACCTTGCTGCTGCTGGCCTGGGCCTGGTGGCAGGGCCTGCACAGCGGTGGGGATGACGCAGCCCGCTACCTCCAAAGCGCCCTCACAGGCACCGGCTTTTTCATCATCTCCTACCTGGTGCACCAGCTGTCCGTGCGACTGGCGCGCGAACAGCAGCTGGCACTGCAAAGCCAGATGGCGGCACAAGTGCAGTCGCAGGTGAACGCGCTGGTGATCGAGCACCTCACTGACGGGGTGCTGGTGCTGGACAACCAGGATGTGGTGCGCATTGCCAACCCTGCTGCATTGCTGTTGCTGGGCGGCCCCGGTGTACTGAAGCCTCCTTTTGCCCTGAACAACAGCCCCGCCTGGGAGCCGCTGGTGTCGCTGGCGCAGCGCACATTCCGCCAGGGTCAGCCCGTCACGGCCGACGCGGACCTGCGGCACCCCGGGCAGAGCCCGACCGGACTGCATGTGCGCACCTGGCTCACCACCTCGCGCGGTGAATCACTGCCGGAGCCTGAAGTGCGCCTGTGCGTGATGTTCCTGCACGATCTGCGCGAACTGGAAGCGCGCTTGCGCACGGAAAAGCTGGCCGCCATGGGCCGCATGTCTGCCGCCGTGGCCCACGAAATACGCAACCCGCTGGCGGCCATCGTGCAGGCCAATGCCTTGCTGGAGGAGGACCTCAACGACGCGGGCCACCTGCGGCTTGCCCAGATGGTGCGGCAGAATGCAGAGCGCCTGGCGCGCATCGCCGAAGAGGTGCTGGACATCGCCCGCGTGCAGCACCAGATCAGCCATGCGCCCGCCTCCACACTGATGCTGGACGACACCGTGGCCCAAATCTGTACCGACTGGCAACGCCAGGACCCGGCGCAGCGCAGCGCCACCATTTCACTGATGGCCCATGACGCCCAGATCGAGTTTGATACGGAGCACCTGCGGCGTGTACTGTTCAACCTGCTGGACAACACCCTGCGCTACAAGGGCCAGCACAACGATTCGCTGGTCGTCACCACGCGCGTCAACCCCTCGGGGGTTGTCAGCCTGCAGGTATGGAGCGATGGTGCGCCCATGGACAAATCGGTGGAGCGCCACCTGTTCGAGCCCTTCTTTTCCTCTGAAAGCCGATCGAGCGGGCTGGGCCTGTATATCTGCCGGGAGCTGTGCCAGCGTCACAGCGCATCCATTCGCTACCAGCGCCTGGTGCGCACCACCGGGCGCGGCGAGACCGGCGGCAACGCCTTCACCGTGGGTTTCCGCCGCAACACACGCCCTGCAGAGAATGCAACCCTGTTTGACACCATCGTGGTCTGAAACGCCCCTGAATCCATGAACGCCCCAGCTGCCTCCATCCTCGTCGTCGATGACGAACCCGATCTGCGCACCCTGTACGAACTCACGCTGCTGCGCGAAGGCTACCGGGTGGAAACCGCAGCCAGCATGCAGGAGGCGCGCCAGCAACTCAAAGACCTGCGGTTTGACGCCGTCATCACCGACATGCGCCTGCCCGACGGCTTTGGCATGGAATTGCTGCGGGACCTGCGCGACCAGCAGCGCCGGGAGCGCTGCGTGGTCATGACGGCTTACGGGTCCGCGGAAAATGCGGTGGAAGCACTGCGTTCGGGCGCGTTCGATTACCTGACGAAGCCGGTAGACCTGAAACAGTTCCGCTCGGTGGTGGCTTCGGCCGTGCAGGGAACGGGGGGTGTTCCCGCGCCACGCTCCAGCCGCAACGCCGGACGCACGGGCAGCACGGCCGAACCCGTTGGCACCGGGGGTGCGATGGACCGCATCGTGGGCGAATCGCAGGCCATTCGCCATGTCAAGCAGCGCATCGCCAAGGTGGCCCGCAGCATGGCCCCGGTGCTGATCCATGGCGAGTCTGGCACGGGCAAGGAACTGGTGGCCCAGGCGCTGCACGCCAGCAGCCAGCGCGCTGAAGGCCCTCTCATCGCCGTCAATTGCGGTGCCATCCCCGAAAACCTGCTCGAAGCCGAATTTTTCGGCGCCCGCAAAGGCTCTTACACCGGGGCCAGCCAGGATCGCGACGGCTACTTCCAGGCCGCACGTGGCGGCACACTGTTTCTGGACGAAATTGGCGATCTGCCCTTGGCGATGCAATCGAAACTGCTGCGCGCCATCCAGGAACGCAGCGTGCGCCCCCTGGGCTCGACCCAGGAGGAAACCGTGGACGTGCGCATCGTGAGTGCCACCCACCGGGACCTTGCTGCCGATGTGCTGTCGGGCCGGTTCCGCCAGGACCTGTATTACCGTCTGAACGTGATCGAGATCGTCATTCCGCCGCTGCGCGAGCGTCGGGAGGACCTGCCCGCCTTGTGCACTGCCTTGCTGACCCGCATTGCGCACGAATCAGGCATCCAGCCTCCGATGCTCACGGAGCGAGCGCTGAGCACCATCGCCAGCTACCCCCTCACCGGCAATGTGCGCGAGCTGGAAAACCTGCTGCACCGGGCCGTGGCACTGAGTGACGGGGAAGAACTGCATGTGGAATGCGCCCCGTCCACGGCCGAGGCCTTCGGCAACCAGCCGCTCCACCCCGCCTCACCAGCGCCCGCCGCTCCAATGCCGCCGGACACGCCGACGGCGAGCGGGCCGGCCCCCTCCACCCCGCTGCCCAGTGATCTTCAGGCCTGGCTGGACCAGCAGGAGCGGGAGATCCTGGTGCGCGCACTGCGTGAGGCCAACTTCAACCGGACTGCCACGGCGGCGCGGCTGGGCATCAGCCTGCGCCAGATCCGCTACCGCATCGCCCGCTTGAACATTGCCGCGCCGAACGACAACGACGTGCATGACGACCTTGCCTGACGGGTCTCCTGCCCCGGACTTGTGGAACGCGGGCTGGCATCGGGACGCCCTCCGGCAGCCGTCGCCCAATTTTGGCCCGCGCCCCGGCGCCGCCGCCGTGGACCTGATCGTGGTCCACTCCATCAGCCTTCCGCCAGGACACTATGGCAACGGGGCGGTGCAACGGCTGTTTGCCAACACGCTGGACTGGGACGCCCACCCCTACTTTCAAAGCATCCGGGGGCTGCAGGTGTCTTCGCACTTTTTCATAGCGCGTGACGGCACCCTCTGGCAATTTGTGGACTGCGACCAGCGCGCCTGGCATGCCGGCCAATCCAGTTACCGTGGACGCCCCCAATGCAACGACGACTCCATTGGCATCGAGCTGGAGGGACTGGAAGGGCAGACCTTTGAGCCGGCGCAATACGAGGTGCTGGCCCGTCTGTGCGCCGACATCCAGGAGCGCTACCCCATTGCCCATGTGGCGGGACACGAACACATCGCGCCTGGACGCAAACAGGACCCGGGACCCGGATTTGACTGGCCACGGCTGCAGAACCTGCTTGCGTGGCCTCCCGCCCGGTTTCCGATCGGCACTCGCAACGCACCGCCCCCCGGCCCATGATGCGGCTGTCGCGAGCAAGCATCACTCCTTGCAACGCGCTCACGACAAAGTGAAAAAAATCGGACGCAATGCCCATGCGGGCTGCTACCGAAAAACCGCCTGTACGGCCCGACATTGCTTGATCTGAGTCATGAAATGTCGGCGATACGCGGCTCTCCGTACTTGTCAACACCCTGCCGAACAACCGCACCACGGATGGTTTCAGGCGAGAAGGGTTTTCCCGGCTGTACACTACCGGTAGTGTCCTGAACACTATCAACACACCATAGCTAGTGTGCAACAGATTGAACGCCGTGCCCCATCCGGGCAGCGCGGCAGCATTTCCAGCCCGTCAGCCCATCCCAGACAGCCCACAGAAGAGGATACCCATGCAAGCTGCTTTGAACACCCCCGTCGCCGCCCTCGCAGCCACCCCGCAAGCGCAGCCAGCACACAGTGGCGCATCCGCCAACGTGCTGACGCATTACCAGATCATCCGGCGCAACGGCGCGGTCGTCCCGTTCGAACCGCAAAAGATCGCCGTCGCCATGATGAAAGCCTTCCTGGCGGTGCATGGCACGCAGGGCGCTGCATCGGCCAGCGTGCGCGAAGTGGTGGATACGCTGACCCAGAATGTGACCCGCGCGCTGATGCGCTCGCGTCCTGGCGGCGGCACCTTCCACATAGAAGACGTCCAGGACCAAGTGGAACTGGGCCTCATGCGCAGTGGCCACCATGAAATTGCACGGGCCTATGTGCTCTATCGCGAACGCCGCACCCAGGAGCGCTCCCGGCAAAGCGAAGAGCAGACGCCTGCGGCGCCCCAGCTGCATGTGCTCGACAGCGGCGAACGCGTTGTTCTGGACCTGGCCCGCCTGCAGTCACTGATCGAATCCGCCTGTATCGGCCTCGGCGCAGATGTCTCCGCGCAGCCCATCGTGGTGGAAACCATGCGCAACCTGTACGACGGGGTTCCGATGGAAGAGGTGTACAAGGCCTCCATCCTCGCTGCGCGCACCCTGATCGAGAAGGATCCGGACTACACCTACGCCACGGCACGCCTGCTGCTGCACACCATCGTGCGGGAAGTCCTGGGCAAAGACGTCGCCCAGAGCGAAATGGCGCAGAGCTATGTGGACTATTTCCCCCAGTTCATCAAGAAGGGGGTGGAAAACGACCTGCTTGATGAACGCCTGCTGCAGTACGACCTGCAGCGCCTGGGGGCCGCGCTCAAGGCCGAGCGCGACCTGAAGTTCGATTACCTCGGTCTGCAGACCCTGTACGACCGCTATTTCCTGCACGTGCGCAAGAGCCGCATCGAGCTGCCCCAGGCGTTCTTCATGCGCGTGGCCATGGGCCTGTCCCTGAACGAGATCGACCGCGAAGCCCGCGCCATCGAGTTCTACGAAATCCTCTCCAGCTTCGACTTCATGTCCAGCACGCCCACGCTGTTCAACAGCGGCACGCTGCGCTCACAGCTGTCCTCCTGCTACCTGACCACGGTGCCCGATGACCTGGACGGCATCTATGAGTCGATCAAGGAAAACGCCCTGCTGTCCAAGTTCGCCGGCGGCCTGGGCAACGACTGGACCCGCGTGCGCGCCCTGGGCAGCCACATCAAGGGCACCAACGGCGAGTCGCAGGGCGTGGTGCCCTTCCTCAAGGTGGTCAACGACACGGCCGTGGCGGTGAACCAGGGCGGCAAGCGCAAGGGCGCGGTCTGCACCTACCTGGAGACCTGGCACCTGGATATCGAGGAGTTCCTGGAGCTGCGCAAGAACACTGGCGATGACCGCCGCCGCACGCACGACATGAACACGGCCAACTGGATCCCCGACCTGTTCATGCGCCGTGTGATGGAAAAGGGCACCTGGACGCTGTTCTCGCCCTCCAACGTGCCCGACCTGCACGACCTGTTTGGTGCCGCGTTCGAGAAAGCCTACGTGGCCTATGAAGAAAAGGCCGCACGCGGCGAGATCCAACCCGCCAGGACGGTACAGGCCACCGATCTGTGGCGCAAGATCCTGACCATGCTGTTCGAGACCGGTCATCCCTGGATCACGTTCAAGGATGCCTGCAACGTGCGCTCACCCCAGCAACACGCTGGCGTGGTGCACTCGTCCAACCTGTGCACCGAGATCACGCTCAACAC
>JANJSZ010000052.1 GCA_024711405.1 Acidovorax sp.
GTTTCGGGGAACACATCGCGCGGGCCCACGCTGTACCAGACCTCGCCGCTCATCTCTTCTTCCTCGTTGCGCGGCGTGGGCACGCGGCGGAAGTGGCAGTCGGTGAGGTATTCGATCTCGTCGTAGTCGTAGAACACGACCTTGCCGTTGCGCGTAACGCCAAAGTTCTTCCAGAGCATGTCGCCGGGGAAGATGTTGGCGGCCACGAGGTCCTTGATGGCGTTGCCGTATTCGATGACGCTGTGCTCCATCTGCTGGCGCGCGCGCGGGTCGGACAGGCCGGTGTCGAAGGCTTCCTGCAGGTAGATGTTGAGCGGAATCATGCGCCGCTCGATGTAGAGGTGCTTGATGATCACCTCAGTCTGGCCGTCGCCATCACGGTCGCTGATTTCGAGCTGGCTGGGGGCGAACTTCTCGATCTCGGCAATCAGCGCGCCGTCGAACCGGTCGCGCGGGAAGGCCACCTCGCTGTACTCCAGCGTGTCGGCCATGCGGCCCACGCGGTCGTGCTGTTTGACCAGCAGGTACTTGGCCTTGATCTGCTCGCGCGTGGTTTCCTTCTGGTGCGGGAAGTAGTCCTTGATCAGCTTGAACACGAACGGAAAGCTCGGCAGGTCGAACACCAGCATCACCATGCCCTTGATGCCCGGCGCAATGCGGAACTGGTCGCTGGAATGCTTCAGGTGGTACAGAAAGTCGCGGTAGAACAGCGTCTTGCCCTGCTTGGCCAGGCCCAGGGCGTTGTAGATTTCGGCGCGCGGCTTGCGCGGCATGAGGCTGCGCAAAAACTGCACGTAGGCGCTGGGCACCTCCATGTCCACCATGAAGTAGGCACGGGCAAAGCTGAACAGCATCTGCAGGTCGTCTTCGCCAAACAGGGCCGCGTCGATATACAGCCTGCCGCTGTCGTCGTGCAGGATGGGCAGCGCAAACGGCACCTCGTTGAAGCCGTTGATGATCTTGCCCACCACATAGGCGCCCTTGTTGCGAAAGAACAGGCTGGTGAGCACCTGGATCTGGAAGTTGGTGCGCAGCCGCACCTTGTCGAGGCGGCCACGCATGGCGGCCACCACCCAGGCGGTGTCACGCGCCAGGTCGGAAAACTCGCGCTGCAACTGGAAGTTCTCAATGATGGTCTGGAAGGTGTCTCCCAGCGTCTCGCGTGTGGGGTAGTAGGCGCGGTAGGTGGGCCGCGCGGCGGGCTCGTCGTTCTCGATGTATTCGGTGCTGACCGCAGGCCGCACAAAGATGAAGTCGTTGTGGAAATGCGTGCGGTGCAGGATCTTGGTGGTGACCGAGTTGAAGAAGGTCTCGGCCAGCTCGGGCTGGTGGTGGTTGACCAGCAGACCGATGTAGTGCAGCTTGACCTGGTGCCACACATCCATGGGCTGCACGCCGGCCTCGAACTCTTTCTCCAGGCGGCGCACACACTCCTTCACCCGCAGGTCGTAGAACTCGATGCGCTCGCGCTGCGCCCGCTGCTGACCATGCCAGTCGGCGGTTTCAAAGCGGTGCTTGGCCCGTGCGGACTCGGTGCGGAACAGCCGGTAGTGGCGGTTGAAGCCGTCCATCATGGCCTTGGCAATGCCATAGGCCTGGGGGGCATCAAGGCGTTGCGGGAACATGGTGGCGGCATCCTTGTCAGTGCAACCGTCGCTTGCGTGGGCAGGGGCGCCCTGCTTACTGCCGCCGGGTAGCAGCCACGCCGGCAATCGCTGCCTTGTACAGCGATTCCAGGCCTTCGGTGCTGTCCACCGACATGTGCAGGTTGTTGATGAGCCCGTCCTTGAGCCCGTAGCACCAGCCATGCAGCGTGACCTTCTGGCCCCGGCCCCAGGCGTCCAGCATGACGGTGGTCTGGGCAATGTTCACCACCTGCTCGATGGCGTTGAGTTCGCACAGCACGTCGTGGCGCCACTCGGGCGCGGTGGCGGCGATCAGGTCGCGGTGGCGGTCGCGCACATCGGTCACGTGGCGGATCCAGTTGTCTGCCAGACCGACGCGGGTGCCCTCCAGTGCCGCCAGCACACCGCCGCAGCCGTAGTGGCCCACCACCATGAGGTGCTCTACATGCAGTTGGTCCACCGCGTACTGGATGGTGGACAGGCAGTTCAAGTCAGTGGGCACCACCACATTGGCCACGTTGCGGTGCACGAAAATTTCACCGGGCTCCAGGCCCGTGATCTGGTTGGCAGGCACCCGGCTGTCGGAGCAGCCGATCCACATGTACTTGGGCTTCTGCTGCGCCAGCAGGTTGGTGAAAAAGCCGGGCCGCTCGCGCTCCATCCGGGCTGCCCAGGCGCGATTGTGAACAAACAGGTCGTCGATCGAGGAAGGCATGGTGTTTTGGCCTGTGAGGTTTTTTCAGTAGGGGCAGGTCAGCAGGTCTCAGCAAACAGCTCGCGGCCAATCAGCATGCGGCGGATCTCGCTGGTGCCCGCGCCGATTTCATACAACTTGGCATCGCGCCACAGGCGGCCCAGCGGGTATTCGTTGATGTAGCCGTTGCCGCCATAGATCTGCACGCCTTCGCCTGCCATCCAGGTGGCCTTCTCGGCGCACCACAGGATCACACTGGCGCAGTCCCTGCGCACCTGGCGCACGTGGTCAGTACCCAGCATGTCGAGGTTCTTGGCCACAGTGTAGGCAAACGAGCGGCCCGCCTGCAGCACGGTGTACATGTCGGCCACCTTGCCCTGGATGAGCTGGAACTCGCCAATGCTCTGGCCAAATTGCTTGCGGTCGTGAATGTAAGGGATCACGTTGTCCATCACGGACTGCATGATGCCCAGCGGGCCGCCGGTGAGCACCGCACGTTCGTAGTCCAGGCCGCTCATCAACACCTTGGCGCCCTGGTTCAGGCCACCCAGCACGTTCTCTGCGGGCACTTCGACGTCCTGGAACACCAGCTCGCCGGTGTGGCTACCGCGCATGCCCAGCTTGTCGAGCTTCTGCGCAATCGAGAAGCCCTTCATGCCCTTCTCGATCAGGAAAGCGGTCACGCCGCGCGCGCCCAGTTCAGGCTCGGTCTTGGCATAGACCACGAGCGTGTCAGCATCGGGGCCGTTGGTGATCCACATCTTGCTGCCGTTGAGCAGGTAGTAGCCCCCTTTGTCCTCGGCTTTGAGCTTCATGCTGATCACGTCCGAGCCCGCGCCGGGTTCGCTCATGGCCAGCGCGCCCACGTGCTCACCGCTGATGAGCTTGGACAGATACTTGGCCTTCTGGGCCTCGTTGCCGTTGCGGTTGATCTGGTTCACGCACAGGTTGCTGTGTGCGCCGTAGGACAAGCCGACCGAGGCGCTGGCACGCGAGATTTCCTCCATGGCCACCATGTGGGCTAGGTAGCCCATGGCGGCGCCACCATATTGCTCGGGCACCGTGATGCCCAGTACACCCAGGTCACCCATCTTGCGCCACAGGTCCATGGGGAACTGGTCATTGCGGTCGATCTCTGCCGCGCGGGGAGCGATCTCGGACTGCGCAAAGTCGCGCACGGCGTCGCGCAGGGCGTCGATGTCTTCGCCCAGCTGGAAGTTCAGGCCCGGAAGGTTGGCGGGAATACTCATGGTGAATGTCTCCTCGTAACGGGTAGTGAAATAGACTGGCTTCAGCCCTGGATGTTGTCGCGCCCGGTCACTGCCATGAGGGTGCAGCCCATGGTGGCGACCAGCTTTTCTTGGGTGCCGTCGATGGCGAAGGCGCGGCCTTCGCACACGGTGATGGTGCGGCCGGGTTTCAGCACCCGCCCTTCCATGCGAAACCGCTCGCCCTTGGCCGGGGCCAGCAAGTTGATCTTGAATTCAATGGTGAGCACGGCAGCAGCGGCCGCCATCAGGGTGAAACCGGCATATCCGCACGCCGAATCCAGTGCCGTAGCGACCATGCCGGCATGGAGGAATCCGTGTTGCTGGGTCAGCGCGGCAGCCCATGGCAACTCAATATCCACCGCGCCCGGTGCGACCAGACCCAGCGCGGCGCCCAAGGTCTGCATGGCCCCCTGGCGCGCAAAGCTGTCGCGCACACGGTCGGCATAGTCGAGGCAACGCGGCTCAAAAGGGGGCAGACTCACTGTGCTCTCCTGATTTACGTTTACGTAAACGTCAATTATGAATCAATTTTGCTTTTCCACCTTGACCAACAGCGTTCGCGCTTCTTCTTCGTGCTCCCGCACCTCTTCCAGGTTGGCCTGCAGATCGGCCATTTGCTCTTCGAGCTGCTTGCGATGGACGACCAGCACGTCCAGGAATTTGCGCAGTTGCACGCCTGTATCGCGGGGGCTGTCATAGAGGTCGATGATCTCCTTGGCTTCCGTCAGGGACAGCCCGAGGCGCTTGGCCCGCAACGTCAGGCGCAGCCGCGTGCGGTCGCGCGCGCTATACACCCGGTTGCGGCCCGCAGACCCAGTGCGCTCAGGCTGCAACAAGCCCATGTCTTCGTAGAAACGGATTGCCCGGGTGGTGAGATCGAACTCTTTGGCGAGATCACTGATGGTGTAGGTATTGGCCATGGTGGGTGCTGCACGCAGCAGTGTCGGTTTCGCACAGGAGACAGCCCGGTGGCTGCAGCTCCCTACAATGCATTGAGTGCATAACGTTTACGTTAACGTCAATGCTAACCCATCCAGTTGCTGCCATGAATCCACTAGAACACCAGATCCACTATCCGCTGGGTGACACGCTCCCTCCAGAGGGCGACGCCATCGAAATCGCGCCGGGTGTCTACTGGATACGCATGGGCCTTCCCTTCGCGCTCGACCACATCAATCTGTGGCTGCTGCGCGACCGGCAGCCTGATGCCAGCGGTGTGCTGGTGGACGGGTGGACGGTGGTGGACTGCTGCATCGACAGCGCGACCACCCGTGCGCAGTGGGAGCAGGTATTCGTCAATTGCCTGGGGGGCTTGCCCATCCTGCGCGTCATCGTGACCCACATGCATCCAGACCACATTGGTCTGGCGCACTGGTTGTGCGCGCGCTGGGACGTGCGTTTGTGGATCAGTGCCACTGACCACAACGTGGCACGGGTCGCCGTGTACGACCCACAAGGGTTTGGCGGAGAAGCGGGGGCGGACTTTTATGCCCTGCACGGTGCGCAAGATGCCGCCTTTTTAGCCCATGTCCGAGGCCGGTCTTCGTATTTCCCGACCCTGGTTCCCGCATTGCCACCGCGTTTTCGCAGGATGATGGACGGAGACACCTTGGACATCGGAGGACGGGCGTGGCGTTGCATCAGCGGCTACGGCCACGCGCCCGAGCACATCGCCTTGTTCAGCGCGGAGTTGACCACGCTCATCAGCGGCGACATGGTGCTTCCGCGCATCTCGACCAATGTCAGCGTTCATGCCAGTGAGCCGGAGGCCAATCCGCTGCAACTGTTCCTGACTTCGTTGTTGCGCTATCTGGATCTGCCGGAAAACACGCTGGTGCTGCCCTCACACGGCAAACCCTTTACCGGCTTGGCCACACGCATCGCCCAATTGCAGACCCACCACCGCGAGCGGCTTGAGGAAATCATGCAAGCCGCCCGAGACCGCGCCCTCAGCGCTGCCGACGCCTTACCAATCCTGTTTCAGCGCACGCTGGACACGCACCAGATGACGTTCGCCATGGGCGAGGCTCTGGCGCATCTGCACTATCTGTGGATGGAGGGGAAATTGGAGCGGCTTCTTGATCAGGCCGGGGTTCAAAGATTTCGCGTGCCGGGCCGAGCATGAATCAGACGAAGGAGCCGTCGTCTTTTGATCAAGGCGAGGCGAGTTCCGCAGCAGCTTTGCGTCAGAGCTGAGAGGCGCTTGCATTGTGACGCCAAGGCATTCTCGCCAGCCACCATTGCCTCGTGGCGGCTGGGGGCCAGGCGAGGGATAGGGATCGATGTGTGCGCTGAGAGGAAGCCCGGCAGATAAATCTGGTGTTCCAAAGCAAAAAACCCCAGTCTTCATGAGACTGGGGTTTTCTGGGCTGTAAGAGCCTGACG
>JANJSZ010000059.1 GCA_024711405.1 Acidovorax sp.
CCGCGCATGGCGCCGCTGTGGGGCATGCCCAGCGACACCCTGGCCGGGCGCAGCGGGCTGTCGGGCGTGATGAAGGTGGGCAACATCGCCGAGCTGGCGCTCGACGACAGCGTGGCACTGCGTGTGCGCTTCGACACCCCCGGCGGTACGCCGCCACCGCAGAGCGATCTGTATTTTCGCGGGCCGGTGTTCTCCACCTTTGACGGCAGCGAGTGGCACCCCTTGTCGTACCGCGTGGGCACGCGATCGATGGAGCGCCCTGCCACCCCCGCCCAGCTGCAGGTGCAGGGCGCCGCGCTGCGCTACGAGGTGACGCTGGAGCCCCACAAGCGCTCCTGGCTGCTGGTGCTGGACGCCGCCCGCGACAAGCCCGCCGTGGCCGGCATGGGCGCCTTCATGACGGACGACCTGCAATGGCGCACCAGCCGCCCGATCACCGACGTGACGCGTTACCAAGCCGAAAGCCACCCGCAGTTTCGCCACGGGCCCGACACCGCCACCCCCGCGCTGCGTGCCTACACCGAGCTGCCCCCGGGCTTCAACCCGCGCACGCTGGCACTGGCCCAGGCGCTGCGCAACGACCGCCGCATCGCCCCCGACCCGGCCCGCGACGCCACGCCCGCGCTGATCGATGCCGCGCTCACCCGCCTGCGCACCGGCGACTACCGCTACACGCTGGAGCCCGGCGTGTACGGCCAGCACACGGCCGACGAGTTCTGGTTCGATCGCAAGGAGGGTTTTTGCGAACACATCGCCTCGGCCTTCGTGGTACTGATGCGCGCCATGGACATTCCGGCGCGCATCGTCACCGGTTACCAGGGCGGCGAACGCAACGCCGTGGACGGCTACTGGACCGTGCGCCAGAGCGATGCCCACGCCTGGGCCGAAGTGTGGATGGCCGGGCGCGGCTGGGTGCGCGTGGACCCCACCAGCGCCGTCGCCCCCGGACGCACCGGCGCCTTCGAGCGCCTGCAGGCCCCGCGCGGTGCGCTGGCCACCGCCATGGGCACCGTGATGAGCCCCGGCGTGGCGCAGAACCTGCGCGCCCTATGGGAGGCCGTCAACAACGGCTGGAACCAGTGGGTGCTCAACTACACGCAAAGCCGCCAGCTCAACCTGCTCAAGGCGCTGGGGTTTGAATCGCCCAGTTGGCAAGACCTCGCCTCCGTGCTGGGCGCGCTGGTGGGGCTGGCCGCGCTGGGCGGCGCCAGCTGGACGCTGTGGGAGCGCAGCCAGCACGACCCCTGGCTGCGCCTGCTGGCCCGCGCCCGCCGGCGCCTCGCCAGCAGTGGATTGACCCTGCCCGACACCCTGCCTCCCCGGGCCATGGCCGAACGGGTGCAGGCACAATTTGGCGATGCCGCGCAGGGCGTGGCCGGCTGGCTGCTGCGGCTGGAGCAATGGCGCTATGCCGCCCAGCCCGCTGGCGCTGCCAGCCAGCTCAGCGCCCTGCGCCGCGAATTCCGAACCCTTTCCTGGCCCGCCCCCAGCGCGCGCCGATGAACCCACCGACATGCTGAAAACCGTTTCAACCGCCATTTTGTTGATCGCCTCTTGCGCAATACCCATAAGCGCCACAGCCCAAAAGCACCACAAATCCGGAAAAACCCGCAGCGCAGCCACTGCCCGCAGCGCTGCGGTGAACGGCAGCATGGCCTACGCCACCCGCCCCGAGGCGCTGCAGTTTGCCGACGACCTGGCCGAGCGCCGCGACCTCGACCGCGAATGGGTGCGCCAGGCCATCGGGCAGGCCCGCTTTCTGCCCCAGGTGCCCCGGCTCATGCTGCCGCCCGCCAAAGGCACGGCCAAGAACTGGCGCGTGTACCGCAGCCGTTTCATCGACCCGGTGCGCATCCGCGCGGGCCTGCGCTTCTGGCAGGACCACGCCGAAACGCTGGCGCGGGCGGAGCGCGAATTCGGCGTGCCCGCCGAAACGATTGTCGGCATCATCGGCGTGGAGACCATCTACGGCCAGCAGATGGGCAACTTCCGGGTGATGGATGCGCTGGCCACGCTGGCCTTCGATTTCCCCGCCGCGCACCCGCGCGCCGCCGAGCGCACCGAGTTCTTCCAGCGTGAGCTGGAGCAGTTCCTGAGCCTCACGCACCGCAGCAACGTGGACCCGTTCGAGCCGCGCGGCAGCTATGCCGGCGCCATGGGCCTGGGGCAGTTCATGCCGTCGAGCTGGGTGCGCTACGCGATTGATTTCGACGGCGATGGCCGCGTGGACCTGTTCAACAGCCCCGCCGACGCCATCGGCTCGGTGGCCAATTACTTCATCGCCCATGGCTGGAAGCCGGGCATGCCCACGCACTACAGCGTGCAGTTCGACCCCGACCCCGCCCGCGTGCAACTCGACGAGTTGCTGGCCCCCGACATCCTCCCGAGCTTCAGCGCCGCCAGCATGCAGGCCAAGGGCGCCATGCTGGATGCCGCCGGCGCACAGCACACCGGACCGCTGGCGCTGGTGGAGCTGCAAAACGGCGACGATGCGCCCAGCTATGTGGCGGGCACCGAAAATTTCTATGCCATCACCCGCTACAACTGGTCGAGTTACTACGCCATGGCCGTGATCGAGCTGGGGCACGAGGTGGCCGCAGCGCGGGCACGCTAAGCTGCCCCATCTCTTTCACTCACCTACCGCATGTCTGCCAACCTCCCTTCGACGCCTGTTGCAAACGCCATCGTGCGCGTGCGCGGCCTCGGCAAAACCTACGCGGGCGGCTTCCAGGCGCTGAAGCACGTCAACCTGGATATTCGCCGTGGCGAAATTTTTGCCCTGCTCGGCCCGAACGGTGCCGGCAAGACCACGCTGATCAGCATCATCTGCGGCATGACCAATGCCACCGAGGGCAGCGTGACGGCCGACGGCTTCGATACCGTGCGCGACTACCGTGCCGCCCGTGCCGCCATCGGCCTGGTGCCGCAGGAGCTGCACACCGACTCATTCGAAACCGTATGGGCCACCGTGAGCTTCAGCCGCGGGCTGTTTGGCAAGGCCCCCAACCCGGCGCTGATCGAAAAGATCCTGAAGGACCTGTCGCTGTGGGACAAGCGGGACACCAAGATCCTGGCGCTCTCGGGCGGCATGAAG
>JANJSZ010000097.1 GCA_024711405.1 Acidovorax sp.
TCGCGCAGGTCGAGCTGCAGGCGGCAGCACATGGAGCGCACCATGTTCGGCTCCAGCTCGGAATTGATGAAGTTCTGGAAGTACGGCAGGCCGTACTTGGCCGTCATCTCGAACAGCAGCTGCGCGTTCTCGCTCTCCCACGGAAAGTCCTTGGTGATGTTGTACGTGGGGATGGGAAAGGTGAACACGCGGCCCTTGGCGTCGCCCGTGGTCATGACGTCGATGTAAGCGCGGTTGATGAGGTCCATCTCCGCCTGCAGCTCGCCATAGCTGAACGGCATCTCCTTGCCCGCAATCACCGGCACCTGCTCGCGCAGATCGTCGGGGCAGATCCAGTCGAAGGTGAGGTTGGTGAACGGCGTCTGCGTGCCCCAGCGCGAAGGCACGTTGAGGTTGTAGACCAGCTCCTGGATGCACTGGCGCACAGCAGCGTAGTCCATGGCATCGGCGCGCACATAGGGCGCCATGTAGGTATCGAAGGACGAGAACGCCTGCGCACCCGCCCATTCGTTCTGCAGCGTGCCCAGAAAGTTGACGATCTGCCCCACGGCGGACGACATGTGCCTGGGCGGCCCGGCTTCGACCTTGCCCGGCACGCCGTTGAGCCCTTCATGGAGCAGCGTGCGCAGCGACCAGCCCGCGCAGTAGCCGCTGAGCATGTCGAGGTCGTGGATGTGGAGATCGCCCTCACGATGCGCCGCGCCAATCTCGGGCGTGTAGACATGCGAGAGCCAGTAGTTGGCCGTGACCTTGCCCGCCACGTTGAGGATCAGGCCGCCGAGCGAATAGCCCTGGTTGGCGTTGGCGTTCACGCGCCAGTCGGCGCGGGTGAGGTATTCGTTGATGGAGCTTTCCACATCCACCAGCGTCTGCCTGTCGACGCGCAAGGTGGCGTGCTGCTCGCGGTAGACGATGTAGGCGCGCGCCGTGGCCAGGTGGTTGGCGGCGATGAGGGTCTGCTCGGCCACGTCCTGGATCTGCTCCACCGTGGGCGCCTCGCCATGGAATCGGTGGATCAGCACCTTGGTGACCTGCGCGGTGAGCAGTGCAGCCTCTTCGGCGCCATATTCGCCCGCAGCCTGCCCGGCGCTGGCGAGTGCGGCACGGATGCGTTCCGCGTCAAAAGGAACGCGCTGCCCGCTGCGCAAAACGACTTCACGGGGCAAGGTGACAAGGGTGGAGGCCATGGTTTCTCACAGTCCGTCAAGGGGGTTAAAACACTACCTATGGTGTGTACGATACCCATCAAACACTACCTATAGTTTGATGAAGCACAAACAGTGGGGGTGGTCAGAAGCATAAAAAAGCGCGTTCCACCGCCGCGGCACCGTCGCGTGCTGCGCCTGGAGCAAGACCGTCTGCAGCCCGTGGCCATGGCCGGTCGACTGCGCGATGGGGTCGCGCGGGCGCTGGTACATACTGGCTTCTTGGCACGACCTCTGGATGCAACCACTGCCACTCAGCCTTGGCGTTGACCTACGACATGACCACCTCGCACCGCCCCGGCACCCCGGCCGCCATCACCGCCCCAACGGACCGGGGCCCACGACCAAGGCGCGGCAGACACCACCTGCCGGCGCTGCGGCCAGGACTGTGCGCCGGCCTCGTGGCCCTGGTGCTCGCGGGCTGCGCCACACAGGGTTCAGACCGGACGGCCCGGCTGGCGCCCGACGACAGTGCCAGCGCCCGCTACGGCACCGACCTGGACGATTGCAGGCAGCACGCCGCCCAGGTGGGCGTAGTGGCCGAAACGCTGGACGGCCTGGTGCAGGGCGCGCTGGTGACGGCTGCGCTGGTGTGGGGCCTGGGCTACGGGCACGACACGGTGCGCGACTGGGCCGCCGTGGGCGGCGTGCTGGGCGCAACGCAGGGGCTGCAGGCGCTGGAGCGGCGCCAGCGCACCGAGGCCGCCTGCATGGCGGCCCGGGGGCACGGATCGATGGTGGCCGCACCCCGACCGGGGCCATGGCGCCCCGCGCCCACGCCCGCACAGGCACCGCCCCGCCGGGTCGGCACCGACGCCTTCAGCGCCGAGCGCCTGGCGCGCAGCCAATCGTGCAGTGAACAGCCGCTGGCCGCGCTGGCGGCCAAGGGCCCGGGGTTCGAGACCTACAGCGTGGCCTGCGCCAACGGCGATGCGCTGGCGATCCGCTGCGAGTTCGGCCATTGCAGGGTGTTGCGCTGAAGTGCGTGGTGTGCAACCCAAGAACCATCACAATATTCCGCACACGCCCCGCACGCCCCCGTGCACCTTGCCTGGCCATTTTTTTCCGGACATCATGGTGGCCGCCCGAAGGGAGACGAAAGAGGCCCACACATGACCGCCAGGAGCACGCACGAGGTTTTCAACCAGTTCGACGAACTGGCCGATTTCAACCTGCTCGGCACCGACGCCGCCCTGGGCGAAGCGCTGGAGCGTGCAGGCGCGCTCTGGGCGCGGCCGCAGCTGTTGGCCTACGGCCAGCAGCTGGGCGCGCAGGAAACCTGGCGCCTGGCCGAGGCGGCGAACCGCCACACACCCGCGCTGCACGGCTTTGACCCGCGCGGGCGGCGCATCGACAGCGTGGAGTTCCACCCGAGCTGGCACGCACTCATGGCCTTGTACCGCGGGCAAGGCCTGGTTGCCCTGCCGTTCCGCGACGCACAGCCCGGCCGCTGGGCCGCCTGGGCGGCGGGTTTTTATCTGCATGGCCAGGTGGAGCAGGGCACGCTGTGCCCGGCCACCATGACCACGGCGAGCATTCCGGTGCTGCAGAAAGAGCCTGCGCTGTGGGCGCAGCTGCAGGCCCCGCTGTTCAGCAACGACTACGACGCGCGCGATGTGCCGCTGGCGCAGAAACGCGCGATCTGGCTGGGCATGGGCATGACCGAAAAGCAGGGCGGCTCGGATGTGCGCGCCAACACCACGCTGGCCACGCCGTTGCGTTCGGGTACCGGCGCAGGCGGGCGCGGTGGCGAATACCTGCTGCGCGGCCACAAATGGTTTTTCTCGGCGCCCATGTGCGATGCGCACCTGGTGGTGGCACGCACGGCCGAGGGCGGCCATGCCTGCTTCTTCGTGCCGCGCTGGCGGCCTGACGGCAGCAAGAACGCGGTGATCGTGCAGCGCCTCAAGGACAAGGTTGGCAACCGCAGCAATGCAAGCAGCGAGGTCGAGTTCGAGGATGCCTGGGGCATCCTGATGGGCGAGGAAGGACGCGGCATCCCCACCATCATCGAGATGGCCACCACCACCCGGCTGAACTGCGTGCTGGGCAGCGCCGCCATCCTGCGCCAGGCCACCGTGCAGGCCCTGGCCTACGCCCGCCAGCGCCAGGCCTTTGGCAGGCGCCTGGCCGAGCAGCCACTGATGCGCGCTGTGCTGGCCGACCTGGCGCTGGAAAGCGAGGCCGCGCTGGTGCTGGCCATGCGGCTGGCCGAGGCCTTCGAGCGTGACGACAGCCCCGTGCAGCGCGCCTGGAAGCGCGTGATGACGCCCGCCGCCAAGTTCTGGGTCTGCAAGCGCGCGGTGGAGCTGACCGGCGAGGCCATGGAAGTGTTTGGCGGCAACGGCTATGTGGACAGCAGCGTGATGGCCCGCCTGTTCCGCGAGGCGCCGGTCAACTCCATCTGGGAGGGCTCGGGCAACGTGATGTGCCTGGATGTGCTGCGCGCCATCGGCCGCGCGCCCGAGGCCGCCATGGCCTTGCTGGCCGAACTGGCGCAAGCCGCTGCGGGCGAGCCGCTTTTGCAGGCCGAGCTGCAGGCGCTGCGCAGCCTGCTGGCCACGCCGCCCGAACAGCGCGAAGCCCTGGGCCGCGTGCTGGTGCAGCGCCTGGTGCTGGTGGCCCAGGCCTGCCTGCTGCGCCGCCATGCGCCGGCAGCGGTGGCCGATGGTTTCATGGCCACACGGCTGGGCAGCGCAGGCGCGGGCCGGGTGGTGGGGGCCATCGACACCCGGGCGGTGGACGTGGCCGCGGTACTGGCGCGCGCTTTTCCGGCCTGAGGCCCCATTCTCCGCAGGCGCTTGCAGCGACGCCAGCGCAAGTGCTCCGGGATGCGCGTGGGAACAATCGGCGGCAACCGTTTTATGCATCAGCGCTGGCAGCTATGGATGAAATTTCATCACTGCACCGCATGGAGCGCTTTCCCGGCGCGTGCTGCTGCCCCCACAATGGCGGCCATGCTTTCCATTCAAGACATTCGCGATGCGGCCACCCGGCTGCAGGGCCAGGTGCTCGACACACCGTGCGTTGAATCGCGCACGCTGTCGGACATCGTCGGCGCCCAGGTTTTCCTGAAGTTCGAGAACCTGCAGTTCACCGCTTCCTTCAAGGAGCGCGGCGCCTGCAACAAGCTCACGCTGCTCACCCCGGCCGAGCGCGCGCGCGGCGTCGGGCAAGGCGGTCACGAACATGTGCTTGGCCAGGGTGCCGC
>JANJSZ010000106.1 GCA_024711405.1 Acidovorax sp.
CTTCACGGCCGGCGGCACCCCGTTGATGGCGCCCAGGCGCAGCACCAGCGTCACGCTGTGCGAGGCGTCCTCGCGCTCGTCCGGCGCGTAGGGGCGATAACTGCCGTTGCCGGGGCCATGGCTGCGCTGCACGGCATGGAACACCATGCGCGCGCCCTCGCGGCTGGTGCCCAGGGGCACCACGCGCAAACGCGCGCCGTGATCGAGCGCCAGGCCCATGTGGCCGGGCCGGTTGATGAGGTCGGTGCGAATGGCGCGCCAGGTCTGCCCGTCATCCAGCGAAAACTGCCAGGTGCCCGCCTGCGTATCCAGGTATTCCATGACCACGCCGACCGATGGCAGCAGATGGGGGCAGTTTTCCTGGACCAGCTGGGCTACGGTGTTGCCCCCCACGCCAGCACCCGCAACCGTTGCCACGGTGCGCGGATGGGCCATGTGTGGGCGGGCTGCGGAAGCTCCGGCGGCAAAATGCAAAGCACTGGCACTCATGATGAACCTCTTTTTGGACAACCAAGACAGGATCGGTGGCACGTTGCGGCCCAGCGGCGAACCCTCACAACGCCTGGGACACAGTCTAGAAAGCGCACGCCGGTGCGTCCATCGCACAAATGGACTAGGCGCACGCCCGGGCGTTGTGCGCAATACTCGCCACATGCCCGCCAGCCTGCTGCTTGTTGACGACCACACCCTGTTTCGCACCGGGCTGCGCCTGATCGTGCAGGACCACCCCGCGGTGACCTGCATTTCCGAGGCCGGCACGGTGGCCGAGGCCTGCGCGCTGCAGCTGGACGACGCGGACCTGGTGCTGCTGGATATCCAGATGCCCGGCATGAGCGGCCTGGACGGCCTGCGCCTGTTGCGCCAGGCCTGCCCCCGGGCGCGCATCGTGCTGGTATCCGCCAGCGTGGCACCCGACGCCGTGTACGAGGCCCGCATGCGCGGCGCCGACGGCTTCCTGCCCAAGTCGGCCAGCGGCGAGGACATTCTGGAGGCGATCACCTGCGCCCTGTCGGGCGCGCCCTGCTTCCCCCCCCACCGCGGCAACGCCGCCACCACCCGTGCCCCGGCCGCGCCCTCGCTGACGGCACGCCAGCTCGATGTGCTCTCGCTGCTGTGCACCGGCAAGCCCAACAAGGTGATTGCGCGCGACCTGGGGCTGAGCGAGAACACGGTGCGCGTGCATGTGGCCGCCATCTTTGCGCAGCTGGGCGTCAACAGCCGCAGCGCAGCCTTGCTGACAGCGCAGCGGCTGGGCCTGTCGCTGCCGCCACGGCATGACGCCGTCTGAGCATGACGCCGGCTGAAGCGCTGGGCATCGCGTTGCGCTGGCCCTGGCCGTCCCTGCGCTGGGAGTGCGATGACGTCCTGCGCGAGCAGGTCGCCTTGCTGCGGCAGAACTTTCCCATGACCCTGCTGGCCTCGCTGGCCACGGCACTGGGCACCCTGTGGGTGATGGGCAGCAGGGTCGACGCACAGGCGCTGGCCGCCTGGCTGGTCTCGCACCTGCTGGTGGTGACGGGGGTCTATCTCGCGCTGCGCAGCATGGACCCGACCCACGCACCGGCCCGCCCGTCGGCCTACAAGCTGATGGCCTGCATGGCCTGCATGGGGCTGAGCTGGGGCAGCCTGGGCCTGGTGGTGATGCAATGGGGCAACGCCGACAGCGTGATCTATGCGATTGGCATCATCAGCACGGTGTCATCCGGCGCCCTGGGACTGGGGGCGCCGCTGTACCGCGCCTACCTCACCTACCTGAGCTGCGCCATCGGCGGCGTGCTGCTGGCCATTGCCATGGCGGGCGGGCCGGTGCTGTGGCCGGCGCTGGCTCTCACGCTGGGGTACTACGGCCTGACCTGCATGCAGGCCAGCACCACCGACACGGCCACGCGCCGCAGCATTGCCCTGAAGCTGGAAAACGCGCGCCTGGTGGGAGAGTTGCGCGCCGAATCCCAGCGCGCCCTGGTGGCCCAGAAGACGGCCGAAAAGGCCGACCGCGACAAATCCCGCTTCCTGGCGGCGGCCAGCCACGACCTGCGCCAGCCCCTGCATGCCATGGGCCTGTTTCTGGAGAGCCTGCAGCGCAGCCCCCTGAACGAGTACCAGCAGACGGTGCTGGACCATGCCCATGCCGCATCCAGCGCCGCGGCAGAAATGCTCACCACCTTGCTCGACTACTCACGGCTGGAAGCGGGGGTGGTCAAGGTGCGCCCGGCGGCATTTGCCGTGCAGCCCCTGCTCACGGCCCTGGAGCAGGAGTTTGGCGTGCAGGCCGACAACGCGCGCCTCGTGTACCGCACGCGCGAGACTTCGGCGGCCGTCCACGCCGACCGCGCGCTGGTCGGCCTGGTGATGCGCAACTTCATCTCCAATGCGCTTCGCTACACCGCCCGGGGCGGCGTGCTGATTGCCTGCCGCCGGCGCGGCCAGCGCGTGGCCCTGGAGGTGTGGGACACCGGGGTCGGCATTCCCCAGCACCAGTGGGATGACATTTTTCAGGAGTTCCTCCAGCTCGACAACCCGGAACGCGACCGGCGCAAGGGCCTGGGTCTGGGCCTGGCCATCGTGCACCGGCTGGTGCGCGAGATGGGCACCACGGTCGAGCTGCACTCGCAGCCGGGCCGGGGCTCGGTGTTTCGCCTCTGGCTGGATGCGTGGGACGGCGCACTGGAAGATGAAGCCGCGCCACCCCCCGACGACCACAGCCTGGAGGGCCTGCATGTGCTGGCCATCGACGACGACGAAGCGGTGCTTCTGGGCATGCAGACACTGCTGCAAAACTGGGGCTGCCGCTGCACCGTGGCCGGATCGGGCGCTGAAGCGCTCGCGCGCCTGGGTGAACACCGGCCGGATCTCATCATCACGGACTTCCGGCTGCGCCACGAAGAAACCGGCAAGCAGGTACTGCAGGCCCTGCGCACCCGCCTGGGCACCACGGTGCCGGCCATCATCATGACGGGCGACACCTCGCCCCAGCGCCTGCGCGATGCGCAAAGCACCTCGGCGCTGCTATTGCACAAGCCCGTGTCCACCGGCCAGCTGCGCGAGGCCATGGTGCAGCTGCTGGCCCAGGGCCAGGAGCGCCCCGCCACCCGAGGCACATTGACAGCGGCGCTTACAGCCAGCGGCGCAACAGCCCCATGATGCGGTCGAACCGCGGGCCGTACGGCGGATAGAGCAGCGAACCCATGGCCCAGCGCGACTGCACCAGCACCGACTTCTGGTGGCAAAAGCGCAGGAAACCCTGCTCGCCGTGGTAGGCACCCCAACCGCTGTCGCCCACGCCGCCAAAGGGCAGGTTGTCGTGGGCAAAGTGCATGAGCGTGTCGTTCACCGTGACACCGCCACTCACGGTGCGGCGCAGCACATCGCGCTGCACCGCTTCACTGCGGCCAAACCAGTACAGCGCCAGTGGGCGGGGCCCCGCATTGATGTGGGTGATGGCATCGTCCAGCCGGTCGTACGAGATCACGGGCAGGATGGGGCCAAAAATCTCCTCCTGCATCAGGCCCATGCCCGACGTGGCACCAAACACCAGCGAGGGAGCCATCTGGCGACTGGCCCCGTCGCCCAGTGTGCCCACGGTGGCGGCCACAGGCTTGCCTGCGGTGGGATCGATGGTGTGCACCTCTGCGCCCTGCGTCTGGGCCTGCTGCAACAGGGTGCGCAGCCGCGCATAGTAGCGCGGCGTGATGATGGAGGCGTAATCGGGGTTGCCCTCGATGCTGGGAAACAGGCGCGCCACCGCGGCCTGGTAGGCCTGCAAAAACTCGGCCTCGCGCCCGCGGGGCAGCAGTACGTAATCGGGGGCAATGCAGGTCTGGCCCGCATTGAGCAGCTTGCCGTGGGCAATCTTGAGCGCGGCGTCCTGCATGTCGCAATCGGCGTCCACGATGCACGGCGACTTGCCCCCCAGCTCCAGCGAGGTGGGCGTCAGGTTCTGCGCTGCCGCCTGCGCCACCTTGCGCCCCACCGCGGTGGAGCCGGTGAACACCAGGTGATCAAACGGCAGCGAGGCCACCAGTTGCGCCGTGGCCGCATCGCCCTGTACCACGCAAAACTCGTCCGCCGCGAAGAACTGCGCCACCAGCAGGGCCAGCTGGGCCGAGGTGTGGGGCGTGAGCTCGCTGGGCTTGAGCATGACGCGGTTGCCCGCCGCCAGCGCCGTGATGGCGGGCGCCAGCGCCAGTTGCACGGGGTAGTTCCAGGGAGAGATCACGCCCACCACGCCCAGGGGCTGGCGCGCGATCCAGCCCCGCGCGGGCTGCAAAAAGAGGGGGGTGCGCACCTTCTGGGGTTTCATCCAGCGCGCCAGGTAACGCAAGGTGTGCGACAGCAAGGTGCGCAGCACGAAAAAATCGGCCACCTCGGTCAAACGCGGCGAGCGCATGCCGAAGTCGGCCTGCACGGCGGCGACCAGCACGGGGCCGTGCTCGTCGAGCATCTTCTGCACGCGCAAGAGCCGCTCGCGGCGGACCAGCAGGGGCACGTCAATGTGCTCGCGGCTGGCCTGGTGTTGCAGATTGAATTGGGCGCGGATGTCGTCAGGTGTCATGGCAGCCATCATAGAAGACGGTCCAACGCCTGAAACGTAAGAACCTGTGCTGATCGGCCTTCGGCCTTATCGCAAGTCGCGCGGTTCGCGCGGCTCCACGTCCACCACCTCGTCGGCGCCCGGCAGCACGCCCGCGCGGCGCGACGGCGTATCGGCAGCGGGCGCGGTGCGCGCGGCGGACCAGCGCTCGGTGGAGCGGTACACCGTGCGCCAGCCCGTGCGCGGGTCCACCCGCATGGTCCAGGGCATGACGGGCCGGCCGGTCAGGCGCGCCCAGACCGCCCGCAGCCCCCACGCCAGTGCGAGCACCAGCACAGCGGCCAGCAGGCTCAGAAACATCACCAGCCCGGCCACCACCACCACGGCCCGGATGAGCCAGCGGGTCAGGCCCGCCAAGAAATCATTCAAACAACCTCCTCAGGCGCCTGCCATTCTTTGCATCAATCCGTCACACCGACACGAATGCGCCGAAGTGAAAGACACCAGGCTCCCGCACCGGATCGACATCGACCGGAATCACGCTCTTGGGCGGGAAGCGCCCTTCCAGCAGCAGTTTGGACAGCGGGTTCTCGATGCGCTGCTGGATCGCCCGCTTGAGCGGCCGCGCACCAAACACCGGGTCGAACCCCACCTTGGCCAGTTCCGCCAAGGCGGCATCGGACACCTGCAACTCCAGGTCCATCTTCGCCAGCCGGGTTTTCAGCAACTGCAGCTGGATCTTGGCGATCGATGCAATGTGCTGCGCATCAAGCGCATGGAACACCACGGTTTCGTCGATGCGGTTCAAGAACTCGGGCCGGAAATGATTCTTGAGTTCTCCCCAAACCGCCTCCTTGATGTCGTCCGAGTCCTGCCCCACCATGGCCTGGATCAGGTGCGAGCCGATGTTGCTCGTCATCACGATCACCGTGTTCTTGAAGTCCACGGTACGGCCCTGGCCGTCGGTCAGGCGGCCGTCGTCGAGCACCTGCAGCAGCACGTTGAACACGTCGGGATGGGCCTTTTCCACCTCGTCGAGCAGCAGCACGGAATACGGCTTGCGGCGCACGGCCTCGGTGAGGTAGCCACCCTCCTCGTAGCCCACATAGCCCGGGGGCGCGCCAATCAGGCGGGCCACGGAGTGCTTTTCCATGAACTCGCTCATGTCGATGCGGATCAGGTGCTCCTCGCTGTCGAACAGGAAGCCCGCCAGCGCCTTGCACAGCTCGGTCTTGCCCACGCCCGTGGGGCCGAGAAACAGGAACGAGCCCGTGGGGCGGTTCGGATCGCTCAGGCCCGAGCGCGAGCGGCGGATGGCGTTGGCCACGGCGGCAATCGCCTCCTGCTGGCCCACCACGCGCTCGTGCAGCTTGGTTTCCATCTGCAGCAGCTTGTCTTTTTCGCCCTGCATCATCTTGGCCACGGGGATACCCGTGGCACGGCTCACCACCTCGGCAATTTCCTCGGCGCCCACCTGGGTGCGCAGCAAACGGTTGGCCTGGGCCGCGCCGTCCTTGCCTTCTTCCTTGGCCTGGGCTTCCTTGAGCTGCTTCTCCAGATCGGGCAGCTTGCCGTA
Source organism: Acidovorax sp. (assembly GCA_024711405.1). Classification (GTDB taxonomy): domain Bacteria; phylum Pseudomonadota; class Gammaproteobacteria; order Burkholderiales; family Burkholderiaceae_C; genus Acidovorax. The sequence continues at coordinate 6,108 of JANJSZ010000106.1, forward strand.
TTGCAGCTCGGCCACCTTGTTGAAGTCGCCCTTGCGCTTCCATTCTTCGATCTGCAGCTTGACCTGCTCGACCTGCTCGCGCACTTGCTGGCTGCCCTGGGCCTGGGCCTTTTCGGATTGCCAGATTTCGTCAAGGTCGGCGATCTCTTTTTGCAGGGAGGCGATTTCTTCCTCGATCAGCTCAAAGCGCTTTTGCGAGGCCTCGTCTTTTTCACGCTTGACGGCTTCGCGCTCGATCTGCAGCTGGATCAGGCGCCGGTCCAGCTTGTCCATGACCTCGGGCTTGGAGTCGAGCTCGATCTTGATCTTGCTGGCGGCCTCGTCGATCAGGTCGATCGCCTTGTCGGGCAGGAAGCGGTCGGTGATGTAGCGGTGCGAGAGTTCCGCCGCGGCCACGATGGCCGGGTCGGTGATCTCCACACCATGGTGCACCTCGTACTTTTCCTGCAGGCCGCGCAGGATGGCAATGGTGGCCTCTACCGTGGGCTCGCCCACCAGGATTTTCTGGAAGCGCCGTTCCAGCGCAGCGTCTTTCTCGATGTACTTGCGGTATTCGTCGAGCGTGGTGGCTCCCACGCAGTGCAGCTCGCCACGCGCGAGCGCCGGCTTGAGCATATTGCCGGCGTCCATCGCGCCCTCGGCCTTGCCCGCACCCACCATGGTATGCAGTTCGTCGATGAAGACGATGGTCTGGCCCTCGTCCTTGGCCAGCTCGTTCAGCACGGTCTTCAGGCGCTCTTCAAATTCGCCACGGTACTTGGCGCCGGCCAGCAGCGCCGCCATGTCGAGCGACAGCACGCGCTTGCCCTTGAGCGATTCGGGCACCTCCCCGGCCACGATGCGCTGCGCCAGGCCTTCCACGATGGCCGTCTTGCCCACGCCGGGCTCGCCGATCAGCACCGGGTTGTTCTTGGTGCGCCGCTGCAGCACCTGGATGGCGCGGCGGATCTCGTCGTCGCGGCCGATCACCGGATCGAGCTTGCCGATGCGGGCGCGCTCGGTCAGGTCGATGCAGTATTTCTTCAACGCCTCGCGCTGGCCCTCGGCCTCGGCGCTGTCCATCTTCTGGCCACCGCGCACGGCATCAATGGCGGCCTCCAGGCTCTTGCGCGTGAGGCCGTTTTCCTTGGCGATGCGCGCGGCCTCGCCCTTGCTGTCGATCACGGCCAGCAAAAACAGCTCGCTGGCGATGAACTGGTCGCCGCGCTTGATGGCCTCCTTCTCGGTGGCCTGCAGCACGCGGCCCAGCTCGGGCCCGACCTGCACCTGGTCCTGGCCCTGCACCTGGGGCAGGCGCTTGACGGCCGCTTCGGCCGCTGCCAGCAAGCCGGGCACATTGACGCCCGCCCGCTGCAGCAGCGCCTTGGGGCCGTCGTCCTGCTGGAGCATGGCCACGAGCATGTGCACGGGCTCGATGTAGGCGTGGTCGTGGCCCAGCGCAATGCTCTGGGCATCGCTCAGGGCTTCCTGGAACTTGGTGGTGAATTTGTCGAGACGCATGGGTCAATGTCCTCCGAATTGCAGAGCACTTGGGGCAGCGACTGCCTGATTTCAAGGCAGTGCCCTGCCTGCCGGTTGCGCTGTGTCAATGCACCATTCAGAAGCCATCGCCCCTGAAAACTACTTTTTTGATAGCTGCCAGCGATTTACCAATCTACATCAAAGGCCAATTTCATCCAAATTCTCAATATCGAACAACGCCCAGGGTTTCAGGCATTGCTCGCCGTGATGCCCCAGCGTGCCAGGGCGGCGTCGTCGCTCACGCGCGCATCCACCCAGCGTGCGCCCTGCGGCGTTTCTTCCTTCTTCCAAAACGGTGCCTGGGTCTTGAGGTAGTCCATCAGGAACTCGCAGGCCTGAAAACTCTGGCCCCGGTGCGCGCTGGTCACGGCCACCAGCACGATCTGGTCGAGCGGCTGCAGCAGGCCCACGCGGTGGACGACACGGGCGCCGAAGATGCTGAACCGCTGGTGCGCCGCGTCGATCATGGCCTCGATGGACTTCTCGGTCATGCCGGGGTAATGCTCCAGCTCCATGGACGACACCGGTTCCCCCTCGTTCCTGTCGCGCACCGGGCCAATGAAACTGCATACCGCACCCACGCCCTTGTTCTCCCGGCGCAGGGCGGCGATTTCACAGGACAGGTCGAAGTCCTCGGACTGAATGGAAACGCGGGGCAAGTTCATGGCAAAACGACTTTCATGCGAAGATTCACGGCGAGCGGTGCAGCCGGGGTGCGGCCAGCAATGCGCGCTCTTCCTCCACCACCTTGTTCAGTTGCGCAAGCGCGGGCGAGGACGGCAATTGGGCCAGCAGGGTTTGCAGGCGCGTGACATCAGCCACGGTGGGTGCCACCTTGATCTGCGCGATGGCGGCGGGCAGGTTGCCGCCCCGCACCAGCGCCAGCACCTTGGCGGGCCATTCACTTTTATTGCGTGCCATAGATTGTGAAACAGGTTTGTCTGTACGATTCGCCCGCACTGTACTCGCACTGCAACCCCCTGCACCTGATTACCATGGCCACCCAAACGATTCAGACCGATCTGTACAAGCTCTACCCGTCCCCGCGCAACACGGTCCGCGATGTGTTCGGGCACCAGGTCTTCGTGCCCCACCCCTACGCCATCATCGACCTGGCTGCCATGGAACTGACCGGAAAGACCACGCTGTTTGCCGCCTGCCGCCTGTCGGACATGAAGATGGGGCAACTGGTCACGTTCGCGCTGGCGGCCGACCAGGCGAGATTCGAGCGGCTGTTCACCCCCGACTGAACCGTGCCCATGGACGACCACAACCAGATCCACGTGCCGCCCTCCTTCCTGGCGGTGTACACCGACGCCCGCGGGCGCCTCACCGAAAAGGCCGATGAAGTGCGCAGCCGCTACGAGCTGTGCGAAGACCTGGCGGGCCACCTGGTGGAACACGCCCAGACGCTGTACCACGTACAGGCGCCCTCCGAGGCCGAGATTCTGCGGCGCATCCATGCGGGGCTGTGCACGGCGGAATCGGGTGTGTCAGCGCCCGAAGCCACCTGGATCGTCGCCCGGCTGGCCGAATTGCTGGCGTGGCAGTGCCCCGAACTGGCCCCGGCGAAGGATGCAACGGTGAGTGACTGACGGGTGGCCCTGCCACGCCATCCCGGCACCCCAGGTTGCTGCGCGCAGCGATCAGAGCGACAGAATCCATTTGACGAGCTGTTTGGCCTCATCCTCACTGACCAAGGGCCGCTCGGAAGCATCGGGCATCTTGGCGATGCCCCAATGCCGACCGCTCCCGCCGTCACTGCCCTTCCGAATGGTGGCCACCAAGGTTTTCTCGGCACGCCGATCACCTTTCCACCGAACCGCAATCTTCTGGAATGCAGGGCCCGCGCCATCCTTGGTGATCGAGTGGCACTGCATGCATTGTTTTTCGTCAGCGAGCTGGGGGTTGGCCCACGCAGAAAAGCCCATACCCAGCAAACCAGCGACGACGAGGAAGTGGAGCGTCTTCATGAATTTCCCCTTGCGGTTTGGCGACATGCCGCATGCAAGATATTCCTGACGCAATCGCACGTCAATTGACCCGCCACCAAATGCCATCGCAGTATTGACATACGTCAAAACAACACGGAAAGAGACGCAGGCCGGCTTTCGGGGTGGCTGCAGCGCGGCAGCACCTATCAGACTCCAGGCCGTGGTGCACCCGGATACCTCCCACACCATTCAACGGCGGCACAGAGCCGAAACACAGCCGGCCTGGCGAATCCGGCGCCCCCAGCTACCCCCCCGTCACGGGTGGGAAAAACGCCACCTCGGCGCCATCGACCAGAACCGCCGACTCTTCGCTCAAGGTCTGGTTGAGCGCCATGCGCACCGCACGGCCACGTGCAAGGCTGGTGGCATGGGCACCACCACGGGCAATGAGTTCGTCGCGCAACGCGCCCAACGTGGTGGCAGTGGTTTGCACCGGCTCTTGCCCCGCACCGATGGCCTCGCGGATGGAGGCGAAATAGCGCACCGTGATCTTTTTCATCGCTGGGCCGCCCCAAGATGAAAAGCGGCCCCCTCGGGGGGCAGCGACCACACGAAGTGGGAAGCGTGGGGGCACATGTTCATGACAGCAACTCCGAAAACGCGATGAACCGCACCGTATCGCCCGGTGCAATTGTCTGGCCGGCGGGATTGTCCACCACGCCATCGCCCCAGGCGGCCGAGGTGAGCACGCCCGAGCTCTGGTTGTCGAACAGGTCCAACCCGCCCGTGGCGTTGTGCCGCACGCGCAGGAATTCGCGGCGTTTATCGGCCTTGGACCAGGCAAAATCAGCGCGGGCAGCCATGGATTGAGGCGCAACATCCTGCACGCCCTGCAGCCGCAGCACAAACGGCCGCACCAGCAGCGCAAAGGTCAGAAAGCTCGACACCGGGTTGCCGGGCAGGCCCATGAAGTGCGCGACACCCACACGGCCATAGGCGAACGGCTTGCCGGGTTTCATGGCGATCTGCCACAGATCGAGCGTGCCCAGCGATTCGACGGCAGGCTTGATGTGGTCTTCCTCGCCCACGCTCACCCCGCCGCTGGTCAGGATCAGGTCGTGCGCGGCGCTGGCGGACTTGAGGGCGTCGATGGTGGCGTCGCGCCGGTCGGGCACGATGCCGAAATCGCTCACCTCGCAGCCCAGGCGCAGCAGCATGGCGCGCAGAAAGAACCGGTTGCTGTTGTAGATGGCGCCGGGGCGCATCTGCTCGGGCGGCACGGCGCCGGGCATGACCAGTTCATCGCCGGTGGAGAACAGCGCCACGCGCGGGCGGCGGGCCACCTGCAGTTGCGCCAGGCCGATGCTGGCGGCCAGGCCCAGCTCGGCTGGCGTGAGGCGGGTGCCGGCCCGCAGCACCACGGCACCGCGCGTGATGTCTTCGCCCGCGCGGCGAATCCACTGACCGGGCCGGGGCACGGCGTTGATGCGCACGCTGTCGGCAAGCGCCTCGCAGTCTTCCTGCATCAGGATGGCGTCGGCGCCTGCGGGCACGGGCGCACCGGTGAAGATGCGCGCAGCGGTGCCGGGCTGCAGCGGCTCGCCCGCGCTGCCGGCGGCAATGCGCTGCGACACGGGCAGCGCAAGCCCCACCGCCGCCACATCGGCGCAGCGCACGGCATAGCCGTCCATGGCGCTGTTGTCGTTGGGAGGCACCTGCAGCACCGAGGCGCAGTCCTGCGCCAGCACGCGGCCGTCGGCATCAAAGGTGGTGACGGTATCGGTGCCTGCCAGCAGCGCGGCATGGCCCAGCAGCTCGTCCAGCGCCTCGTCCAGCGGTTTCAGGGGTTTCATTGGGGGGCGCATGGCAACAAATCTCCGTGCAGGCTCCACTGGTAGTCAAAGCGGTCGGCATGCTGCAGCAGCCAGTCCACCACCTGATCGGGCGCGTTGAGGTCGAGTACGGGCCGTTGCGTGGGCACGGGCAGGCTGTGCGGGGCATCGGTGGCAACGGCGACCACAAAGTCGTCGTCGGGGTAACGCACGGGCTTGGCCGCGCGTCCGGGCTCGGGTGCGCGCCAGACTTCGATCTTGAGCAGATCGCTGTCCTTGAAGCCCTCCACCAGCACCCAGTCCACGCCCTGGTACAGCTCGGCCAGCAGGTGGTGCACGCTGAGCGTGGCGGGCTGCTCGAACTCGCGCACCAGCATCAGGCGTTTGTCGGAGGCGGCCACCACTTCGAAGGCCCCGGCTTCGCGGTGGCGGTAAGTGTCCTTGCCAGGGTGGTCGATGTCGAAACTGTGGTGGGCATGTTTGACCACCGACACACGCAGCCCCCGCAGGCGCAGCTCGGGGATCAACTGCTCGACCAGCGTGGTCTTGCCGCTGCCAGAGAAACCGGCAAAGCCTACAACCTTCATCCCATGCTCCTGTGAATAGCTATGCTATTTATAGCTGCCAGCGCTTATCAGAAAATTGCCAGGGGCATTTTTTACTCAAAAATCCTGATGCACCGCATTTCCGACGGGGATCACTGGCAATGCCGCTCGATGTAGGCCTTGACCCGTTCCACATCCGCCGGCATGACCTGAACACGCTTGGGCAATGCCTCGATGCCGGCAAATTTGGCGGGCCGCTCGGGCACATGGCCCAGGGCTTCCTGGATGGTTTCGGCAAACTTGATGGGCAGCGCTGTCTCCAGCACGATCATCGGCACCGCCGGGTCGCCCCGGTGCTCGCGTGCCACCTTCACGCCATCGGCGGTGTGGGTATCGATGGTCACGCCAAAGCGGTGGTAGGTGTCCTTGATCGTGGTCAGGCGGTCGGCGTGCGTGCTCTTGCCGCTTTCAAAGCCGTATTTGGCAGCGGCATCGGCAAACAGCGGGTCGGCGCTCAGATCGAACCGGCCATAGGTCTGCAAGGCAGCGCTGAACAAGGCCTTGGTGCGCTGGCCGTTGCGCCCCAGCAGGTCAAAAATGAAACGCTCGAAGTTGCTGGCCTTGCTGATGTCCATCGAGGGGCTCGATGTTTCGTGCGTGTCGGCACTGCCGCGCACACGGTACACGCCGGTGCGAAAGAACTCGTCGAGCACATCGTTTTCGTTGGTGGCCACCACCAGCCTGGCAATCGGCAGGCCCATGCAGCGCGCCACATGGCCGGCGCAGATGTTGCCAAAGTTGCCGCTGGGCACGGTGAAGCTGACCTTCTGGTCGTTCGTTTCCGTGGCCTGGATATAGCCCGCGAAGTAGTACACCACCTGCGCCAAGAGGCGCGCCCAGTTGATGGAGTTGACCGTGCCGATCTTGTACTGGCGCTTGAAGTCGAGGTCATTGCTGACCGCCTTGACGATGTCCTGGCAGTCGTCGAACACGCCTTCGATGGCGATGTTGTGGATGTTCTCGTCCTGCAGGCTGAACATCTGCGCCTGCTGGAACGCGCTCATGCGGCCGTGCGGACTGGTCATGAAGACGCGCACACCCTCTTTGCCGCGCATGGCGTGTTCGGCCGCGCTGCCGGTGTCGCCGCTGGTAGCGCCCAGGATGTTGAGCTCTTCGCCGCGGCGCTTGAGTTCATATTCGAACAGGTTGCCCAGCAACTGCATGGCCATGTCCTTGAAGGCCAGCGTGGGGCCATTGGACAGGGCTTCGAGCCACAGGCCGTCTTCGAGGTGGCGCAGGGGCACGATCTCGCCCGTGCCAAAGACTGCGGCGGTGTACGTCTTGGCGCACAGGGCTTTCAGGTCGGCGGCGGGAATGTCGTCGATGTACAGCGACAGGATCTGGAACGCCAGCTCGGCGTAGCCCTGCTCGTGGTACGCCTTGCGCAGGCGCGTGAGGGCGGCGTCGTCGATCTGCGGATAGTGCGCGGGCAGGTACAGCCCGCCATCGGGCGCCAGGCCTTCCAGCAGGATGTCGCAGAAATGCTTGCGGTCGGGGTGGCCGCGCGTGGACAGGTACAGCATGGCAATCTCGCTCTTAATTCAGCTCTTCCTTGCGGATGCGCGTGATGGGGGCCAGCACCGTGGGGAGCTGCTGCATCTGGGCGATGGCATCGTTCATGGTGCCTTCGCGGGTGTCGTGCGTGAGGATGATGAGGTCGGTTTGGGTGGAGCCCTCGCCACCCACCTCGTCGGCCTCGCGCTGCAGCACGGCGTCGATGATGATGCCGGCGCCAGCCAGGATGCCGGTGACCTTGGCCAGCACGCCGGACTGGTCGGCCACGCGCAGGCGCAGGTAGTAGCTGGTGACCACTTCACTCAT
>JANJSZ010000009.1 GCA_024711405.1 Acidovorax sp.
TGTGGCGCACCCCATCGATCTCCAGGCCCAGCGACAGCGCAAACCAGGGCGAGGTGGCCTCCTCCTCGCCTTCTGGCTGCAGCGCCACCTCCAGCGTGTCGGCGTGCCTGATCCAGCCGTTCAGCGCCGCATCCAATGTGACTGCGAAGCCCGCGCCACGCAGCCCCCCGAAACCGTTGTCGGCCCAGTGCATCCAGTCGTGCTGCGGGCGTTCGCCGGGGATACCGAACAGGCCGTCGTCGGTGGCCAGCAGGCCCAGGGCCATCAGCCGCTCGATGGCGCCGAGCTCGGCCCTGGGATCGCGCTGCAGCAGCACCTGGCCGCCGTCCTCCGCTGCCACCAGCACGTCCAGCGCCTGCCCGGCCCACCAGCCCACATGGCCCTGGTAGTCGAACCGCAGCCGGGCGGTGATGAGGCCCAGGTCTGGTACTTCACCCGCAGGCACGGGCGCCAGGTGCAGGCGCGCCACGGGCGCGATGCCCTGCACGCGGGTGAGCGGGGCCAGCACCGGCGGCAACGGCAGCACACCGCCCAGGCGGCTGGCAACCTCGGCCCGGTGCTTTTGCAGCGCTGCGGCGTCCAGCGCCGGTGCCTTGAGCAGCAGGGCCAGCCGGGCGGCGCTCAGGCCATCGGCCTGCACCGTGCCACACACACCCTGGGCGGCATCGAGGTACAGCGGGGGGCTGTTGCCGCACAGCGTGGCCGAAGCGCCTGGCAGAGTGGCGCCCAGGACCCAGGTGCTTTCGCCCCCGGCGGCAGGCGTGGCCTCGCGCCATGCCCAGGTGATGGGCAAAGGGTCACCCCAGCGCAGCGGGGCGCCCACGGTGGAGCCCCCCGCGTCGGCAAACAGGCGGCCGGTGCCGGCCGCCTGCTGCAGCGCCAGCACACCCACAGTCCCTTCCAGCACCGCCATTGGCGCTGCGCTGTAGGCCGAGTAGTAACCCATGCCGCGCGGCATGGCGCGCAGCAGTTGCAGCACCTGGCGGTCGGCTTCGCTGGCGCTGTCATACACCGCCTGCCCCGGGCCCGGCTGGGTGCGGATCTGTCGGGGCTTGGCCCAGCCGCCGGTGACCTTGGGGTAGGACACCACCGCCTCCAGCTGCATCTGCGGCAGGGTTTTCGAGGCCGCGCGCGGCAACCCCACGGTGGAGGCCAGGTACAGGTATTGTTCGGGCCGATCCGGCCGGGTGCCCGGGAGGGACGAGACAGGTTCGCCTGCAGCACGGTCCCAGTCCTGCAACCAGCGCACCAGCCGCGCGTCGGCCTCGGCGCGTGCCGTGGCCTGCCTGCGCTCCTGCAGCGCTTTCAGGGCATCGACGGCTGGGGCAGAGGTCTGCGTGGACGCCGGATGTACGTGCGCAGCCTGCAGAGTCAACGCGATGGCGTGCTTGCAATCCACGCCCACGGGGCAGGTGCAGTCTCCTGACCACTGCTTGACCTGCCCATTGGGCGCCATGGCCAGCTCTGCCGACACCTGATAAGGCATGGACAGGCTGCCCTGCACCTCGCCCTCGATCCGCCAGCGACCCTCCCCATCGGCTTCGATGTCGATGCGGACCACCTCCGCCCGGCCGTAGAGATCCATGCCACGCGACCAGGCGCCCTTGTCGCACCGGGCCTGCAGCGATGGGAGATGGAACCACGGGGAGCACGCCATAGGAAATATCAAGCAAAAACTGCCTCTAGCGCTTTCAACATCAGCGCTGACAGCGATGAAACAGGAATAAAAGATCCGCACTGGTGGGCCCGCAAGAGCCCCGGTCGCCCCAGATTCCGGCCACTAGGCGCTGCGCGCTGCGCGCACACGCTCGAACACCGCCTGTGCTTCAGCGCCTGCCCCGCCTCCTGGTGTGGCGGCCTGCAGGCTGGCCAGCAGGCGCGCCAGCACGGGGGCCTGCGGCAGCAGCGGGCCCAGGAAGCGCGCCGTGGCGCCATCGGCGATCAGCAAGGTGGGAAAGGTCTCCACATCCAGGTCCCCGGCCAGCTCGGCCTCGTCCTCGATGTCCACCCACTCAAAGCGCATTTGCGGGTGCGCTCTGGCCAGTTCGTCGAACAAGGGCCGGTAGTCGCGGCAGGTCCCGCACCAGTTGGCGCACAGGCACACCGCCCACCAGCCGCAACCAGGGGCCACGGGGGGGGATTCGGGCAACGCGGCCGGGCTGTGCATCGGGGGGTTCTCCTTCAAGACCCGCGCCGCTCCCGGGCACGGTAGACGCCGATGGTACCCACTGCGCCGGCCTGGTTGCCCCAGGCATTGCGCACGAAGGTGCTCACGGCCGCCACATCCTCGTCGCCCAGCACCTGCATGAAGGGCGGCATGCCATGCGGGCGCGGGTTGCCCGCCGTGGCCGGCAGATAGCCGCCCTGCAGTACCACGCGGACCAGATTGGTGGGGTCTTGCAGCACCACGGCGCGGTTGCCCGCCAGGGCCGGGAAGGCCCCCGGCTGGCCCTCGCCCCTGTCGCCATGGCACTGCGCGCAGTGCTGCTCGTACACCTTGCCCCCGCGTGCGAGCGTGGCGGCCGACGGCCTGGCAACCGCCGCGGCAGTGGGGGCCTGCTGCGGCAGCGCCCGCAGGTACACGGCGATCGCCTGCGCATCGGCATCGCTCAGGTACTGGGTGCTGCGAAACACCACCTCGGCCATGGGCCCGGTGACAGAGCCCTGCGGCGCCACGCCGGTTTTCAACAGAGCCACCACATCTTCGACAGGCCACTGCGCCACGCCCGCCTCGGCGGCGGCATTGAGGGCCGGGGCATACCAGTTCTGCACCGGAATCAGCCCCCCGCTGAAGGCCTGCGCCTGGCTGCTGGCGCCCAGCGCATTGCGCGGCGTGTGGCAGGCGGCGCAATGGCCCAGGCCGTTGACCAGATAGGCGCCCCGGTTGTACTCGGCACTTTGCGTGGATTCATGCGGTGGCGCACCGGGTACAAGGCTTGGCCCCCACGCTCCGCCGCTTCGCGGGTCGCTGCCCCCCGAGGTGGCCGCTTTTTTACCTTGGGGCGGCCCGGCGGTAAAAAACAGCGCCCGCCACACGCCCAGCGCGGCCTGGGTGTTGTAGGGAAAGCGCAGCGCATGCGGCCGGTTGGCCTGCTCCACGGCGGGCAGGCTTTGCAGATAGGCGTAGATGGCGTCGGAATCCTCGCGCGTCACCTGCGTGTAGCTGGTATAGGGAAACGCCGGGTACAGCAGGCGCCCGTCCTTGGAGCGGCCGTTGTGCAGCGCGCGCCAGAACTCGGCGGCCGACCAGTGGCCAATGCCGGTGGCCTTGTCGGGCGTGAGGTTGGAGGTGTGGATGACGCCAAACGGCGTATCGATGCCACGCCCACCCGCATAGGGTGCGCCGCCCTGCACGGTGTGGCAGGCCATGCAGTTGCCGGCGCGGGCCAGGTATGCGCCGCGCGCCACCAGCTCGGGCGTGCTTTGCAGGGTTTCACCGGTGGTCAACGGCGCTTCGCCGCGCAAATTCAGCGCCACCACGGCGGCGGCGCCCAGGCCCAGGGCCGCCATGGTGGAAGAGATCGTCCAGAGGATGCGTTTCATGCCATGCCCCCTTCAGCGCGCCGCCGCGCCAACCACCGGCACGCCATCCACCCCACCGCAGCGCACGGGCATCGGCCCTGCCAGCCGCTCGGCCGCCTTGCCGCCCCCGGGCACCGGCTGGGCCGCCAGCCAGGCCGATACGGCACTCACTTCCTCGGGCGAAAGCTGGCGCGCAATGGCGGCCATGCAATCGGGTGCCTGGGCGCGGCGCTGGCCGGTTTGCCAGGCCCCGAGCTGGCTGTTGAGGTAGTCGCGCGGCAGACCCAGCAAGCCGGGAATCGACGGGCTGAGCCCCGTCATCGCCGGGCCGTGGCACTGCACGCAGGCAGGCAGCTGGCGCGCCGCATCGCCCTGCTGCACCAGCAGGCGCCCGCGCTCCAGCACCTGCGGCGCAGCCTGGGGCGCGGGGGGCGGCGCATGGGGCACCTCCAGCGCGGCGAAATGGGTGGCGATCTCGCGCAGATAGCCGTCCGTGAGGTGCTCGATGAGGTAGGCCATCTGCGGGTAGCTGCGCCGCCCATCCCGGAAGTTGATCAGCTGGTTGTAGAGATAGCCCTCCGGCTTGCCCGCAATGCGCGGAAAGTAGCCGTCTTGCGTGGCGCGGCCTTGCTTGCCATGGCAGGTGGTGCAGGCCAGCACGCGGGGCGCCATGGCGCTGGCATTTGTGGCAGGGGTTTCGGGCGCAGCGCTGGCTGGCGCGGCAGCGAGGGCACATGCGCCCAGGGTGGCTCCCCACAGTAACGACAACAGGGTGCGCAGGGGGCGGCGCGGGCAATTCATCATGGGCAGACTCTGGCGGAAACAAAAGGAACACATACGGGCGTGCAACTCTACCCCGGCCACCAGACCCCATGGATCGAAAGACCCCGGGCCGCCATCACGGCACCACGGTGACCGCCCCAAACCGCAGGTGGTGCATGAACTCGCGCAGGATCAGCAGCGCGGCGGCGAAATCGGTGCCTTGCGGCAAACCCTCGCGCACGGCCGGGCGGCCTTCGGCCACGGCGGCCAGGCGCTCGAACACACGTTCCATGGCATCGAGCGGCATCGCCATGCGCTCACCCGGCGCCAGCCCTGCCAGCAGGGCCACCTCGCGCACCGGCGCATCGGCGCACAGCAAGGCCGTGCCTGGCGCCAGCACCGGTACCGCGCGGATCACCTCGTCCTCGACGGTGGCGATGGCGTGTTCCATCTCCAGCGGCGTGGGCGGGCTGCGCTTGAAAAATTGCCGCGCCGTCTTGTGCGCGCCAATGTCCAGCACCAGCCACGCGGAGGCCTCGTCGCCCTGCCCGGTGGCAATGGCCGTGTGTTCGGCGCCGATGTGCAGCACCGTGATGGCCACTTGCGGGCCGGCGTGGGCCCGCAGGTCATGGAAACGGGTGCGGATATCGATTTCGGCAGCCGCCGCCGCTGCGCCGGGGGCGGCGGAAGGATGAATGGGTGACGGTTCGTTCATGGAGGTTCCTTGCGCTGAATGCGCCAGTGTGGCGGATGACCGCAGTGGACCAAAGGCGGACCTGGCTATTTCATTGTGGACGGCAGCCGGATCGTTTCGCCCGCCACCATGAAGGCGCCCCAGCCCCGGTGGTGCAGCGTGCGCGGGTCCTTGCAGGCCAGATCGGCCCAGGTCTGGACCACTTCCAGCACAAAGAAGCTGTAGCGGTTCACCAGGCGCGTGTCCACGACCTTGCATTCGAGGTGGGCATGGCACTCGGCAATCAGCGGCGCGGCCACCAGCGAGGCGGGCTCGGGCGTCAGGCCGAACGCCGTGAACTTGTCCACGCTGCGGCCCGAGCTGTTGCCGCAGGCCACCACCTTCTGCGCAAGCTCCACGGCGGGGATGTTCAGCACGCACTCGCGCGTGGTTTTGAGGGCCGTGAAGCTGAAATCGCGGCTGCTGACCACGCAGCCCACCAGCGGCGGCTCGAACTCCATCATGGTGTGCCAGGACATGGCCATGGCGTTGATGCGCCCCTTGTGCGCCGTGCTCAGCAGCGGCACCGGGCCGGGTTCGAGCAGCCCATACACCCTGGACAGGGGAAAGGATCGCTTGGCCATGGTGAAGTCTCCTGCTGGGGGCACGGACGCTGGCGCCGGATGGGCACCGAACTTCAGCGCGCCTGCTCGAAATCGATGAAACCGCGCTCCACGTTGGCGCTGGTCAGCTTCACGCGGATCTTCTGCCCCACCTCCAGGTTGAACTCGCCCGCCACCAGCAGACCCTCGGCCGGCGGCGTGAAGATGCGCACCCAGGTGGCGCTGTCGGTGCGGCCCGTGACGATGGCGTCAAATTTCTGGCCGATCATCCCCTGCAGGAACAGCGCTGCCTCGGATTTGCGCACGCTGCGCTCCACCTTCTGCGCCGCGTCTTCCTGGTGGGTGCAATGCTCGGCCAGCGTGGCCAGTTCGGCCAGGCCATAGGGCGGGCGCTCGCCCGACAGCAACGCCTTGACCATGCGCAGGCTGACGAGATCGGGGTAACGGCGGTTGGGCGCCGTGGAATGCGTGTAGTCGCGCACCGCCAGGCCGAAGTGGCCGATGGGCTCGCCCCGGGCATGCTCGACCACATACTCGCCCGACCCCATCAGCTTGATGATGACCAGCGACAGATCGGGAAAGCGCAGCGGATCGGCCTGGCGCTGGCGCGCCAGAAAACCCTCCAGCGCACGCGAATCGGGTGTTTTGGGCAACGCCTCGCCGTATTTGCTGGCCACTTCCACGATGCGCAGCCAGCGCTCGGGCGAGCGCACCACCCGCCGCAAGGCGGCGCCGCCGTGCTGCGCCAGAAACCGGGCCGTGCAGGTGTTGGTGGCGATCATGAACTCTTCGATGAGCTGGCGCGCCCGGTTCTGCTCCTGCTGGCGGATGTCCACCACGCGGTCGCCGTCGAACACGGCGCGGGGCTGGAAGGTTTCCAGGTCCAGCGAGCCCTGCTGGCGCCGGCGCGCGCGCATGCGCTGGGCCACCGTGTCCTGGGTGCGCAGCTGCGCGTCCATGCCGGGCACGGCGCGCGCGGCCTCGGGCAGGTCGCCCTCGCCCTCGATCCATGCGGCCACGGCGTCGTAGGCCAGCTGGGCATGGTTGCGCACCCGCGCCCGGTGCACGGTGGAATGGGTGACCGCGCCTTCGGCATCCACCACCATTTCGGTCACGATGGCGAGGCGCTCCTGCCCCGGGTTCAGCGACGTCAGGTCGGTGGACAGGCGCTCGGGCAGCATCGGAAACACCCGCGCCGAGGTATAGACCGACGTGGTGTTGGTGTGCGCATGCTGGTCGATGGCCGAGTTCTTCTGGACCAGGGCGTCCACATCGGCCACCGCCACAAAGATCTTCACGGCGCCATTGCCCAAGGGGCCGCAGGCCG
>JANJSZ010000028.1 GCA_024711405.1 Acidovorax sp.
CATCGCCGTTGTCGGCGGCAGTGATCTTGTAGGGCATCAGGTCGATGTCCTTTTGCACTTCCTTCTCGGTGAACTTGCGGCCGATCAGGCGCTTGATGGCGTACAGCGTGTTCTTGGGGTTGGTCACGGCCTGGCGCTTGGCCGAGGCGCCCACCAGCACTTCACCATCTTCCTGGTACGCAACGATCGACGGCGTGGTACGGGCACCTTCCGAGTTCTCGATCACGCGCGTGGTGTTGCCTTCCATGACGGACACGCAGCTGTTGGTGGTGCCCAGGTCGATACCGATGATTTTTCCCATGTTCTTCTCCGCAATGTTGGAATGGTTGGATAGCTAGTAACTTGTGGATAACTTGAAGGGCTTCAAGTTGGTTCCGTGAAATTATTTGGCGGCGGCCACGGTCACCAGGGCGGGGCGCAGCACGCGCTCGGCGATCACATAGCCTTTTTGCAGCACGGCCACCACGGTGTTCGCCTCCTGCTCGGCCGGCACCACACTGATGGCCTGGTGCTGGTGCGGATCGAACTTGTCGCCGGCGGCCGGGTTGATGGCCTGCACCTTGTTGCGTTCCAGGGCGGCTTGCAGCTGGCGCAGCGTGGCGTCGGAGCCTTCGCGCAGTTGCTGGGCCGTGGCGTTCTGGATGGCCAGGGCGGCGTCCAGGCTGTCGCAGACGGGCAGCAGGCTTTCGGCAAAGCTCTCGATGCCGAACTTGCGGGCCTTGGAGACTTCGTCTTCCGCGCGGCGGCGGGCGTTCTCTGCCTCGGCCTTGGCGCGCAGGAACTGGTCGGCCAGATCGGCGCTCTTGGCCTTGAGTTCGGCCAGCTCGCCCTGCAGGCGGGTCATTTCATCAGAAGCGTTGGCGGCCATGGCGGCCTCGACTTCTTCGGGAGCGGGATTGCTTGGGAGGGGAGATGGCTGGCTGTTATCTGGCATGTCGGAATTTTTATGAAACGTACGGATACGCGACAAGGATGGGGCGGGTGGGCCGTATTTCAAGGCCTGCGGCAGCGTCAGGACGCTTTGTCCGTGTCCACGGACACCGAAGGAATGCATGGATCAGGCCGGGAGTGTACAAGCGCAAACATGCTGGTTATAATTGCCGGCTTTGCCTTGCCACACCACTTCGAGACGCAGTGGGTGGTCTTACCCAAAAGGAGTATGCATGCGTCATTACGAAATCATTTTGTTGATCCATCCGGATCAAAGCGAACAAGTTCCAGCCATGCTGGAGCGCTACAAGGGCATGATCACCGCTGGCGGTGGCAAGGTGCACCGCGTGGAAGACTGGGGCCGCCGTCAACTGGCGTACCTGATCAACAAGCTGGCCAAGGCCCACTACCTGTGCGTGAACATCGAAGCCGACCAGGCCGTGATGGCTGAACTGGAGCACGCCTTCAAGTTCAACGACGCCGTGCTGCGCCATCTGACGGTTCAGAAGAAGAAGGCCGAGACCAGCCCGTCTTCGATGATGAAGACCGTCGAGCGCGAAGAAGCCCGCAAGGTCAGCCAGGCCGAGTACGCAGCGGCCAACGACCGCTGATCTTCCAGCCCTAGGGGAGTGGAAAACCGCGTTGTCTTGACCGCCTGTATCGCTGAGGCCGAGGCCCTGCGCTACACACCCGCTGGATTGCCTGCCATCACCCTGCGACTCGAACACGAGTCCCAGCAAACCGAAGCAGGCCAGCCCCGGGACGTCAAGGCTGCCATGAAAGCCGTTGCCTTTGGTGCAATGGCCGAGCGTCTGGCCCGGCAAAACATCGGAAGTCTCTGGACTTTCAATGGATTTCTGGCCACACCGCGCAACGGCAAGAACGCAGTGCTCCACATCCAGGATATTCAACAAAATTAATTTTCAAGGGGTCCGCAATGGCCACGTTCAAGAAGTTCAACAAAGACAAGCGCCCAAAGCGCAACACCCAGTCCCTGCTGTTCAAGCGCAAGCGCTTTTGCCGCTTCACGGTGACCGGTGTTGAAGAAATCGACTACAAGGATGTCGATACGCTGCGCGATTTCATCGCCGAAAACGGCAAGATCATTCCCGCACGCCTGACCGGCACGCGCGCCATTTTCCAGCGCCAGCTGAACACCGCCATCAAGCGCGCCCGCTTCCTGGCCCTGGTGCCTTACAGCGACCAGCACAAGATCTAAGGAGCACAACCCATGCAAATCATTCTGCTCGACAAGGTTGTGAACCTCGGCAACCTCGGCGAAATCGTCAAGGTGAAAGACGGCTACGCCCGCAACTTCCTGATCCCTTCGGGCCGTGCACGCCGCGCCACCGAAGCCAACAAGGCCGAGTTCGAAGCCAAGCGCGCCGAACTCGAAAAGGCAGCCGCTGCCAAGCTGGCACAAGCCCAGGCTGAAGGCGAAAAGCTGGCCGGTACCACCGTCAAGCTGACGCAAAAGGCGGGCGTGGATGGTCGTCTGTTTGGTTCCGTGACCAACCACGACATCGCCGAAGAGCTGAACAAGCAAGGCTACAAGGTTGTGAAGGCCCAGGTTCGTCTGCCCAACGGCCCTATCAAGGTTGTCAGCGAAACGGCTGTCAGCGTGGCTCTGCACACCGATGTGGTGGTGGAAGTCAACGTGTCGGTCTACGGCGAAACGGCCTGATCGTCGCCCCACCGTCATTTCGTGACGTTGTGCAAAAGCCGCCCTTGGGCGGCTTTTGTTTTTGGTGCGGTACGCCCATACAGGGCCACCCACAGTCTGCCCCCTGGTTATCCACAGGCTTGTCCCCATCCCGCCAGGCTGCTCTGCGCTAGCATTGAACGCCTGTCCCAAGGAACCCCATGTCCGCTGTTTTTCCCCCGCTCGAAGACCACGGTTTTGCTCCGCCCCTGCCGGATCGCGAAATTGCCCAGTTGCGCGTGCCACCGCACTCGATCGAGGCGGAATCGAGTGTGCTCGGCGGGCTGCTGCTGGACAACAACGCCTGGGACCGCGTGGGCGATCTGCTCAAGGACGGCGATTTTTATCGCTACGAACACAAGCTGATCTATGCCGCCATCGGCGGCCTGATCAATGGCAGCAAGCCCGCCGACGTGATCACGGTGTACGAGCAGCTCCAGGGGCTGGGCAAGGCCGAGGAAATCGGTGGCCTGGGGTACCTGAACAATCTGGCGCAGTATGTGCCCAGCGCGAGCAACATCCGCCGCTATGCAGAGATCGTGCGCGAGCGCGCCATCCTGCGCAAGCTGGTCACCGCCAGCGACGAGATCGCCACCAATGCGTTCAACCCGCAGGGGCGTCCGGTCGACAAGATCCTTGACGAGGCCGAGCAGAAAATCTTCAACATCGGCGAGGAAGGCTCGCGGATGAAGCAGGGCTTTCAGGCCATGGACACGCTGGTGGTGGATCTGCTCGACCGGGTGCAGGAGATGGCCGACAACCCGAACGACATCACCGGCGTGCCCACCGGGTTCATCGATCTCGACCGCATGACCTCGGGCCTGCAGGCGGGCGACATGGTGGTGCTGGCGGCCCGCCCGTCCATGGGCAAGACGGCGTTTGCCGTGAACATTGCCGAGCATGTGGCGCTGAATGAAGGCCTGCCCGTGGCCATTTTCTCGATGGAAATGGGCGCCGCGCAGCTGGCCGTGCGTATCGTCGGCTCGATTGGCCGCATCAACCAGGGCAACCTGCGCACCGGCAAGCTCTCGGATGAGGAATGGCCGCGCCTGACCGAGGCCATCGAGAAACTGCGCACCGTGTCGCTGCACATCGACGAAACACCGGGCCTGACGCCGTCGGAGCTGCGCGCCAATGCGCGGCGCCTGGCGCGCCAGTGCGGCAAGCTGGGCCTGATCGTGGTGGACTATCTGCAGCTGATGAGCGGCTCCAGCGGCTCGCAGGGCGAGAACCGGGCCACCGAGCTGGGCGAAATCTCGCGCGGCCTGAAGATGCTGGCCAAGGAGCTGCAGTGCCCGGTGATCGCGCTGTCGCAGCTCAACCGTTCGGTGGAGCAGCGCACCGACAAGCGCCCCATGATGAGCGATTTGCGCGAGTCGGGCGCCATCGAGCAGGATGCCGACATCATCATGTTCATCTACCGCGACGACTACTACAACAAGGACAGCAAGGAGCCGAACGTGGCCGAGGTCA
>JANJSZ010000048.1 GCA_024711405.1 Acidovorax sp.
ATGGCCGCGTCGCTGCCGGCCCAGGCCTGCAGCAAGTCCACCAGGTCGGCATCGTTCACGGTGCCGGGCGCCTCGGTGGTGTGGGGCCAGTCGCTGCCCCACACCAGCCGCTCGGGCGCGGCCTGCACCAGGGCGCGGCCCAGAGGCAACGTATCGGCGTAGCTGGGGCCATGCACCGTGGAGCGCATGTAGGCACCCGAGAGCTTGACCCAGGTGTGGCCCCCATCCAGCAGGCCGCGCACCACGCCGTGCGCTTGGGCCGCAGGGCCTTCGGCTGGGTCGATGCGGCCCAGGTGGTCAATGACCAGGGGCACGGGCAGGGTTTGCAGCTGGGGCGCCAGCGCGATGAGCTGCCCAGGGTGCGCAAAGATCTGGATGTGCCAGCCCTGGCAGGCCGGATGCTCGGCCACCTTGCGAGCCAGCGTGGCCAGCATGTCGGGGGTGGTGGTACCCCACGATTGGGGCGAGACAAAGTTGACCCGCAACCCGCGCACACGGTGCGCGGCCAGGCGGGCCAGCTCGTCGGCGCTCACGTCCTCGCCCACCACGGCCACGCCGCGCGCGCTATCACCCAGCTGGTCCAGCGCGTCGAGCGTGCAACCGTTGTCGGTGCCGTAGGTCGATGGCGTCACCACCACCGTGCGCGTGGTGCCCAGGCGTGCCTGCAGCTGCCGGTACACCGCTACAGGCGCCACCGGCGGCGTGCGCGGCCAGTGGGCCGACGGCGCAAAGCGCGGGTCGAAGATGTGCATGTGGCTGTCGCACGCACCGGGCGGCAGCTGGCGCTGCGGACGGTTCACCCCCACCGAGTGCGGCACGGGCGTGGTCAGCGCAGGCAATGCCATCGGCTCAATCCAGTTTGATATTGCCCTTGCGCACCACCTCGCCCCACTTCGCGTCCTCCTTCTTGAGGAATGCGGCAAAGTCTGCGGGCGTGGAGCCTACGGGCTGCGCGCCCAAGTCGGACAAGCGCTGCTTCACTTCGTCTTCCTTCAGCACCTCTTGCAGGGCCTGCTGCAGCTTGGTGGCGATGGGGGCGGGCACGCCTGCGGGCAGGAACATGCCGTTCCACTCGTAGGCCTCGTAGCCGGGGATGGCCGCCTCGGCCACCGTGGGCACATCGGGCAGGCGTTTGGAACGCTCGGGCGCCGACACGGCCAGCGCGCGCAGCTTGCCGCCCGACACATGCGGGTAGGTGGCGGCCACGGTACCGAACATGAAGTCCACCTGGCCGGCCATCACGTCGGTGATGGCGGGGCCGCCGCTCTTGTAGGGTACGTGCACCATGTCCAGGCCCAGTTGCTGGCGGAAGAGCTCGGCCGCCAGGCGCTGCACCGTGCCGCTGCCGCCCGAGGCAAAGTTGATCTTGCCGGGCTGGGCCTTGGCCTTGGCGATCAGCTCGCCCACGTTCTTGTAAGGCGCATCGCTCTTGACGATCAACACGTTGGGCGCCAGCAGTACCAGCGACAGCGGTTGCAGCGCAGTGCTGGCGTAGGGCATCTTGGGGAACAGGTGCGGGTTGATGGAGTGCGGCGTCGCGTCGTACAGCATGGTGTAGCCGTCCGCCGGGGCCTTGGCCACAAAGCTGGCGCCAATGGTGCCGCTGGCGCCGGCCTTGTTGTCCACGATCACGCTGCCGCCCAGCTTGGCGCCCAGGCGGGTGGCGAGCACACGGGCGACGGCATCGGCCGCGCCGCCAGGGGCATAGGGCACGACGATGGTGACGGGCCGCTCAGGAAAGGCAGCATGGGCGACGCCAGCAGCCAGGGCGCAGGCAGCGATCAGAGGTTTGAGGAAGCGGAACATGGGTATCTCCTTGGGTGGGATTCAATCAACAAACGAGGAAAGGCGGTAGCGGTGTTTCACGGCCGTGGCGCCTCAGGGGGAGGTCTCTATCAATCTGTTTTGAGGTCCAGCGCTTTGGCAATCTGGCTGTACGTGGTCACCTCTTGCGCCACGCGGCCCGCAAAGGCGTTGCCGCAGACGGATTCGGGCTCCATGCCCATGCTGCGCAGCTTCTCGGCCACCGGTTCGCTCTTGGCAAAGTCGGCCGCCGTGCGCTCCAGCGCCTGAGCAATGGGCTCTGGCAGGCCCGCAGGGGCGAGCACGCCGTACCACACGTCGGCGGCATAGTTGCCACCGCCTGCCTCGGCAAACGTGGGCACATCGGGCACCAGGGCAGAACGCTGGGAGGCGCCCACGGCCAGCGCACGCAGCTTGCCGCTCTTGATCTGCGGCAGCACCGAGCCCAGGGTGGCGAACGAGCTGTCGAGCTGGCCGCCCATCAGGTCCGTCACCACCGGCGCGGCGCCTTTGTAGGGCACATGGTTGAGCTGCAGACCCTGGGCGCGGGCAAACACCTCGGTGGCGAAGTGGCCCGAGCTGCCCACCCCGGCCGTGCCGGCGGTCACGCGGCCGGGCTCGGCGCGTGCCTTGGCCTGGTAGTCGGCCAGCGTCTTCACGGGCAGGCTGAGGGCCACGACCAGCACCGTGGGGCTGCCAGCCACCGTGCACAGCGGGCGGAACGACTTCACCGCATCGAACTTGACGCGGCCCTGGTACAGCGCCGGAATCATGGTGTGGTTGGTGGCACCAAACAGCAGCGTGTAACCATCGGCCGGGGCGCTGGCCACGGCCTGCGCGGCAATGATGGTGCCTGCACCGGGCTTGTTGTCGATGATGAAGGGCTGGCCCAGCGCCTTGCTGGCGTGGTCAGCAAAGGCGCGTGCCACCACGTCGGTGGGGCCACCGGCCGCAAAACCGACCACCAGCTTCACGGGCTTGGCGGGGTAGGCTGATTGCGCCATGGCGCTGCTCATCGCCGTGAATGCAATAGCCGATAGCGCTGCATGAACAAACGCCAAAGACCGGTTTATTTTGAGTTCATGTCGCATCGCATTGTCTCCTTGGTTGAAAGTCTGTCGCCCGTCAGCTCGGTATGGCCGCGCACGGGCTGCGCTGAAGAACTGCCAGCAGGTTCTTCGCTGCGCCCACGCCCATGTTCACGTAGGCGTCGCTCGTCACACCGCCGATGTGGGGGCTGAGGATGAAGTTCTTTTCGCCCTGGAAGGGGTGGCCCGCCGTCATGGGCTCCACCGCAAAGCTGTCCAGCCCGGCGGCCATGACCTGGCCCGAGCGCACAGCAGCCAGCAACGCGGCCTCGTCGATGAGGCCGCCGCGCGCAGTGTTCACCACGATCACGCCGCGCTTGCACTGCGCCAGGGTGACGGCGTTGAGCAGGTTGCGGTTGTCATCCGTCAGCGGACAGTGCAAAGAGACCGCATCGGATTCGCGCCAGATGGTCTCTAGCGGAACGCTCTGGACATAGTCCGGCAGGTTCTTGGCGAAGGGGTCGAAGCCGATCACGCGCATGCCCAGTGCGTCGGCCATCTTGGCAAAGCG
>JANJSZ010000058.1 GCA_024711405.1 Acidovorax sp.
GGCCAGTGGCCGCATCAGCCCCGACTACATGTGCATGGACTCGACCATTCCGAGAAAGCGCCTGGCGGACATCCTGCTGGCCATCCAGGAGATGGAAAAGAAATACCAGCTGCGCTGCGCCAACGTGTTCCACGCGGGCGACGGCAACCTGCACCCACTGATCCTCTTCGATGCGAACGATGCCGACCAGCTGCGCCGCTGCGAGCTGTTTGGCGCCGACATCCTGGAGACCAGCGTGGCCATGGGCGGCACGGTGACGGGCGAACATGGTGTGGGGGTGGAGAAGCTCAACAGCATGTGTGTGCAGTTCTCTGCCGAAGAAAACGCGCAGATGCTGGGGCTCAAGCATGCATTCGACCCGGCAGGATTGCTGAACCCAGGCAAGGTGATTCCTACGCTGAACCGGTGTGCGGAGTACGGGAAGATGCTGGTGCGGGGGGGGCAGATCCAGCACCCGGAGTTGCCGAGGTTTTGAAGGCAGGACGGGGTTTTTGAACGGAATTGGCCTTCAGCGCTTATCCAGCCAGCGCTGGTAGCGATTGGTTTGATAGTTTGTGGTGTGCCTTTGCATGGGGCGGGAGCCGGGGTGTGCGCCCGGCGGCGCAGTGGCTTTCTTTTGCTTCGCCAAAAGAAAGTCACCAAAGAAAAGGCGCCCCTGCAGGCTGCGTCCCTGCGCTTCGCTGCGGGCAACCTGTGGTGCTCGCGTCCAGCGGGGTCTCGCTCGAACTCGCTGCGCTCGGCCCAGCCTGTTCAGCGCGTGGCGCTTGCGCCCGCGAGATGGGGCCGAGCGCAGCGATGGCCCGTGGAGCTGTTGGGTTGTTCACCCCCATCTGGCTGCGCCTGCGGCGGGGCGGTTGCGGGGTGGCATGCGCGCCAGTGCGCGCATGCTTCGTCCACTGGCTCGCCGTGGCTGTCCGAGCGGCGCGCGCAGCGCAAAGCGAGTTCCACGGCGCACCCCGCAACCGCACCGACGCAGGTTTTCCCCGAAGGGGCCGCAGACGGTGGGTCGCCTTTCTTTGGCTTACTTTTCTTTGGCGAAGCAAAGAAAAGTGAGTCGGCCGCCGGGCCGAGACCCGGCCTCCGCCCTCAGCCAAAGCACACAAACAAACCAGCGCTCAACCCATCGGCAAGCTCAGAACAGGCAAGTTCAGCCCGCACACAACGGGGAAATCTCAAACACCTCAAAAACGAAGCACCGCCCGCCAGATCTCCCCCGCATGCGACACCCCAAACAACACCAGCCCAATCAACCCACCCACCACCGTCCCATTGATCCGGATGTACTGCAGGTCCTTGCCGATGTTCAGCTCGATCAACGCCGTCATCTCCTCGGCATCCCAGCGCCGCACCGTGTCCTCGATGTGCTGCGCAATGAACTGCGACACATCCGGCGCCAGCCCCTGCACCCAGCTTTCCAGCCGCAGGTTGAGCGACTGGCGCAATGCCGCATCACCCGCCAGCGATCGGCCAAACCACGCGCCCATGGCATGCACGTTGCGCGCCACGGCCGAGTGCTCGTCGGCCAGGTCGCGCTGCAGGGCGGCGCGCATGCCCAGCCACAGGTCCTGCACATAGCGGCCCAGCGTGGCATTGGTCTGCAGGTAGCGCCGGATCTCCTCGCCCTTGCGCGCCCAGTCCGGATCGGTCTGCAGCCTGTGCACCAGCCGCTGCACGGCCGCGTCGAACTGTGCGCGCAACTGGTGCTGCGGGTTCTGCGCCACGTCGGCCAGCACGGCCTCGAGCGCGTTGGCGATCATGGCCGAGCCCTTGTCGCCCAGCCAGTCGGTGGGCAGCATTTTTTCCTTGAGCGGATGTTCTTTCTTGAGCCACTGCACGATGGTGGTGGCAATCAGGTGGCGCGTGCCCTCCTCCTGCAGCACCACGATCAGCCGGCCCAGTGCATCGTCAAGCAGCGCCTGGTGGCGCCCGTTGTGGGTGAGCGCCCCCAGCAGCGTGGCCAGGGTGCCCGACAGATCCACCCGCCCGATGAGGGTGCGCGCCGCCTTGCGGATGAAGCGCTCCATCTGCGCATCCTGCACGGTATCGAGGGCGGCGCTGAGCAGCCGCGCCGCCTGCTGGCCCAGCAAGCTGGCGTTGCCCGCATCGCCCAGCCATTGGGCCAGCCGCGCGGCGGGGTCGTGGCGCCGCATCAGCGCCACCAGCGAGGGCGGATCGAGGAAGCGGTCGCGCACAAAGGCCGCCAGGTTGGCGCCAATCCGGTCCTTGTTGCGCGCGATCACCGCCGTGTGCGGGATGGGCAGGCCCAGTGGCCGGCGAAACAGCGCCACCACCGCAAACCAGTCGGCCAGGGCGCCGACCATGGCGGCCTCGGCCATGGCTTTCACGCAGTTCAGCAGCAGACCGCGTTCGACCACGCTGGTGGCGATGAACACGGCGGTCACCAGCAGCAAAAGGCCCAGGGCCTGGCGCTTGGCGCGGCGCAAGGCGAGGACGGCGGGGTTGGGGTCTGGATTCATCCGTGCCAGCCAGCCAACCTCGACCTCACCCCGTCAGGCAGCCGCCGCCATCTGGTCCAGCGCCCGGGACAGGTGGCCCACCGTGCGCTCCACGTTGTGCCACTTGTCCAGACCGAACAGGCCGATGCGGAAGGTCTTGAAGTCCGGCCCTTCGTCGCACTGCAGCGGCACGCCGGCGGCGGTCTGCAGGCCCACTTCCATGAATTTCTTGCCGCTCTGGATACCCGGGTCGGTGGTGTGGCTCACCACCACGCCGGGCGCCTTGAAGCCTTCGGCCGCCACGCTGGGGAAGCCACGCGATTCGAGCAGCGCGCGCACCTTGGCGCCCAGTGCAATCTGCTCTTCGCGCACCTTGGCAAAACCGTAGGCACGTGTCTCCTGCATCACGTCGCGCAGGCGCACCAGCGCGTCGGTGGGCATGGTGGTGTGGTAGGCGTGCTGGCCCTTTTCGTAGCCCTCGGCGATCTGCATCCACTTCTTGAGGTCGCACGAGAAGCTGCTGCTGCTGGTGTCGTCGATAGCCTGGCGCGCGCGTTCGCTCAGCATCACCATGGCGCAGCAGGGCGAGCCGCTCCAGCCCTTTTGCGGCGCGGAAATCAGCACGTCCACGCCCGTGGCCTGCATGTCCACCCACATGGCTCCCGAGGCCACACAGTCGAGCACGAAGAGCGCGCCCACCTCGTGCGCAGCGGCCGTCAGCGTGCGGATGTAGTCGTCGCTCAGGATGATGCCGCTGGCCGTTTCCACATGGGGCGCGAACACCACCTTGGGGTTTTCGGCGCGGATGGCGGCCGCCACCTCATCGGCCGGGCACGGTGCCCAGGGCGCCTGCGGTCCGCTGCCCTGCGGGCGGGCCTTGCAGACCACGGCGCCGCCGCCCAGGCCCTTGTCGGCGTCGAAAATCTGGCTCCAGCGGTAGCTGAACCAGCCGTTGCGCACGATCAGCACTTTTTCACGGTTGGCGAACTGGCGCGCCACGGCCTCCATGCCAAAGGTGCCGCTGCCGGGCACGATCACGGCGGTGGGGGCGTGATACACCTCCTTGAGTGTGGACAGGATGTCCTGCATCACGCCGGTGAAGCGCCTGGACATGTGGTTGAGCGCGCGGTCGGTGTAGACCACCGAGAATTCGAG
>JANJSZ010000062.1 GCA_024711405.1 Acidovorax sp.
AATTCGTCTTCGCGCTCGCCCAGGGCGCGGGCCGTGAGCAGACGCTCCTCCTCGACCAGCCCGTGCAGTTGCTCGCGCAGGGCGCGGTCGGTCACGCGCACAAAGCGCCAGGGCTGCATGAAGCCCACGCTGGGCGCATGGTGCGCGGCCTGCAGCAGGCGGCGCAGCACGTCGTCTGGCACCTGGCCACCGGCAAAGTGGCGCATGTCGCGCCGCTCGAAGATCGCCCGGTACACGGCCCGGGCGTCGCCCGGCGCAAAGGCCTGGGAAGATGGGGCCGCGCTATCCGAGCCCTGCTGCGCCATCACCATCAGTCCTCGATGCCGCGCTGTGCCGGCACACCCGCCTTGAACGCATGCTTGACCATCTGCATCTCGGTCACGGTGTCGGCCAGCGCGACGATTTCGGGCGGGCAGCGGCGGCCGGTCAGCACCACATGCACGTCACGGGGCCGCTCGCGCAGGGTCTGCAGCACGCCATCGAGCGGCAGCCAGCCGTAGATCAGCGGGTAGGTGATTTCGTCGAGCACCACCATGAAATACTCGCCCGAGAGGATGGCGGCGCGCGCCTTCTCCCAGCCGTCGCGCGCCAGTTGCGCGGAGTGCTCCAGGTCCTGGCTCTTCCAGCTGAAACCGTCGCCCAGTCCTTCGATGGGAATGCCGATCTGCTCGAACATGCGGTGCTCGCCAAAACGCGCCGTGGGCACCTTCATGAACTGGTAGATCTTCACGGCCTTGCCCCGGCCATGCGCACGCAGCGCCAGGCCAAAGGCCGCCGTACTTTTGCCCTTGCCGTCGCCGGTGTTGACGATGACCAGGCCCCGGCGCTCGCCCTCGGCCTTTTCGTAGCGTTTCTCGGTGGGTGGGGTTTCGATCTGCATGGTGGGCATTCTTTCAGACAGGGTGGGTGTCACAGACCGGCCAATGGCGGCTGTGGGGACAGGGAAAACGGGCGGCGGGCCTGCCAGGCAGCGCCAGCAAGCACCACGAGGGCGACGACCAGCAGCGCCACGATGCCGGCCATGCGCTCCAGTGGTGCGGTTGGGGTCACGGCGGCTTCGCGCTCGGGCTGGCGCTCCAGCAGCACGCCCATGGCGGGCGCTGCGGGTGTGGCCGCGGGGGTGTCGGCCTGGTGCGGTGGCGCAGGCAGGTCGGCAGACGGCGGGGTGGCCACTGCCATGCCCGGGGGGGCGGGGGCTGCGCCCTGCGCGGCCTGATCCACCCAGCGGCGCACGCCGGGCAGTTCGGCCGCCAGCGGCGCCGCACGCGTGAGTTCCTGGTAGGTCTGTGCGAGCTGCTTTTGCGTGTCGGCATCGGCCTGCCAATAGCCCTGGCGCTGCGCCTGCACCAGGCGTTCGAGCGATTGCGCATAGGCCTGCGGGTGCTCCCTCAGCCACTCGGGCAGGCCCAGCCGGTGCTTGTCGCGCACCAGCACGTCGTAGAAGCTCTGCCAGTGGTCGCTGCGCACCGTATCGGGCGCCACGGCCTGCCAGCCCCAGGCGAACTGCACGGCCTTGAGCACCTGCAGCGTGCCCGCATAGCCCTCGGCCTTCTGCGCCTGCAGCCAGCCGGGGTGCAGGTAGCGCGACTGCATCTCCAGCGCGATGGCGCGCTGCGCGGTCTCGGTGGTGGGCTCGCCCGCATCCTGCAGCTGGGCCACATGCAGCTCCAGCCCCTGCGGGCGGCCCGCCACGCGGGCAGCGGCCGACAGGCCGCCCAGGTACTGGAACGGGTCGTCCGAGCTGACCATGGCGTACAGGTGCGAGCTGCGCGAGAGGATGGCGGCATCGGTGCGGCGCAGGTGGGCACCCAGGGCCTTGGCCGCCGTGCCGCCCGCCACGCCCGTCACGGGCTCGCCCTCCAGATACGGCTGGCTCATGCGCGCGAGGAACATCGCGCCCAGACGGGCATCGTTGGTCTGCAGGCCGTCGCTTTGCACCGCGTCGGAAATGCCCGTGCCGTAGTCGCCCACCGCGTTGCCGAACGCGCGCGCACGCGCCAACTGCTCGGCCTGCGCGCGGGGCACGCCCTGCTGGCGCAGTTCCTGGCTGATCTGCGCGGTGTGGCGCGCAACCACGTTGCCGGGCTCGGCCGTGGCGGCCTGGGCCACGGCGCGGTCCAGCAGCGCCATCAGCGCCGGGAACTGGTCGCGGTAGGAGCCGGTGATGCTCATGAGCACATCGACGCGCGGGCGCTGGAGCTCATCGGCCGCGATGGTCTCCACGCGCACCGGCCGGCCCGAGTCGTCCCACACCGGGCGCATGCCCAGGGCCACCAGGGCCTGGGCTTCCATGATGCCCTGGTGGCGCAGGGTTTCACCTGCCCAGAGCGACAGCGCCATGCGCTGCGGCGCCTGGCCGCCATGGCGCGCCTGGTAATCCTTGAACCAGTCGTTGAACAGCGTCTGCGCCACGGCGTAGGCCTGGCGCGTGGGCAGGCGGCTCGGGTCCAGGCCCGTGAGGTTGCGGCCCGTGGGCAGACTGTCGGGGTTGCGGATCGGGTCGCCACCGTAGGCGGCGGGCAGGAAGCGGCCCTCCAGCCCTGCCAGCAGTCCGGGCATCTCGCCCTCGGTGGCCAGCAGCCGGTCCAGCGCCTGTGCGCGCTGCGCCAGTTGCAGCAGCGCGGGCGTGTCGATGGGTTGGCGCGCGGCGCGGTTGGGCACATGGTCTTCGGCGCGCACCACATCGGATGCAGCTTGCGCGGGCAGCGCGGGGCGCAGGTCCAGCACGCTGGCCGCTTGAGCGTCCTGCAGGGCCACCTCCAGCCAGCGCGCGGGGCGCGCGGCCAGCACGGCATCGTGCTGGATCAGGAAGGCTTCGTCGATGTCCTCGCCCAGCGCTTCGATCAGCGGTTTGCGCAGTGCCTGCAGGATGGTCTCGCGCCGCTGCTCGGGCGCGGGCACGCGGCCGAACACGGCCAGGCCCTTGGGCTGTGAACTTTGCGCGAGCTGGTCCAGGTAGGGGTGCAGGATTTCGAGGAAGCCGCTGAAGTCGGCCGCGATGCGCTCGGCGCTCCAGCCCAGGTCGCGGTGCAGCTGGTGCTCCACGAACTGCGCCACCAGCTGCTTTTCGAGCGCGCGGCGCGTGGGGCCTTCGTCCACGGTTTCCCATTCGTGCATCACCTCGTGCATGTGGGCCATGCGCGCCTCGAAGCCCGCCGGGGCGAACACGGGCGTGCGGTGGCTCACCAGCACGGCGCGGCCCCGGCGCTTGGCCGTGAGCGCCTCGCCCAGGTTGTCCACGATGTAGGGGTAGACCACGGGCAGGTCGCCCAGCGGCAGCAGCGCGTCGTCGTGCACGTCGAGCGCGCGCGCCTTGCCGCCAGCCCACTCCTGCGTGCCGTGGGTGCCGAAGTGGATGAGTGCATCGGCCTCCAGCTGTGCCCACAGGTACACCGCCAGGTAGTGGTGCGACAGCGGCGCCTTGGACTTGTGCATGAACGGGTTCTGGCCCAGGCGCAGCGTCTCTTCGCGCGGGGGTTGGGGCAGCACGGCCAGCCGCCCGACCTGCAGGCGTGGGATGGCGAACACTTTTTCGCCCTGCCAATCGACCACATAGCGGCTTTTCTCGGGCAGGCCCCAGTGCGCATTCATGCGCTCGCGCACGGCCTGGGGCAAGGTGGCCAGGTGCTGCGCGTAGCGCGCCAGCGGCAGCGCGGCAGCCTGGCCGTTTTGGAGCAGCGCGCGCGGGTCGGCGCCGGGGTAGTAGGCAGCGAGCAGAGGCTTGAGACCGTCGATCCAGCCCTGCTCGGGCACGCGCTGCGTGCGGTAGCCGGCCGCTGCCAAACCGGCAGACACCTGCTCCAGGCTGCGCGGCACGTTGAGGAAAGAGGCACCGAAGTTGGTGCCGCCGGGCGGGTAGTTGTAGACCATGGCCACCAGGCGCTTGTCGGCGGCGGGTTTCATCTGCAGCGCGATCAGGCGGCGCGCCTTGGCGGCCACGGCCTGGGCCTGGCGTTCGATGAGGCGGAAAGCCTGGCCCTCGGCGCCGTGGGCGGCAACCAGGATCGGATCGATGGCACCGGCGGCCTCGGGCTGCGCGAGATAGAACGGCACGTCGGACAGCGACAGCCCCGTGTCGCTGGCCTCCCATGCGGCGGCATCGCCCGCGCGGTAGGGCTGGGTGGCCAGCAGCGGCACGCCCCAGCGCGCCAACAGCGGCTGCAGCGCGGCCGCCTGGGACACGAGCTGGTGCAGCACCAGGGCGGAGGCATGCAGGCGGCCCGCACTGGCACCGCTGGCGGCGGGCAGCTCCAGCACCTCGGCCAGGGTCTGCGCCGTGAGCTGCTGGCCAAAGGCCGCATAGGCGAACAGGCCCTGCCGGTGAAAGGTACGCAGCCAGGCATCGAGCCATTCGGTGCTGCCGTCGACGAAATGGTGGCGGTGCACCAGCACGGCCACGGCGGGCAGGCCGCGCAAGGCCCCCTGCCCTGCGCGCCACTGCTCCAGCGCTGCGGCGTTGGGCAGCAGGCCGGGGGCGTCGGGGTGGTAGATGCCGCGGGCGGGCAGGATCTCGGGCGCAGGCAAGGCCGGCAGGGCCGCGCCCGCCACCACGGCACGCGCGAGGGCCATGGCGTGCTGCAGGTTGCGCGGGCCGCCGGCCTGCAGGTAGGCCACCATGCGGGCAGGCGCATCCAGCCCCGCCAAGTCGGCCGCCGGGGTGCCCGCAGGCACCCAGACTACGCGGCCGGGCGTGCGCGCGTCAGGGGCGTCCAGTGCGGGGCCCACCATGCGGCGCAGGCGCGCTTCCACGCTGGCGTGTGGAACATCCACCCACACCAGCGCAGCGCCCGCCAGCGCGCGCTCCAACTGCTGGGACTGGGCGGCATCCAGCACCGCCGGGCCTGCGAGCGGGTAGTCGATGTGCGCAAAGCCCAGGCCTGCCTCAGTGGCCAGGCGCTGCACCATGGCCGTGCGCGTGGCCGTGGTGATGTCGGAGGTCAGCCACAGCAGCACCGGTGCAGACGGCGCGGCCTGCACCAGGGGCACAGCCAGCAGCAGGCACCACAGTGCCGCGCGCAGCACCAGTTTCATCATGGCCTGGCGGCATCGGCTGCGGGTGCCACGCCGGTTTCGGGGATGTAGACGATGTTGCCGTCTTCGAGCTGGTAGGCCACGCCCGCGCGCACGCCCTGCCCTTGCGCTGCGCTGCCCGCGCCCTTGAAGCGCACTTCCTTGCCCTGCTCGCGCACCACGACTTCCATGTCGGGCTGGCCGGGGTTGCGGATGATGGTGACGCGCTCTTGGGCACTGGTCTGCGACTGAACGGCCACGGCCGTGAGCAGCGCCACGACGAGTACCAGGAACACGTCCACCAGGTTCACGGCGGACAGCATCGGGTCGTCGTCGTCCTCGGCCAGAACGCTCAGGTGCTTCAGGGTCATTGCGCCACCCCCCGCTCCTTGCGCACCACCAGCAGCTCGGCCAGCAGCCAGCGGCGGCGCACCGAGTACACCACCAGCCCCACCGACGCAGCCGCCAGCGCCAGCACCACGCCCGCAAAGGCGCCGCTGAACACCGCCAGCGCCTGCTGGCCGTTGCCCGCCGCCACGCTCTGCAGCGCAGGGCCGAGCGGGATCATCGTGGCGATCAGCCCCAGCATGGGCGACAGGCGACTGAGCAGGCGCACGGGCTCCACCTGGCGCACCAGTTGCAGCTCCAGTTCTTCCATCGACAGCCCGGGCGCCACGCGCAGCGAGCGGTATTGCGGCTGGCGCCAGCGCTGCCAGGCCTCCATCAGCGTGGCGCCGCCCGACCACAGCGCGTAAACGAACGCCAGCCCCACCAGCACCAGCACCGGCCACAGCAACGCCTGCGCCACCTGCGAAAAACCCGATTCGATATTCATGCTGGCACGTCCTTGGTTCCTTGGTTGTTCTTGCGCTGCAGGGATGGCAGCGCCATCCACATGCCGTCGAGCTGGCGCACATGGATGCGGTGGTCAAACACCTGCTCCAGCGCGGCCTGGGTGGCGGCGGCGTCGCAGGCGCCGTGGTGCAGCACCCGGCCCGCGGCCATCACCACCATGTCATCGGCCTGCAGCGCCAGCGACACCTCGTGCAGCACGCTGACCACGGTGGTGCCCTGCGCCACCAGGGCGCGCACCAGCAAGAGCCAGTCGGCCTGGTGCGGCGGATCGAGGTTGGCCAGGGGTTCGTCCATGAGCAGCACCTGGGCCTGCACCGCCAGCAGCCGGGCCAGCAGCACGCGCTGGCGCCCGCCGCCCGAGAGCTGGCCCAGCGCGCGGTGGCGCCAGTCCCACGCCTGGGTGGCGCGCAGGGCCTGCTCCACCGCGGCGTGGTCGGTACCGCTGGGCGGTGACAACCAGGGCTGGTGCGGCAGGCGGCCCAGCATGGCCACGTCGTACACCATGAGATCATCGGCGGCCACCTCGTTCTGGCCCAGCCACGACAACGCCCGTGCACGCTCACCGCGGTGCCATTGCGCCAGGGGGCGGCCCAGCAGATGCACGCTGCCGCTGCAGGGCATGAGACCCGCCAGCGCGCGCAACAGTGTGGACTTGCCAGCGCCGTTGGGGCCCACGATGCTGGTCCAGCGGCCCGCCGGCAGCTGCAGCGTCACGCCATGCAATATGGGGGATTTTCCAATGCTGGCACTGATTCCATCCGCGCCAATAGCTATTTTTTCAGGAGCGTTTGCCATTTACAGCAGCCCCCCTGGCCCCGTGCGCCGGTGCATCAGCCACAGCAGGTAGCCGCCACCGAGCACGGCGGTGAGCACACCCACCGGCAGCTCCTGCGGGGCGATGAGCCCGCGCGCGAGCAGGTCGGCCGCCGCCAGCAGCACCGCCCCCATCAGGCTGGCCAGCCCCATGAGGCGGCCGTGCGGCACCTTGGCCACCGCGCGCACCAGGTGCGGCGCGGCCAGGCCCACAAAGGCGATCAGGCCCGTCTGCGCCACGGCCGTGCCGGTGGCCAGCGCCAGCACCGCCACCAAAGCGGCGCGCAGCGGCGCCAGCGGCAGGCCCAGGCTGTGCGCCGTGGATTCGCCCAGCGCCAGTCCATCGAGCACGCGCGACAGCGCCCAGGCCGCCACGAGGCACAGCCCCCACACCCCCGCCATCAGCAGGCATGAGGTCCAGCCCACGAAGCCGGTGGAGCCCAGCAGAAATGCCTGCATGGCCTGCAGCGAATCGGGCGACAGCAGCAGGATGAGCGAGGTGAACGCGCCCAGCACCACCCCCACGATCACGCCCGCCAGCAGCAGGCGCAGCGTGTGCTGCACCCCGCGCGCCAGCGCCAGCGTGAGCAGCACCGCCAGCACGGCACCGGCGAACGCGGCACCCGTCAGGCCCAGGCGCACCAGCCAATGGCCGGAAAACACCAGGGTCACCGCCGCGCCCTTGGCGCTGCCCACCATGCCCGCCCCGCCACCCATGAGCGCCAGCGCCGTGGCCACGCCCAGCGAGGCACCCGAGGCACTGCCCAGCAGGTAGGGGTCGGCCAGCGGATTGCGAAACAGCCCCTGCGCCACGGCGCCCGCCAGGCCCAGCAAGGCCCCGGCGCACCAGGCGCCCAGCGTGCGCGGCAGGCGGATGTCCCACACGATCTGCCAGGCCATATCACGGGCAGCGCGGGAGGCGGAGTCGGAGCCGTCGCCCCACAGCGCGGGCCAGAGGTTCTCCAGCCCCACGCTGCCCACGCCCGTGCCCAGCGGCACCAGCAGCATGCTGGCCGCCACCAGCGCCCACCCCAGCCAGCGCCCGCGCCGTGCCACAGACAGGCTCATGGACGCCCCGCCGCAGTGCCCCGGGCGGCAGGCACCGTCTTGCTGGTCAGGCAGCGTGCCATGAGGCGCGCGCCCTCGGCCATGCGCGGCCCAGGCCGCACCAGAATGTCCGCCTCTTCGGGGGAGAACACGCACAGCCGCTGCTCGCGCAGGGCACGCAGGCTGCTCCAGCCGGGACGCTCGGCCAGGCCGTCCACGCTGCGTGCGCTGATCATGATCAGGTCAGGGTCGGCCCGTACCACGAATTCGGGGTTGAGCTTGGGGAAAGGCCCCAGCGATGCCGGCAGGATGTTGCGGGCGCCCAGGCGCGCAAGGGTCTCGCCGATGAAGGACGAGGTGCCCGCGCCATACGGCCCGCGATTCACCTCGAAGTACACGCGTGCGTTGCGGGCGGCAGGGGGCACCGACTGCGCCGCCGCCTCGACCGCCGCATCGATGTGGCGCCATACGCGCAGCGCATCGGGCACGGCCAGCACCTGGCCGATCTTGCCCATCACGCGCTGCACGTCGGCGTGGCTCCTGGGCTCCAGCGCCACCACGGTCAGGCCCAGCGATTCGAGCCGGGCCGACGCGCGCGACGAGGTGGCCATGACCACCACATCGGGCCGCAGGGCCACGATGGCTTCGATGTTCGGATCGAGCCCACCGCCCACCTGGGGCAGCCGCGTGACGGCCTCGGGCCAGTTGGAATAGCGGTCCACGCCCACCAGCCGGTGGCACTGGTCGAGCGCGCAGAGGGTTTCGGTGAGCGAAGGCAGCAGGCTCACGATGCGCTGGGGCGGCCGCGGCAGCGTGACGGTGCGGCCCCGGTCGTCGGTGACCTGGATGGCCTGGGCGGATGCCTGCGCCTGTGCGAGGCCCGCCATGAGCAGGCCCAGCG
Source organism: Acidovorax sp. (assembly GCA_024711405.1). GTDB lineage: Bacteria > Pseudomonadota > Gammaproteobacteria > Burkholderiales > Burkholderiaceae_C > Acidovorax. The sequence goes on from JANJSZ010000062.1 coordinate 8,627, forward strand.
CGACAAGGATGGCGATCACCCACAGGATGCGGCGCACGGGAGTTGGTTTCATGGCTTCATTTCAAGGTCAAGGGCAGGCCCGCTGCCATCAGGGTGACGCGGGGGCACAGCTGGGCCACCCGCTGGTTCAGGGTGCCCAGGGCATCGACAAAGGCGCGCACCTCGCGCCCCAGCGGTATGACTCCCAGGCCGATTTCGTTGCCCACCAGAACCACAGGGCCCGGGGATTGCCGAACTGCTTCCAGAAACATGGCTGCCTGCGCTTTCCAGCCATGCGCCAGAGCCTGTTTCTGTTCAAAGTCCATGGTTTCCGCACCCATGGGCATGGTCCAGTGGGTCAGCCACAGCGTAAGGCAGTCCACCACCACCAGGGTGTGCGCCGTGCCGAGGCGCGCCACGGCAGCGGCCAGATCGTGCGGCTCTTCCACGGTCTGCAGGCCGGGCACACGCAGGGCGCGGTCGCGCTGGTGGCGGGCGATGCGCTCGCGCATCTCGTCGTCCCAGGCCTGCCCCGTGGCGATGAGCACGGCGCGGTGCGCGCCCGATTGCGCCAGCCAGTCGCGCGCCAGCAGCTCGGCACGGCGCGACTTGCCGCTTTTCTGGCCACCGAGGATGAGTTCGGTGGTGATGGGCGATGGCGACACGGTCATGCAGGCACTCCGCCCAGCAGATGGGCCGCCGCCTCGGGGCTGGAGGGAAACCACGCATGGAAGTAGCTCGCGTGCAGGCTGTCCTGCCGGTACAGCGCCTCGCCAGCCGCCGGTGCAGGCGCTTCGCCGGGCCGGACCGTGCGAGCCACCACTGGCGCGCTGCTGTCGCTGGTCGAATAGTGGAAGGTATGGCCGCGCAGCGTGTGCGCCGCCACGTCCACCTGCTGCGGCCCCAGCGCGGCCAGCCGCTTGTGCAGATTGACATGGCCAGGCAGCAGCCCCCACAGCGGTGCCGTGCTGCCGTCGGTCAGCGTGATCGATTCCATCAGCGCCATCATGCCGCCGCACTCGGCCCACAGGGCTTTGCCGGCTGCCACATGCGCGCGCAGGCTGGCCTGCATGCCGGTGTTGGCCGCGATCTGCGCGGTGTGCAGCTCGGGGTAGCCACCGGGCAGCCACACGGCATCGCAGGCGGGCAAGGCGGTGTCGCGCAGGGGCGAAAAGAACACCACGCGCGCGCCCATCTGCTCAAGCAGCTGGATATTCGCGTCGTAGATGAAGCAGAACGCTGCATCCCGCCCCACGGCCACCGTGCGCCCAGCGAGCAAGGCGGGCACGGCCGGCAAGTGCACGGGCGCGGGGAAATCCACCGCCCAGCGTTGCAACTCCTGGGCGGTCATCTGCCCCAGCGGCGTGGCCTCCAGCGCATCGGCGGCGGCATCGAGGCGCTGCTGGCTGTCGGACAGCTCGTGCGCCGCCACCAGGCCCAGGTGCCGCTCGGGCAGCAAGGCCCCTGCAGACCGGGCAGCGCCCGCATCGGCGCTGGCAGTCACCCGCATCAGCGCACCCAGCCAGTCTTCGGGTGCCCGCAGGCCGGACCGCAGCATGTCGGCGTGGCGCGCGCTGCCCACCCGGTTGGCCAGCACGCCCGCCCAGGGCAGGCCTGGGCGATAGTGCTGCAGGCCAAACGCCAGTGCACCAAAGGTGCCGGCCATGGCGGAGGCGTCCACCACCGCCAGCACCGGCACGCCGAAGCGCTCAGCCAGGTCGGCGGCGCTGGGATCGCCGTCGAACAGGCCCATCACGCCCTCGATGAGGAGAAGGTCGGCCTCCTGCGCCGCTGCGTGCAGGCGCTGGGTGCAGTCAGCCGCGCCGGTCATCCACAGGTCGAGCTGGTGCACCGGCGCACCGCTGGCGAGCTGGTGCCAGTGCGGGTCGAGAAAATCCGGCCCGCACTTGAAGACGCGCACTTTCAGGCCCTTGCGCGTGTACAGCCGCGCCAGGGCGGCAGTTACCGTGGTCTTGCCCTGGCCCGAGGCGGGGGCGGCGATCAGGAGCGCGGGGCAACGGGCAAAGGCAGACATGGCAACCTGCACTTACTGAGGCGCCCACTTCACGCCGACATACAGCGTGCGGCCGGGCGTGGCGTAGGTGCGGGCCAACTGGTAGTCCTTGTCGGCCAGGTTGTCGACGCGGGCCAGCAGGGTGTAGTCG
>JANJSZ010000063.1 GCA_024711405.1 Acidovorax sp.
CGCCTCGCCCACCAGCAGCGGGTTGTTCTTGCGGCGGCGGCACAGGATCTGGATCGTGCGCTCCACCTCGTAGTGCCGGCCAATCAGCGGGTCGATCTTGCCGTCCTTGGCGAGCTGGTTCAGGTTCTGGGTGAACTGCTCCAGCGGCGAGGCTTTCTCGTTGCGTTCGGAGCTGCCACCCTCTTCCCCCTCGGCCTGGTTCTCGGCCTTGGCGGGCTCTGGCGGCTCGCCCTTCTTGATGCCATGGGCGATGAAGTTGACCACATCGAGGCGCGTCACGCCCTGCTGGTGCAGGTAATACACCGCATGCGAATCCTTTTCGCCGAAGATGGCCACGAGCACGTTGGCACCCGTCACCTCTTTCTTGCCGTTCCCCGTGGATTGCACGTGCATGATGGCACGCTGGATCACCCGCTGGAAGCCCAGCGTGGGCTGGGTGTCCACCTCGTCAGACCCTGCGACCTGCGGCGTGTTGTCTTTGATGAAATTCGACAGCGATGAACGCAGATCATCGATGTTGGCCGAACATGCGCGCAGCACCTCCGCTGCGCTGGGATTGTCGAGCAGTGCAAGCAACAGATGCTCCACGGTGATGAACTCGTGGCGCTGCTGGCGGGCCTCAACAAAGGCCATGTGCAAGCTGACTTCCAGTTCCTGGGCAATCATGTGAACTCCTTTGTGCTTGCGTGGAAGGTATAACTTTAGATCGGGATGAGAAACCCGTTATTCAACAGGCTCACTCACACATTGCAGGGGGTGGCCGGCCTTGAGCGCGGCCTCCAGCACCTGGTCCACCTTGGTGGCGGCCACATCGCGGGAATACACGCCGCACACGCCTTTGCCGTCGAGGTGGATCTTCAGCATGATCTGGGTGGCCTGTTCGCGGTCTTTGCTGAAAAACTCCTGCAGCACCACGATCACGAACTCCATGGGCGTGTAGTCGTCATTGAGCATGACCACCTGGTACATATGGGGCGGCTGGGTCTTTTGCGCGCGTCTTTCGAGCACGACCGAACCGCCATCATCCCGTGCTGGCCGGGTGGAGGGCAGCGCGGTGGGGGGAGAAGGTGGTTTTGTTGCCATGAAATTCATTCTAGCGATGCATTCGTTGCACTGCAGCCGGTGTCATCTGAGGACGATTGCGGTTTTTACAACCGCCGGCGCAATGCACGCCGCCCCATCCAGGGGTCACTCATAGATCACCGTGGCCGAGCCGGTTCCCACCCCTGCGCTCCAGGCCGCCAGCGCGGCATCGGTAGGGTAAAAGCGGCTGGCGTCACCCAATTGGAGTTCGGCCACCGCGGCCCCCTGCTCTGCCACGCAGCGCACCCCCATGCGCACGCGCAGCCCGTGCAGCAGATCGCCCTGCTCCGACTCCTCCCGGCGTGGAGGGAACTCCCGCACCAGACCTGGTACGTCAGGGGATTTATCACCCACCACGACATGCAGGTATTTGCCAAACCGGGCGCGCGCTCCGGCCATGTCCCACACCTGCTGCACCTTCACCCGCAGCCCGCCACTGAAGTGGTCGAGCTGCAGGCGGCCCATCATCACCACGAACTCGTCTTCCTTGAGCTGGTTACGGTAGGTGTTGAGCAAGGCCTCGTCGGCAGAGGCCTCCAGCACGCCGGATTTGTCATCGAGGCGGAACAGACCCAGCTTGCCCCGCTGGCCGTTGATCACCCTGAAGTCACTGACGATGCCGGCCAAAACCTGGGGCTCGCGGCTGTCCAGCAATTCATCGATCTGCGTGCGCACGAAACGGCGCACCTCCTGCGCCACCTCGTCAAACAGGTGGCCCGACAGGTAGAAGCCGACGGCCGTTTTCTCCTGGGTGAGTCGCTCCTTGATGCCCCAGGGCACTGCGTCGACCAGATCGGGCTCCTGCGTGCTCGATCCGTGGGCGTCTTCGCCCATCATGTCAAAGAGCCCACCCTGGTTCACGTTGGCCAGCGTGGCCGCGGCAAAGTCAAAAGCCCGGTCGATCGAAGCGACCAGCGCGGCACGGTTGAGATGGAGCGCATCAAACGCCCCTGCCTTGATGAGCGCCTCGACCGTGCGCTTGTTCAGGCGTGCCCGGTCTACCCGTACGCAAAAATCGAACAGGCTCTTGAAGGGGCCGGTGGTGGAGCCCTGCGGCCCCTCGCCCCGTCCCTCACGGGCGGCGACGATGGCCTCGATGGCCTGCTGCCCCGTTCCCTTGACGGCACCCAGGCCGTAACGGATCACCTTGTCGGTCACAGGCTCGAACCGGTACACGCCCCGGTTCACGTCTGGGGGTTCGAAGGTCATCCCGAAGTTCTTGACCGCATCCTCGAACAGCACCTTGAGCTTGTCGGTGTCGTCCATTTCCACGGTCATGTTGGCGCAGAAGAACTCCGCCGTGTAGTGCACCTTGAGCCAGCCCGTGTGGTAGGCCAGCAGCGAGTAGGCGGCGGCGTGCGACTTGTTGAAGCCATAGCCCGCGAACTTCTCCATCAGGTCGAAAACCTCGTCCGCCTTCTCCTGGCTGATGCTCTTTTCGGCAGCGCCCTTGCGGAAGATGGCGCGGTGTTCGGCCATCTCCTCCGCTTTTTTCTTGCCCATCGCACGGCGCAGCATGTCGGCGCCGCCCAGGCTGTAGCCGCCCAGTACCTGGGCGGTCTGCATCACCTGCTCCTGGTACACCATGATCCCGTAGGTCTCTGCCAGCACGGGCTCCACCAGCGGGTGCGGGTACTCCACCACCTCCTTGCCGTGCTTGCGGTTCACGAAGCTGGGTATCAGGTCCATGGGACCAGGGCGGTACAGGGCATTCAGGGCGATCAAATCCTCCAGACGGCTGGGTCGCGCCTCTTTGAGCATGCCCTGCATGCCGCGGCTTTCAAACTGGAAAACGGCCTCGGTCTTGCCATCGGAGAACAGCCGGTAGGTAGGACCATCGTCCAGCGGAATGGTTTCGAAAGCGAAGTTCTCCTGGCCCTTGTGGCGCTGGATGATGAACTCGCGCGCGATCTCCAAGATGGTGAGCGTGGCCAGGCCCAGAAAGTCGAACTTCACTAGGCCGATGGCCTCCACATCGTCCTTGTCGTACTGGCTCACGGCCGATTCGCTGCCCGGTTGCTGGTACAGCGGGCAAAAATCGGTGAGCTTGCCCGGCGCGATCAGCACGCCCCCGGCGTGCATGCCGATATTGCGCGTCATGCCTTCGAGCTTCTGCGCCATCTCGATGATGGTCTTGACGTCGTCCTCCTTGCGCACCCGCTCGTAGAGCAGGGGCTCCAGCTCCAGCGCGTAGTTGTTCTTGTCCCCCTCCTTCTTGGTCTCGGGCGGGTATTGCAGGGTGTAGGACTGCCCCGGCTTGTTGGGCACCAGCTTGGAAATGCCGTCACAAAAGGTGTAGCTCATGTCCATCACCCGGCCCACGTCGCGGATGGCGGCCTT
>JANJSZ010000113.1 GCA_024711405.1 Acidovorax sp.
GAGTCCGATGCGTCCTTCCTCAACCTGCTGCCCGTGATGGCGGTGGTGACCAACATCGATGCCGACCACATGGAGACCTACGGGCACGACTTCGGCCGACTCAAGAAGGCGTTCGTCGATTTCCTGCACCGCATGCCGTTCTACGGCACCGCGATCCTGTGCGTGGACAGCCCGGCGGTGCGCGACATCCTGCCCAGCGTGACCTGCCCCGTCACAAGCTACGGTTTTTCCGAGGATGCCCAGGTGCGCGCCATCAACGTGCGGGCCGACGCGGGCCAGATGCGCTTCACGGTGCAGCGGCGCAACGGCGTCACGCTGCCCGACATGGAAGTGGTGCTCAACCTGGCGGGCGAGCACAACGTGCTCAACGCCCTGTCGGCCATTGCGGTGGCCGTGGAGCTGAACATCTCCGACGACGCCGTGCAGCGCGCACTGGCCGGCTTCAAGGGCGTGGGGCGGCGCTTCCAGCGCTATGGCGACCTGCCCTCCAAGGGCGGCGGCCAGTTCACCGTGATCGACGACTATGGCCACCACCCCGTCGAGATGGCCGCCACGCTGGCGGCGGCGCGCGGGGCCTTCCCCGGGCGGCGCCTGGTGCTGGCCTTCCAGCCGCACCGCTACAGCCGCACGCGCGACTGCTTCGAGGATTTCGTCAAGGTCATCGGTACGGCCGATGCCGTGCTGCTCACCGAGGTGTACGCCGCCGGCGAAGCACCCGTGGTGGCGGCCGACGGCCGCTCGCTGGCGCGCGCGCTGCGGGTGGCGGGCCGGGTGGAGCCGCTGTTTGTCGACAGCGTGGCCGACATGCCCCAGGTCATTGCCGAGAACGCCAGGGATGGCGACGTGGTGATGTGCATGGGCGCGGGGACCATTGGTGCCGTGTCCGGAAAAATCGTTGAAATGCTACAAAATAATGAGCTACTGTCGCAGACAGGGAAAGCGCAATGAACACATTTGGTTCCAATATTGATGCGCGTGCGCTGGGCAAGGTGGCGGTGCTGATGGGCGGCGCGTCGGCCGAGCGCGATGTGTCGCTGATGTCCGGCCGCGGCGTGCTGCAGGCACTGCGCTCGCGCGGCGTGGATGCCCACGCGTTCGATCCCGCGCACCGCGATCTGGGCGAACTCCAGCGCGGCGGCTATGACCGCTGCTTCATTGCCCTGCACGGGCGCCATGGCGAAGACGGCACGGTGCAGGGTGCGCTGGAATTGCTGGGCATTCCGTACACCGGTCCTGGCGTGATGGCGTCCAGCATGTCGATGGACAAGATCATGACCAAGCGCATCTGGCGCGCCGAAGGGCTGCCCACACCCGACTGGCGCCTCGTGGCCAGCGCCGAGGAAACCGCGCAGGCCCTGCAGGCGCTGGGCACGCCCATGATCGTCAAGCCGGCGCGCGAGGGTTCGACCCTCGGGCTGACCAAGGTCTCCACGCCCGAGGCATGCGCGCAGGCCTATGCGCTGGCGTCGCGCTACGACCCCGAGGTGCTGTGCGAGCAGTTCATCGAGGGCGACGAAACCACCTGTCCGGTGCTGGGCGAAGGCGCCGGTGCCTATGCCCTGCCGGTGATCCGCATCGTCGCGCCCCAGGGCAACTACGACTACCAGAACAAGTATTTCACCGACGACACGCAATACCACTGCCCGAGCGGCCTGCCCGAGGCCGAGGAGCGCGAGATCCAGCGCCTGGTGGTGCAGGCCTTCCGTTCGCTGGGTTGCCGTGGCTGGGCGCGGGCCGACATCATGATCCGCGCCAGTGACCGCAAGCCCTTTTTGCTGGAAATCAACACCTCGCCGGGCATGACCGGGCATTCGCTGGTGCCCATGTCGGCCCGCGCCCTGGGCATCAGCTACGAAAACCTGTGCGTGGGCGTGCTCGCCACGGCCACGCTGGACACACCGCCGGGCGCCACGCTCAGCCCCGCGCAAGGCCAACCGCAGGAGACCACCGCGCCATGAACCAGTCGCTGCCCGCACCGCTGGACGTCAAGCTCATGAACCTGACCGCATCGGTCCTGTTCCTGTGCTGCGTCCTGCTGCTGCTGGCAGCGGGGACGCGCTGGGTCTTGCGCTACCCCGGTTTTTCGGTGGCGCGCATCGTGGTCCAGGGGGAGTTGGTGCACAACAACGCCGTGACCTTGCGGGCCAATGTGGCGCCGCAGCTGGTGGGCAACTTTTTCACCATCGACCTGCGGGCGGCGCGCGCCGCCTTCGAGCAGGCGCCCTGGGTGCGCAAGGCCCTGGTGCGGCGCGAATTTCCGCGCGGCCTGCGGGTGGTGCTGCAGGAACACGATGCCGTCGCCTACTGGGGGCCCGACACGGGCGCGGCACTGGTCAACCGTGAGGGCGAGGTGTTCGAGGCCAACGTGGGCGATGTGGAGCAAGAAGGCTTGCCCCGCCTGATGGGCCCCCAGGGTAGTTCGGCCGAAGTGCTGCGGATGCATGGTCTGCTGCAGCCGGTGTTCGAGCCGCTGGGCATGGCGGTCGAGGCGCTGGAGCTGACGGGGCGCGGTGGCTGGCGCGCCACGCTCGACAGCAACGCCGTGCTGGAGCTGGGGGGCGGCACGCCGCAGGAGGTGGTGGAGCGCACGCAGCGCTTCACCCGCACGCTGACGCAAGTGGCGGCGCAATACCGGCGCCGCGCCGACGCGCTGGAGTCGGCCGACCTGCGCCATGCCGGAGGCTACGCACTGCGCCTGCGCGGGGTGACGACCGTGACCGCGGAAGCGGCGGCAAAGACGAAGAAATAGCCGCGGGGAGCGGCCGCGACTGGACAGGACAACGAAGGGCAGACACTGATATGGCAAGAGAATACAAAGACGTGGTGGTGGGGCTGGACATCGGCACGGCCAAGGTCATGGTCGTGGTGGCCGAGGTGCTGCCCAATGGCGAACTCAAGCTGGCCGGCCTGGGCGTGGCGCCGAGCAATGGCCTCAAGCGCGGCGTGGTGGTGAACATCGATGCCACGGTGCAGAGCATCCAGCAGGCGCTGAAAGAAGCCGAGCTGATGGCCGATTGCAAGATCCAGCGCGTCTA
>JANJSZ010000117.1 GCA_024711405.1 Acidovorax sp.
CGCCCGCGGTCCCGCCCGCGGGCGGGTGGGGCGGCCTGCGGGCGCGGCCGGGGCGGATGGCTGCCACAGCGTGGCCGCCACCTTCAACGTGCCGATCCGCACCGTGGTGCTGCGCGCCGGGGCCGGCGGGACCATGGCCACCTGCGGCATCGGCAGCGGCATCACCTCGGGCGCCACGGCCGACGCCGAATGGGCCGAATGGCGCCACAAGCGCGCCTTCGTCGAGCGTGCCAGCGCGCCGTTCGACCTGCTCGAAACCCTGGCGCTGGTGGATGGCCAGTTCCGCCATCGGGACGCGCACCTGGCACGCCTGCAGGGCGCGGCCGCGCATTTCGCCGCGCCGTTTGACGCCGCTGCCGTGCAGCATTGCCTGCAGGCGCTGGCAGACAGCCACCCCGCTGGTGCCTGGCGCGTGCGCCTGCTGCTGCGTGCCAGCGGCCAGCCCCACGCCGAGGCCTTTGCACTGCAGCCCACCCCCGAGCCCGTGCGCCTGCAACTGGCCAGCCGCCCGCTGCCAGAGGGCCATGGCGAATTCGTGCGCTACAAGACCACGCGCCGCGCGCACTACGCGGCCTTTGCGCCCACGACGCCCGGCGTGTTCGACACCGTGCTGTACAACGAGGCGGGCGAGATCACCGAGGGCACCTTTGGCAACGTCGCCATGCTGCTCGATGGCCGCTGGGTCACCCCCCCGCTGGCCTGCGGCCTGCTGCCCGGCGTGGGCCGCGCCGTTGCGCTGCGCGAGGGGCGGCTGACCGAGGCCGTGGTGCGCGTGGCCGACGTGCCGCGCGTGCAGGCCTGGGCCTTCATCAACAGCCTGCGCGGCTGGCTGGCGGCCGAGCTGGTGCCCTGATGTGGCGCGTGTTTTCTGGCTCTGGCGCTTATCTGTAAAGCGCTGATAGCGATTGTTTTTGTAGTCTTTGGGTCAATCAGATTCGTTCGTCGCCCGCAGCGACCGGCCCTGCCAGCCCGCCTGCTGCGCTACAAACCCGTCGAATGCGGCCAGCAAGGGCGCAAACCGTTCGGCGTCGGCTTCCAGTTGCGCCAGCGCTGCGCAGGTGGCTTCCAGGGTGGAGAGCTGGTGCGGCTGGCGTGCAATGCGGATGCGGTAGCGCGAGGCCGGCAGTGCCAGCAGCGGCAGGCGCGGCAACTGCTGCAGCAAGGGGTTCCGATGCAGCATCTTGCGGCTTTTGCGCCAGGTGCCATCGAGCACCACCAGGCGCAGCCCCTGCGGCGTTGGCAGCCAGGCGGGGTCCAGCGGCGGCGGGGCGGCCAGGCCCAGGGCAGCGTCTTGTGGCGCCTCGGGGTAGAGCAGCAGGGCGCGACGCGGGGGGACTGACGGGGCGGGTGTACCCCAGGGCGCGGTCAGCAGCGGCTGCAGCACGCCGGGGTCCCACTGTTCGCCGGTCAGCAGGCGGCTGTGCGGCAGGCTCAGGTGCAGCAGCCGGGCCGTGCCTTTGGCCTCGTGCACTTCCAGCGGGTGCTGCAGGATCAGCACCTCGGTGCGGTGCGCCACGGGCGTGACCCACCGGCAGATGCAGGCGCTGTGCGGGCGCAGGCAGGCGGGGCAGCGCGGGCGGCTGGCGTGGAGCGCAGACACTATGAGAAAAAGAGCTGCAGGCGCTTCTTCAATAAGCGCTGCTGCCTTGGTTGATCAAAAAATGGTGGTGAGGTGGCTTATTCCGTTGCCAAACCATTCGTGTCTAGGCGCGAAGCCGCAGACAGTGCTGTAGCACGGTAAGGCGAAGCAACAACGACACGGATGGTTTGGCAATGGAATTACAGCCGCTCTTTGACGTAGGAGCCCCGGTCCATGTCCACGATTTCCACGCTGAGCTGCACCAGCACGCCGGCCGGCTTGGGCGTGAGGCGGCGCAGCACCTCGGCCACGCGCTCGGACAGGTCTTTCTTGGCCTCGGGGGTGCGGCCCGAGAGCAGGCGCAGCTGGGCGTGCACAAAGGCGCGGTTGGCGGGGGCGGTGCCCACTTCAAAGCTGTCCACCAGCACGAAGCGGCTTTTGAGGTCGGCCTCGTCCAGCACTTCGGGGCTGCTGGTGACGGCCTGGTTCAGTTCGGTGAGGGCCTGCGCCTCGGGGAAGCCGGCGAGGTTTTGCGAGTATTCAACGATCAGGTGGGGCATGGCGTGTTCTCGGGTTGGGGGCAGGGCAAGGAAGGATCGGAGCGCGGGCCATTCTGCGCGGCCTGTGCGGAACCAGGGGATTTTTTCAGATGGTTGTCAGAGCGCCTGCGTGGGCACGGTGTGGCGCAGTGCGGTCTGGCGATTGCGGTCATCGACGAACACGAGCTGCGGTTCGTGCGTGGCCACCTTGTCTTCGGGCACCTGGGCAAACGCCGCAATGATGAGCAGGTCGCCCACGGCGGCGCGGCGTGCGGCCGAACCGTTGACCGAAATCATGCCGCTGCCGCGCTGGCCTTTGATGGCGTAGGTGATGAAGCGTTCGCCGTTGTTGATGTTCCAGATGTGGATCTGCTCGTTTTCGCAGATGTTGGCGGCATCGAGCAGGTCTTCGTCGATGGCGCACGAGCCTTCGTAGTGCAGCTCGCAGTGGGTGGCGGCAACGCGGTGGATTTTGGATTTGAGCAGGGTGCGGTACATGGGGTTTCCTGGCAGTGAAGGCGGTGGAAGCGAAAGGAACGGGCTTGGCGGGGCGGATGCGCGGCTGCGAAGGCGGTTGGCGCGTCAGTGTGCGCAGAAGTCCAGCACGCAGCTGTCGCCCAGCGCCTCGCGCCACACGCGCACGCGGCTGACGCTGGCGCGCAGGTCGGCGGGCAGTGCCTGGGCGATGAAGACGCACAGGTTTTCGAGCGTGGGCGTGCCCAGCCCGGGCACGTCGTCGAGCATGTGGTGGTCGAGCTGCTCGCGCACCACGGCCAGACCCTGGCGCAGCAGGCCCAGGTCCAGCACCATGCCCGTGGCGGGGTCGCGTGCTCCGGTCAGAAAAACTTCGGCGTGGTAGGTGTGGCCGTGCACACGGCGGCTGCCTTCGGCCTCGATCTCGCGGCGCAGGGTGTGGGCGGCGTCGAAAAAGAAGCGCTGGGAGATGGTGAACAACATACGGGGCCCCAAAAACCGAAAACTGCTTACCGGATGCCGGTGAGCTTGTGGGTCTGCAGGCTCAACCGCCAGGCGGGGTGGACGAGGCAGGCCGCTATGCAGGTGGCGGTGTTCTGGCGCTGCAGCGGGCCATCCATGGGCTGCAGGAAGCGGTGGGTGAACCGGGTGTCCTGCTCCAGTGCTTGCAGATCGAACCCTGGTTGCGGCCACACCAGCTTCAACTCTTGTCCGCTGCGCTGCACCCAGGGCGCACCCGCCTTGGGGCTGATGCACAGCCAGTCGATGCCCTCGGGCGCGGCCACGGTGCCGTTGCTTTCCACCGCGATACGGAATTGCAGCGCGTGCAGGGCGTCGATCAGCGCGGCGTCCACCTGCAGCAGGGGTTCGCCCCCGGTCAGCACCACCAGGCGGTGGCCTGCGTCCGCGGGCCATTGCGCGGCGATGGTGTCGGCCAGTGACGCTGCAGTCTCGAACTTGCCGCCCAGCGTGCCATCGGTGCCGACAAAGTCGGTGTCGCAGAACTGGCAGATGGCCTGGGCGCGGTCCTGCTCGCGGCCGGTCCAGAGGTTGCAGCCCGCGAAGCGGCAGAACACGGCGGGTGTGCCCGCCTGGCCGCCTTCGCCTTGCAGGGTGTAGAAGATTTCTTTGACGCTGTAAGTCATCGGGGCACCGGTGGGACGAGGAGCGTGGGCGCGGCCGGGGCTGCCACCTCGGGGTAATCGCGGCTGAAGTGCAGGCCCCGGCTTTCGCGGCGCAGCTGGGCGCTTTGCACGATCAGGTCGGCCACCTGCACCAGGTTGCGCAGCTCCAGCAGATCGCGTGTGACGTGGAAGTGCGCGTAGAACTCCTGGATCTCGCCCTGCAGCATCGCGATGCGGTGGGCGGCGCGCTCCAGCCGTTTGTTGGTGCGCACGATGCCCACGTAGTCCCACATGAAGCGGCGCAGCTCGTCCCAGTTGTGCGAGATGACGACGGACTCGTCGGCGTCGGTCACGCGGCTGTCGTCCCATGCGGGCACGGTGGGCAGTTCGGCCGTGGTGGCTGCGGCAATGGCCTGGGCGGCGGCGCGAGCGAACACCATGCATTCCAGCAGCGAGTTGCTGGCCAGGCGGTTGGCGCCGTGCAGGCCGGTGCAGGCCACCTCTCCCACGGCGTACAGGCCGGGCAGGTCGGTGCGGCCCGCCAGGTCGGTCAGCACACCGCCGCAGGTGAAGTGCGCCGTGGGCACCACCGGGATGGGCTCTTTGGTGATGTCGATGCCCAGCGACGCGCAGTGCGCCAGGATGTTGGGGAAGTGCTCCTGCAGGAACGCCGGGCTCTGGTGCGAGATGTCGAGGTGCACGCAATCGAGGCCGTGCTTTTTCATCTCGAAATCGATGGCACGGGCCACCACGTCGCGCGGGGCCAGCTCGGCGCGCGGGTCGTGGTCGAGCATGAAGCGGGTGCCACCGGCCGAGGGTGGCAGCAGCAGCCTGCCACCTTCGCCGCGCACGGCTTCGCTGATGAGGAAGGACTTTTCGTGCGGGTGGTACAGGCCGGTGGGGTGGAACTGGATGAACTCCATGTTGGCCACGCGGCAGCCCGCGCGCCAGGCGGCGGCGATGCCGTCGCTGGTGGCGGTGTCGGGGTTGGTGGTGTACAGGTACACCTTGCCCGCACCACCCGTGGCCAGGATGGTCTGCGGTGCGCGGAACGTGACGACGGAGTCGGTGTCGCTGTCCAGGGCATACAGCCCCAGGCAGCGGTTGCCGGGCAAGCCCAGCTTGCGCGTGGTGATCAGGTCCACCAGCGTGTGCTGCTCGAACAGCGTGATGCCGGGCGTGGCGCGCACCACGTCGATCAGCGTGCGCTGCACGGCGGCACCGGTGGCGTCGGTCACATGGGCGATGCGGCGCGCGCTGTGGCCGCCCTCGCGCGTGAGGTGCAGCTGGTCGCCTTCGAGCGTGAAGGGCACGCCCAGACGGCGCAGCCAGGCAATGGATTCGGGCGCGTTCTCCACCACGAAGCGGGTGGTGGCCAGGTCGCACAGGCCCGCGCCGGCCACCAGCGTGTCTTCGATGTGGGCGGCAAAGCTGTCGTCATTGGCCAGCACGGCGGCAATGCCGCCCTGGGCCCAGCCGCTGGAGCCGTCCTGCAGCTGGCGCTTGGTGATGACGGCCACGCGGTGCGTGGGCGCCAGGTGCAGGGCCGCCGAAAGACCGGCGAGGCCGCTGCCTACGATGAGAACGTCGAATTCATGGGACTGCATGGTGGTTTTCTGGGGTCTGCGCAATGGGCGCTGCACTGCGCCAGTGCCACCGTGGAACTGGCTTTGCCAGGCCACGGGTGGCGTCCCCCTGGGGGGAAGAAGCGGAGCGGCGCAGGGGGGTCATGCCGGTGTATACGCCAGCCGGACGTAAATGGGGGCAAAGGCCTCGGCCTGGGTGATCTCAATCAGTGTTTCCTTGGCCAGCTCCAGCAGGGCGATGAAGGTCACCACCAGCACGGTGCTGCCGTTGGCGGGCTCGAACAGTTCTTCAAACTCGACAAAGCGGCGCCCCTGCAGGGTTCTGAGCACCATGCTCATGTACTCGCGCACGCTCAGCTCTTCGCGGGTGATCTTGTGGTGTTGCACCAGCCGGGCGCGTTTGAGGATGTCGTGCCAGGCTTCCTGCAGATCCACCACATGCACATCCGGAAAGCGCGGCTGCATGCTTTGCTCGATGGTCACCTGCGCCTTCACAAAGTCGCGCCCGTATTGCGGCAGCTGCGCGAGGCGCATGGCCGCCGTCTTCATCTGCTCGTATTCGAGCAGGCGGCGCACCAGCTCGGCGCGCGGGTCTTCGGCCTCTTCACCGCCCTCCTGCTTCTTGGGCGGCAGCAGCATGCGCGACTTGATCTCGATGAGCATGGCCGCCATCAGCAGGTATTCGGCGGCCAGCTCCAGGTTGCGGCTGCGGATCTCATCCACATACACCAGGTACTGGCGGGTGAGGCCGGCCATGGGAATGTCGAGGATGTTGAAGTTCTGCTTGCGGATCAGGTACAGCAGCAGATCGAGCGGGCCTTCAAAGGCTTCGAGGAAGACTTCGAGCGCGTCGGGCGGGATGTACAGGTCTTGCGGCAGCGCAAACAGCGGCTCGCCATACAGGCGGGCCAGCGCCACCTGGTCCACCACGTCGGGCATGGCGCCCGGGGCGACGGCAGTGGCTTCGGCGGGGCTGGCGCTGTGCATGAATTGCGAGGCAATCAATAGCTGCTCGCGCTGGTCGGCAAAGCGCGAGACGCCATCTTGATGCTCAATCCGCGTTGGTCTGGTAGACGTAGGGCTTTTGCGCCACCTGGGCTTCGCGGTACTCGCCCCAGATCTTGCGGTCCACCTGCTTGTCCCACAGCAGGGCACGGCCGGCGCTTTGCTGGGCATCGAGCTCGGGCTTTTGCACCTTGAGCTGGTTGATGAACTGGGTGGCTTCGGACTGGTAGTCGGGGCGGCGGAAAATGGACATGGACTGATAACCTCTCTTTCTTGATTTTACCGGGAGCCTTTCATGCCCTTTCATTTCAGTGCCCTGGCCGTTGCGGCGGCGGCCCTCGGCCTGGTGGCCCTTGCCGGATGCGATGCACAGCGCATCAGTGAACTGCAGCCCGGCGTTTCCACCGAGGCCGACGTGCGCGACCGCTTCGGCGCGCCCGAAACCATCTGGGACGAGGCCGATGGCGCACGCACCCTCGAATACAACCGCCAGCCCGCCGGCCAGATCAATTACATGATCACCGTGGGCGCCGACGGCCGGCTGGTGGCCGTGCACCAGGTGCTCACGCCCGAGAACTTTGCCCGCATCACCCCCGGCATGGACATGGCGCTGGTGCGCCGCAGCCTGGGCAAGCCGGCCAAGGTCACGCCTTACCGGTTGAGCGGTGAAACCCACCACGACTGGCGCTTTGCCGAGCCGCCCAATATTCCCAAGGTGTTTACGGTGGTGACCAAGGATGGCAGCACGGTGCTGCGCACGATGGTGGGGCCGGATATGGATGCGCCGGAGAACAAGGGCGGGCGTTGAGTTTTTGGTATTTTTTGGTTCTAGCGCTTATTTTGTGAGCGTTGGTTTGATGGTGTGCTTTGTCGAGGGCGGGGGCCGGGTCTCGGCCCGGCGGCCGCCTCACTTTTCTTTGCTTCGCCAAAGAAAAGTAAGCCAAAGAAAGGCGACCCACAGTCTGCGACCCCTACGGGGCAAACCTGCGCCGGTGCGGTTGCGGGGTGCGCCGTGGAACTCGCTTTGCGCTGCGCGCGCCGCTCGGACAGCCACGGCGAGCCAGTGGACGAAGCATGCGCGCACTGGCG
>JANJSZ010000157.1 GCA_024711405.1 Acidovorax sp.
CTTTTCCATCTCCTGGATGGCCAGCAGGATGTCCGCCAGGCGCTTTCTCGGAATGGTCGAGTCCATGCACAGGTAGTCGGGGCTGATGCGGCCACTGGCCGGGAAGGCGTTCTTGCGGCCGCTCCAGAAGCGCAGGCGCTCGGCCTCGTCGCGGCTCACGCTGATGGCGGTGGCGCCCGCAGCGCGCAGCACCTCGCTCATGCGGCCGATTTCTTCTTCCACTTCTTCGGGCGTGCCGTCGCTCTCGCACAGCAGGATGGCCTCGGCCGTGAGGTCGTAGCCCGCGTGCACGAAATCTTCCACGGCGGCGGTCATGGGTTTGTCCATCATCTCCAGGCCGGCGGGGATGATGCCGGCGGCGATCACGGCGGCCACCGCATCGCCCGCCTTGCGCACGTCGTCAAAGCTGGCCATGATGCAGCGCGCCAGCAGGGGCTTGGGGATGAGCTTGACGGTGACTTCGGTGGTCACGGCCAGCATGCCCTCGCTGCCGATCACGGCGGCCAGCAGATCGTAGCCGGGGGCGTCCAGCGCCGCGCTGCCGAATTCCACGGGATCGCCTTCCACCGTGAAGCCCTTCACCTTGAGCACGTTGTGCACCGTGAGGCCGTATTTGAGGCAGTGCACGCCGCCCGAGTTCTCGGCCACGTTGCCGCCGATGGTGCAGGCGATCTGGCTGCTGGGGTCGGGCGCGTAGTACAGGCCATACGGCGCCGCTGCCTCGCTGATCGCCAGGTTGCGCACGCCGCACTGCACTATGGCCGTGCGGCTTTCCGGGTTGAGGTCGAGGATGCGGTTGAACTTGGCCAGCGACATCGTCACGCCCAGGGCGTGGGGCATGGCGCCGCCCGACAGGCCCGTGCCCGCACCGCGCGCCACCACCGGCACCTGCAGCCGATGGCACACCTGCAGCACGGCCTGCACCTCGTCATACGTTTCGGGCAGGCACACCACCAATGGGCGCTGGCGGTAGGCGGTGAGGCCATCGCATTCATACGGTGTGGTGTCTTCGCTGTGCCAGAGCAGGGCGTGCGCGGGTACCACGCGGCCCAGGGCCTGGACCACCTCGGCCTGGCGCGTGGCGCGTTCGGCGGGTGTGGGCGGCGAGATGGAAGAGGAGCCAGTGTTCATGGCCGCCACTGTAGGGGATGGCAGGGTACCAGGGTGTGAGCTTTTCTGCAGGTGTTTGTGAAAAGCACCGGGTTGCTCATCTATCCATAGCTGCTGGCATTTATATATAAAGCGCTAGAGCCTCATTTGGCTTGAAGTTTTATCAGGCCATGGTTTTGCGCAGCCACTCCGCAAAGGCAGCACATTCCCAGCGGTCCATGGTGCCGGTGCGCCAGCACAGGTAGTGCGCGTGGGGGCTGGCGGTGTCGGTGGCGAACAGGCGCACCAGCGTGCCGTTTTCCAGCCAGGGTGCCCCGAGCTTGAGGCGCACCAATGCCACCCCCATGCCGGCGGCGGCGCCGTCGCACATCAGACCGATGTCGTTGAACTGCGAGCCTTCGCTGGGTTCGGCCCAGTCGAGGCCGGTGGCGGCAAACCAGGTGCGCCAGGGCTCCAGCGGGCTGCGCAGCAGGGGCACGCCTTCGAGGTCTTCGGGGTGGTCGAACGGGCCGTGCTCGCGCACGAAGGCGGGCGAGGCCAGGGGCGTGACCACGTCGCGCGCAATCTCCGCGTGCTCGACATCGGCATAGTGGCCGGCGCCAAAGCGCACCATCAGGTCGGCGTCCTCGGCCACCACATCGAGCAGCGGAATGGACACCTGCAGCGCCAGGTCGATCTCGGGGTAGGCCTCGGTGAACTGGCGCAGGCGCGGGATCAGGATGGCGCGCGCAAACGTGGGCGTGACGGCCAGCTTGAGCCGCCTGCGCCCTGGCGCGGTCGCCTGCCCCGGAAAGCGCTGCAGCGCGGTAAGCCCCTCGCGCACATGGGCGAGATAGGCGCTGCCCTCGGTGGTCAGCGAAAAATCGGCCCGGCCGAACAGCTGCGCGCCCAGGATCTGTTCGAGCTGCTTGACCCGGTGGCTCACGGCGCTGGGCGTCACGCACAGCTCGTCGGCCGTCTGGGTCACGCTGCGCAGGCGTGCCAAGGCCTCGAAGGTCAGCAGGCACTGGATGGGCGGTATGCGCCGGGCTGCGCTGCTGAGGAAGGAGGACGGGGCGGTGGTGGCCATCGGTGCTGGGCCGGCCGGTCAGCGGAAGATGACGGTCTTGTGGCCGTTCAGCAGCACCCGGTGCTCGCTGTGCCACTTCACGGCGCGGGCCAGTACCTGGCTTTCGGTGTCGCGGCCCCGGGCGGTGAGGTCTTCCACCGTGTCGGTGTGATCGGCGCGGGCCACGTCCTGCTCGATGATCGGGCCTTCGTCCAGGTCGGCCGTCACGTAGTGGGCGGTGGCGCCGATGAGCTTCACGCCCCGGTCATGCGCCTGGTAGTACGGCTTGGCACCCTTGAAGCTGGGCAGGAAGCTGTGGTGGATGTTGATGGCCCGGCCCGTCAACTTTTGGCACAGGTCAAGAGAAAGTACCTGCATGTAACGCGCCAGCACCACCAGCTCGGCCCCTTCGGCCTCGATGATCTCGAGCTGCCTGGCTTCGGCCTGGGGCTTGGTGGCGGCAGTCACCGGGATGTGGTGGAACGGCACGTTGTAGCTGGCCGCCAGCTGGTAGAAGTCGCGGTGGTTGCTGATGATGGCGCGGATGTCGATGGGCAGCAGGCCACTCTTCCAGCGGAACAGCAGATCGTTCAGGCAATGGCCTTCCTTGCTGACCAGGAGCACGGTTTTCATGGGCGTGGCCGTCGCATGCAGGGTCCAGTGCATCTGGTGGGGCTCTGCAAAGCTGGTCAGGCGGGCCTTGAGAGTGGCGTGGTCGTGCAGGTCGCAGGCGAACTGCACGCGCATGAAGAACAGGCCGGTGGCGTGGTCGTTGTACTGGGCGGCTTCTTCGATGTTGCCGCCGTGCTCCACCAGGAAGCCCGAGACAGCATGCACCAGCCCCAGGCGGTCGGGGCAGGACAGGGTAAGAATATAGGCGTTGGTCATAGCCGCAACATTGTCGCAGCTAGGCCAGCAGGGGATCGAAGAAAGCGATTCATGCGCCATCCGATGGACATTGGCGCTGGTGACCTGCGGCGTCTGCGCGAACGGGGCCTGCGGCTGGCGGTGGACGATTGCGGCACCGGCTATTCCTCGCTGGCGCAGTTCCAATAGTTTCCCATCGATGTGCCCAAGACGAGGCGTTGGCCGCCCTGGTGCGGGCCCAACAGGCGGGGTGAGCTACAGCGGGGCCGACGGCTTTTCCTGCCGGCGTGCCGGTGGGGGCTACTTCTGCGGGCGCAACACGGCGCACGCGTCCTGCGGCGGCAGCGGCGCGGTGGTGATGGCAATATCAACTCCTGTTTTGGTAGCTGCTAGCGCCGGATCCGTATGCGCTGAAAGCACTTTGGATGTCAAACTGCGCGGCCAGTGGGTGGGAATACCCCGGTGGCGCAGCACATGTTCGCCCCCGGCCACCAGCAGCACGGTCTGGTCCGGGCGCACCGCCTCCTGTGCGGTGCGGGCCAGGCTGGCGTCGCGCGCGATCTGGATGCGGGCCATGGCAGGCAGGCGCGCGGCGGGCAGCAGACCGCAATGGCCGTCCTGCAGCGCATCGAGCAGTTGCTGGCGGGCGGTGGAGGACAGGTGGCCGTCCCAGCGGGTTTCCTGCATGGCCACGGCCATTGCGCTGCGCGGCAGGTTGCCCCCCAGCACGGGCACCCCGGCACGCACGGCGGCCATGACCACGGGGCCATAGGTAGACCAGGGCCAGGCGGCGTCGTGCCACTGCAGGGCCGCCTGTACCTTCTCCTCGGTGGCATCCTGCGGCAGTGCTGCGGTGCTGTGGCCGCGCTCGGCCATTTCCAGCACCAGGGCCGCCAGCCGGCCGCGCGCTGCCAGCCACAGCACCGTGTCGCGTTGCAGCCGCTGGTGGTCGGGGGCGTCATGCTGCTCGCCGAGCAGCAGTATGTCGGTGGGCGCGGCGCCTTCCAGCGGCGCCGGCCACAAGGCGCCAGGCACCACGGCAGGGGAACTGGCGCAACCGGCAAGGGCCAGGGCGGTGAAAGCGGCTCCCAGAGGCCGCAAAAAGTGGGAAAACGTGGACGGCATGGCGCCATGCTACGCATCTCCAGCTTGATTTAAGTCAAGACAGAGTCTGCCCATTCTTCCTACACTGCGCCCATGCGCACCAAGTCCCCGCTGACCTTCAAACTGCTGGCCATGGGCGGGGGCTTTCTGCTGGTGGCCCTGGCTTCCATCGGCTTGACGCTGTGGGTGACCTGGAAACTCGAAGGGGGCGCGGCGGCTGTCAACGAGGCCGGGCGCCTGCGCATGCACATGCTGCGCATGGTGCTGGTGCAGCAGACGGCGTTCCCCGAAGAGGTGCAAAGGCAAGCGCGGCAGTTCGACGCCAGCCTGGAGTTGCTGCGCACGGGCGATCCCTCGCGCCCCCTGTTCGTGCCTTGGGGGGAGGACACGCGGACACGCTATGAAAGCATCCGCACCACCTGGGTGGGTTTGCGCACCGAGTGGTCCCTGGGCTTGCCGCCGGACCGTGCCCGGTCCCTGGCCCAGGCCGACCGCTTTGTGCAGCAGGTGGACGGTTTCGTCGAGGCCATAGAAATCCAGATCGCGGGCTGGACGGCCGCGTTGCATGTCTTTCAACTCTTCATGATGGCCGTGGCGATTGCCGCAGCGGTGACCTTCATGGCGGTGAGCTACCTGTTGGTGATCAACCCGCTGGCGCAATTGCAGCAGGCGCTGGCGCGCTTGCGCCAGGGTGAGTGGGGCGTGCGGCTACCCCTGGAGGAAGAGGACGAATTTGGCCAGCTTTCGGCGGGCTTCAACCGGATGGCCCATGCCTTGCAGGTCTCGCACGAGGACCTGGAGCAAAAGGTGCGCGAGAAGACCGCCAGCATCGCCGTGCAGAACCAGCGCCTGGCGGCGCTTTATGAGGTGAGCGCGCTGGCTTCCACGGCGACCGCCCTGGAAGCGCTGGCGCAAGGCTTTGTGCAGCAGATCCGCCGGGTGGCGGGCGCCGATGCGGCCGCAGTGCGCTGGTCCGACGAGGCCAACGAGCGCTATGTGCTGCTGGCCGGCGACGGCATGCCGCACGCCATGACCGAACAGGAGCATTGCCTGCACACGGGCACCTGCATGTGCGGCCAGCCGCAGCACCAGGCACATACCCGCGTCATACCGATCATTGCATCCACTCCGCTGGGGTTTCCGCATTGCCGCGATGCCGGCTACCAGACCTTGGTGGCCATACCGGTACAGATGCAGCAGCGGGTGCTCGGCGAGGTCAATCTGTTTTTCCGCCCGTCGGTGGCGCTGACGGATGAAGTGCGTGATCTTCTGGAAGCCATGACGCGCCATCTGGCCAGCGCCATGGAGGGCTTGCGCGCCACTGCCCTGGAGCGCGAGGCCGCCGTGGCGCAGGAGCGCAGCCTGCTGGCGCGCGAGCTGCATGACTCGATTGCCCAGTCGCTGGCTTTCCTCAAGATCCAGACGCAGCTGCTGCGCGATGCCGTGGCCAAGGGCGATACCGTGGCGCGGGACCGCAGCATGGGCGAGCTCGATGTGGGCGTGCGCGAGTGCTATGCCGATGTGCGCGAATTGCTGGTGCACTTTCGCACACGTACCAGCGAAGAAGACATCGAGACGGCACTGCGCTCGACCCTTTCCAAGTTCGAGCACCAGACCGGCATCGCCACTGCGCTCACCATGGCGGGCCACGGCCTGCCCCTGCCGTCCGATGTGCAGATCCAGGTCCTGCACATGGTGCAGGAAGCCCTGTCGAACGTGCGCAAGCACGCGGGCGCGACCCGGGTGGAGTTGCGCGTGCAACGGCATCCCCGCTGGCGCTTCGAAGTGCAGGACAACGGGGTGGGGTTTGATGTTCGGGCGGTGCCGCCCGACTCCATACATGTCGGTCTGGGCATCATGCGCGAGCGCGCGCAGCGCATTGGCGCGGCGGTGCAGGTCGATTCGTCTTCCGGTGCGGGCACGCGCGTGTGCATCGAGCTTCCCACCCTGTCCGCAGCGCAGGAGCCGCGCGAGCCGTCCATGCTGCCTGTTGCCCGTTTCGTTCATTGATGCCTATGCCAAATCTGCCGCCCGTGACCTTGCTCGTCGTGGACGACCACAACCTGTTTCGCCGGGGCTTGGTGGCCTTGCTGGGGCAGGACCCTCGCCTGCAGGTGGTGGGCGAGGCGGGCGATGCTGCGCAGGCGATGCGCCTGGCCCCCGCACTGCGCCCGGACGTGATCCTGCTCGACAACCATTTGCCCGGGGTGACCGGGGTGGACGCCATCCAGGGGCTGCGAGAAGTGTCTCCGGCCTCCCGCGTGCTCATGCTCACCGTGAGCGAAGATTCACAGGATCTGGCCACCGCGCTGCGCAATGGTGCACAGGGGTATCTGCTCAAGACCATCGACGGCGATCTGCTGGCGCAGGCCATTCACCGCGCGGCCGCCGGCGAGCCCGTGGTCAGCCCGGAGTTGATGGGCAAGCTGGTGGCTGCTTTCCAGTCGCAGGGCGCACCAGAGGTGAACGGCGCCCTTGCAGCGTCGCCGTCCGACAAGACACCAGCGGTGGCGCCGCAGAGCACGCCCCTGTCACCACGCGAGGAAGATGTGCTGCGCGAGATTGCACGGGGCGCCAGCAACAAGGAAATCGCCCGGGCGCTGGATATTGCCGAAACCACCGTCAAGATCCATGTGCAGCACATCCTGCGCAAACTGGGACTGAGCTCGCGCGTGCAGGCCGCCGTGTACGCCTCTGACCGCCAGCGGTAGCGCGCAAGCCCCGACATTCCTGTTTCAGGGGACTAGTCCTTTCGAACGATGGGACGGCGATCCCATCATCCTTTTGCCGTGCTGACCCGTCCTGAAGAGGGATAGGCAAAACCCTGCCTTCGCGGGACCATGCGTGCCATACAGGAAACAGAGGGAACAACCCATGGCAAACGCAGCGCTTTCGGCGGGCGACAGTCCGCAACGCACCCGGCAGGCTTGGTCCGTGCTTCTGGTCAGCACGCTTGCCTTCACCGTCTGCTTCATGGTGTGGATGATGTTCGGGGTGATCGGCATTCCCATCAAGAAAATGCTGAACCTGAGCGCCACGCAGTTCGGCCTGCTCACGGCCATGCCGGTGCTCACCGGCTCGCTGGTGCGCGTGCCGCTGGGCATCTGGACCGACCGGTTTGGCGGGCGGATTGTCATGGCCGTGCTCATGGCACTGACGGTGCCGGCCATCTGGCTCATGAGCTATGCCACCGAGTACTGGCATTTCCTCACGATCGGCCTGTTTGTGGGCCTGGCGGGTGGCTCGTTCTCGGTGGGCACGCCCTATGTGGCGCGCTGGTTTCCCAGGAATCGGCAGGGCACGGCGATGGGGGTGTATGGGGCGGGCAATTCGGGCGCGGCCGTGAACAAGTTCGTGGCCCCGGTGCTGTTGGTGGCCTTTGGCTGGACCATGGTGCCGCAGGTGTACGCCGCCATCATGCTCGGCACGCTGGTGCTGTTCTGGCTGTTCAGCTACAGCGACCCGGCCCACCTGGTGCCCAGCAACGTCAAGTTCACCGACCAGCTCAGGGCGCTGAAGGACCCCAAGGTCATCAAGTACTGCCAGTACTACAGCATCGTGTTTGGCGGCTATGTGGCGCTGTCGCTGTGGATGGTGCAGTACTACGTGGGTGAATACGGCCTGGACATCCGCGTGGCAGCGCTGCTGGCGGCCTGCTTCTCGCTGCCGGGCGGCGTGCTGCGCGCCATTGGCGGTGTGCTCAGTGACAAGTACGGTGCCCACAGCGTCACCTGGTGGGTGATGTGGGTGAGCTGGATCTGCCTGTTCCTGCTGAGCTATCCGCAGACCGATTTCACCATCCTCACGGTCAATGGGCCCACCACGTTCCACCTCGGCCTGAATGTCTATGCGTTCACGGCACTGATGGGGGTGCTGGGCGTGGCGTTCGCCTTCGGCAAGGCCAGCGTCTTCAAGTACATCAGCGACGACTATCCGAAAAACATCGGTGCCATCAGCGGCATTGTGGGTCTGGCGGGGGGGCTGGGCGGCTTCGTCCTGCCCATCATGTTCGGCGCTCTGATGGACTTCACCGGCGTCCGCTCCAGTGCGTTCATGCTGATGTATGGCGTGGTCTGGGTCTCGCTGATCTGGATGTATTTCACCGAAGTGCGCCGCACCCCCGTCATGGGCTCGCAGGGCGCCACCGCACCTGCGGCTGTCCGCTGATTTATCTCAAGGAATCTCACCATGTCTGCCACCACCACCAGCGGGCGCCAGGGGCGCCTGCTCACTCTCTGGACGCCGGAGGACAAGTCCTTCTGGGAGCGCGAAGGCGAGGCCGTCGCCAAGCTCAATCTCTGGATCTCGGTGCCCGCGCTGTTCCTGGCCTTTGCCATCTGGCAGGTCTGGAGCGTGGTGGCCGTGAGCCTGCCGGGCCTGGGCTTCAAGTATTCGACCAACCAGCTGTTCTGGCTGGCGGCAGCGCCCGCGCTTTCGGGCGCCACGCTGCGCATCTTCTACTCGTTCATGGTGCCGCTGGTGGGGGGGCGCCGCTGGACGGCGATCTCCACCGCCTCGCTGCTGATCCCCGCCATCGGCATCGGCTTTGCCGTGCAGGACAACACCACGGCCTACCCCACCATGCTCATCCTGGCGCTGCTGTGCGGCCTGGGTGGTGGCAACTTCAGCTCCAGCATGGCCAACATCAGCTTCTTCTTCCCGAAGGAGCGCAAGGGCTCGGCGCTGGGTGTGAATGCCGGCCTGGGGAATCTGGGCGTTTCGGTGGTGCAGTTCCTGAGCCCGCTGGTCGTGACGGCCGGCATCTTCGGCATCTTTGGCGGCGAAGGCCAGACCATCGTGAAGAACGGCCAGACCGTGCAGGTCTGGACGCAGAACGCCGCCTTCATCTGGGTGCCATGGATCGCCATCACCGCGCTGGCCGCCTGGTTCGGCATGAACGACATTGCCGATGCGCGTGCTTCGTTCGCCGCGCAGGCCGCCATCTTCAAGCGCAAGCACAACTGGCTGATGTGTGTGCTGTACCTGGGCACCTTCGGCTCGTTCATTGGCTATGCCGCAGGCTTTCCGTTGCTCATCAAGAGCCAGTTCCCCGGCATCAACCCGCTGGCCTATGCCTGGCTGGGCCCGCTGGTGGGCGCCGTGATCCGCCCGTTTGGCGGCTGGATGGCCGACAAGCTCGGTGGAGCCCGCGTCACACTGTGGAACTTCATCGTCATGGCGCTGGCCGTGGTGGGTGTGACGGTGTTCCTTCCCTCGGCAGGCAACGAAGGCCAGTTTGCCGGCTTCTTCGTGTGCTTCCTGGTGCTGTTTCTCACCACCGGCATCGGCAACGGCTCCACCTTCCGCATGATCCCCGTGATCTTCCTGACCGAAGCCATGCGTGGTGTGGACAAGAACGACGCCGCCGCCGTGGCCAGCGCCAACAAGGAAGGCAACACCCTGGGCGCCGCCACGCTGGGTTTCACCGCCGCCATGGCCGCCTACGGCGGGTTCTTCATTCCCAAGAGCTATGGCAGCTCGATTGCCTTGACGGGCAGCCCCCATGCCGCGCTGTGGACGTTCTTTGCTTTCTACCTCGTTTGCATTGTGATTACCTGGTGGCACTACGCCCGCAAGAACGCCACCATGCCTTGCTGAAGACCCCCTGAACAGAACAAGGAGCCCCCGATGAGCCATTTTCTCGATCGACTTTCGTACTTCTCGCAACCGCGCGAGACCTTTGCCCAAGGCCACGGCGAGACCAACGGTGAAGACCGCACCTGGGAAGACGCCTACCGCGACCGCTGGGCGCACGACAAGATCGTGCGCAGCACCCACGGCGTGAACTGCACGGGCTCCTGCTCGTGGAAGATCTACGTCAAGGGCGGCATCGTGACCTGGGAAACCCAGCAGACCGACTACCCCCGCACCCGCCCCGACCTGCCCAACCACGAGCCCCGTGGCTGCGCACGCGGCGCCAGCTACAGCTGGTACCTGTACAGCGCCAACCGCGTGAAGTACCCCATGGTGCGCGGCCGCCTGCTCAAGCACTGGCGTGCCGCCATCGCGCTGGCCAAGAGCCCCGTGGACGCCTGGGCCAGCATCGTCGAGAACAATGCCGCGCGCAGCGAATGGCAAAAGCAGCGTGGTCTGGGCGGCTTCGTGCGCAGCACCTGGGACGAAGTCAACCAGATGATTGCCGCCGCCAACGTGTACACCATCAAGAAGCACGGCCCCGACCGCATCATCGGTTTCTCGCCCATCCCCGCGATGTCGATGATTTCGTATGCAGCCGGTTCGCGCTACCTGAGCCTGATCGGCGGCGTGTGCATGAGCTTCTACGACTGGTACTGCGACCTGCCACCCTCCAGCCCGCAGGTGTGGGGCGAGCAGACCGACGTGCCCGAGTCGGCCGACTGGTACAACAGCTCGTACATCATTGCCTGGGGTTCCAACGTGCCCCAGACGCGCACGCCGGATGCCCACTTCCTGACCGAGGTGCGCTACAAGGGCACCAAGGTCGTGGCCATCACCCCTGACTACTCCGAGGTGGCCAAGCTGGGCGACCTGTGGATGCACC
Source organism: Acidovorax sp. (assembly GCA_024711405.1). Lineage (GTDB taxonomy): Bacteria > Pseudomonadota > Gammaproteobacteria > Burkholderiales > Burkholderiaceae_C > Acidovorax. Next base: position 10,650 of record JANJSZ010000157.1, read on the forward strand.
CCAAGCAGGGCACCGATGCCGCCGTGGCCATGGCCATGGGCCATGTGATCCTCAAGGAGTTCTACTTCAAGGACGGCGGCAAGGGCCGCAGCACCTATTTTGACGACTACGCGCGCCGCTACACCGACCTGCCGCTGCTGGTCGTGTTGAAGGAAAAGACGCTGCCCGATGGCCGCACCGTGATGGTGCCCGACCGCTATGTGCGCGCCAGCGACTTCCCCGGCCAGCTCGACCAGTCGAACAACCCCGACTGGAAGACCGTGGGCTACGACGAACTGGGCCAGGTCACGCTGCCCAACGGCTCCATTGGTTTCCGCTGGGGCGCCGATGGCCGTGCGGACCAGGGCCTGTGGAACCTGGAGAACAAGGAAGCGCGCACCGGCAATACGGTCAAGCTCAAGCTCTCGGTGATCGAGGACGGAGCGCAGGCCTATGACGTGGCCGATGTGGCCTTCCCGTACTTTGGCGGCGTGCAGACGCCCAATTTCACGGCCAACGAACAGGGCGGCGACGTGATGGTGCGCCGGGTGCCTGTGTCCCACCTGGAACTGGCGGGGCACGAAGCCCAGGGCCGGGTGATGGTGGCCACCGTCTTCGACCTGCTGGCCGGCAACTACGGCATCGACCGGGGTCTGCCCGGTGAAGAGCCCGGCGGCAGCTACGACGCGGACCGCCCCTACACCCCCGCATGGCAGGAAAAGATCACGGGCGTGCCGCGCGACCAGATCATCACCGTGGCGCGCCAGTTCGCCGACAACGCCGACAAGACCCATGGCAAATCCATGGTGATCATCGGCGCGGCCATGAACCACTGGTACCACTGCGACATGAACTACCGCGGCATCATCAACATGCTGATGCTGTGCGGCTGCATCGGCCAGAGCGGAGGCGGCTGGGCGCACTATGTGGGCCAGGAAAAGCTGCGGCCCCAGACCGGCTGGACGGCGCTGGCCTTTGCACTCGACTGGATCCGCCCGCCCCGCCAGATGAACAGCACGAGCTTCTTCTACGCCCGTACCGACCAGTGGCGCTACGAGAAGCTGGGCATGGAGGAAATCCTCTCGCCCCTGGCCGACGCCAGCGCCTACCACGGCGCCCAGATCGACTACAACGTGCGCGCCGAGCGCATGGGCTGGCTGCCTTCTGCGCCCCAGCTCCAGACCAATCCGATGCAGGTCGCCAAGGACGCCGCAGCCAAAGGCATGGACGCCAAGGACTATGTGGTGCAGTCGCTCAAGGACGGCAACCTCACCATGAGCTGCGAAGACCCTGACCATCCCGACAACTGGCCGCGCAACATGTTCGTGTGGCGCTCCAACATCCTGGGCTCTTCGGGCAAGGGGCATGAATACTTCCTCAAGCACCTGCTGGGCACCACCCACGGCGTGCAGGGCAAGGACCTGGGCAAGGACGAAGCCAAGCCCGAAGAAGTGCAGTGGCACGCCAATGCGCCCGAAGGCAAGCTCGACCTGCTGGTCACGCTCGACTTCCGCATGAGCACGACCTGCCTGTACTCCGACATCGTGCTGCCCACGGCCACCTGGTACGAGAAGAACGACCTCAACACCAGCGACATGCACCCCTTCATCCATCCGCTGTCCACCGCGGTGGACCCGGCCTGGCAGGCCAAGAGCGACTGGGAGATCTACAAGGGTTTTGCCAAGGCCGTGAGCGAGGTCAGCGTGGGCCACCTGGGCGTCGAAAAGGACGTGGTGCTCACCCCCATCATGCACGACACGGCCGGCGAAATGGCCCAGCCCTATGGCGTGCGCGACTGGAAGAAGGGCGAGTGCGAACTCATCCCCGGCAAGACTGCGCCGCAGGTCACGGTGGTCGAGCGCGACTACCCCAACCTCTACAAGCGCTTCACGGCCCTGGGCCCCTTGATGGACAAGGCGGGCAACGGCGGCAAGGGCATTGGCTGGAACACGCAGACCGAAGTCGGCCAGCTCGGCGACCTGAACGGCCGGGTGAAGGAAGAGGGCGTGACGCAGGGCATGCCCCGCATCGTGAGCGACATCGACGCCACCGAAGTGGTGATGATGCTGGCCCCCGAAACCAACGGCCATGTGGCCTGCAAGGCCTGGGAGGCCCTGGGCAAGCAGACCGGCCGCGACCACGTGCACCTGGCGCTGCACCGCGAGGACGAGAAGATTCGCTTCCGTGACATCCAGGCGCAGCCGCGCAAGATCATCAGCTCGCCCACCTGGTCGGGGCTGGAGAGCGAGAAGGTAAGCTACAACGCCGGCTACACCAACGTGCACGAGTACATCCCATGGCGCACCCTCACGGGCCGCCAGCAGTTCTACCAGGACCACCCGTGGATGCGCGACTTCGGTGAAGGTTTTGTGAGCTACCGCCCACCGGTGCATTTGAAGACGCTGCACGAAGTCGAGGGCAAGAAGCCCAACGGCAACAAGGAAATCCAGCTGAACTTCATCACGCCGCACCAGAAGTGGGGCATCCACAGCACGTACAGCGACATCGTCGCAGTCCATCTCCACCACGCGCGGCGACGTACTGGCGAACGCCATGCAGGGCTCGCGGCCGTGCACCTCGCGAAAGTACAGCGTGGCGTAGTGGTTCATGAACTCTTGGCGGTTGATGAGCGCCACGGGGCGTTCGCCCTCCAGCACCGCAATGGCGTGCAGATCGCCATGCGTGCGAAACAGC